>CANRPP010000042.1 GCA_947632545.1 uncultured Bacilli bacterium | reverse complement strand
TTACATAGTAAACTTAATTAAAACTTAATTAAAACTTAATTAAAAATATAATAAAAAATATTGACTCGGGGGGGGGGTAGTTATCGTATAATATTAGTATGAAGGGAGAGAAAATAATGAAAAAATTTATGATATTAGCAATAATATTAGTTGCAGGATTTATAATTATGCCAGATGTACATGCTATTGATATTAAAACTTTACAAAATTATACTGGTGGACCAGATAAACAAGTTAAGATAATTAGAGAAAGTGAACCAGATGGAAAAATTATTGAGGCTAAACTTACAGCTGATTTAAATAATCCTGAAAAAAATGATGGTAGTTTAGGGTATGATTTAGATGTTAATGCAGGAGAAAATTATATATTAGATTTAGATGGACATAAATTTTTAAGCTATAGTGGTATTGCAATTACTATTCATAAAGGAGGAACTTTAACAATTAAGGATAGTAAAGGAACTGGAGTTATTGAGTTGAGTAATAAATCTAAAACAACAACTCCACAATCAGCAACAATTCCTGGATGTTCAACTGTAATTAATGAAGGAACTTTAATTATTGAAGGTGCTAACATAATTGCTGGAGTTAAGGGACATGCTGCATTATATAATAACGGAACTTTAACTATTAATGGTGGTGGAGTTGAAACACAAGTTGCAGGAGCATGGGGAATTACAAATGTTAAAAAAGCAACTATTAATAATGGTAATTTCGTTCAAGGGTATGACTTTTCAGTAATTCAAAATTCTGGTCAAATGGATATCAATGGTGGTACTTTTGTAGGTTCAGAAAATGGTAATTCTTTAATTACTAATAATAAAGGTACTGAAAGTGGAAATGTTACTTTAAATATTACAAATGGTGATTTCAAAAGTAATTTAATCTTATATAATGGTGATAATAGTAATGTTTCTATTAGTGGAGGTACTTATCAAAATCCAGAAAGTGTAGTAGCATATTTATTAGAAGGATTAATAATTGATGAAAATGGTACAGTAGTTAAACCAATTAGTGAACCATCAAAAGAAGAAAATAACCCAAATACATCAGATATTAATTTATATTTACTATTAAGTCTAATAGCAGCAAGTGGATTAGGAATATCATATACTGTTAAAAAGAGATTTAATTAATATATGAAAAGAGCATAATTGCTCTTTTTTTACTATTTTTTTGTGTTTTATTTTATACATTTTATAAATTTATGACATTCTAAGATTTGTCAATATTAAAATTTTATGGTATTATAGACACTACAAAAAGACACAAAATTTCTAAATTTTTAAAAATATAGAAATAATGTGTTGATTTGTAATATAATATAAGTGTAGTCAAGTGGTGATGACTACTTATCTAATTGCTTACACAAAGCTAAAATTTGTCTGAGTAGCTTTGTAGTACAAGCAACAATGGCTGCGTAATGATGTTTACCTTCATTACGTTTTTTTCTGTAATAAATTTCAATATCATTTTCTACTTTTATTCTGCCAACAATAGTAATAATGTTAGAACAAGCTATATAAAGAATTTTTCTCATGTATTTGTTAAAATAAAACGACGAAAGTTTAGCATTTTGTAATTTTTATATTAAAAATCTATAAATAACAAGTATAAGAAATAATGTAGATAAAGATTATGTCTGATTTGATATATACTAGAAAGAGTTATATAAAGACAAAAATGTATATACAAAATTATATATTTGTTTAAAAAAAAGAAATTGATAAACTTAAAAGAATGATTAATTTGAATATTTATATATAGGAAAAATGTTGAAAAATAGCGTAATTTTATGTAACATACATATAACGTATAGTTTTTCATAAAAATGTGATTTTTTATATTGATTTTCCTTCTAAAAATGTGATAAAATTATCTTGGAGAGTGATAATATGGCTGAACTAAAGCGAAAAATCGATAAGTATTTAGTTGATTGGAAAAATTCAAAAGACAGAAAACCATTAATAATTAAAGGTGCAAGACAAATTGGGAAAACAACATCAATAAAAAAATTTGGTAAAGAAAACTATACGTCTTTTATTGAAATAAACTATGTTTCTATGCCACAATTTACTCAAATATTTCAAGATGGTTATACAACAGATAAAGTTATTAAAAATATAAGCTTATTAAATAATGATTTCAAATTTATACCTGGAGAAACTTTAATATTCTTTGATGAAATGCAAGAATACCCTGATACAGCCACTTCTTTAAAATTTTTTCATGAAGATGGAAGATTTGATGTTATCTGTTCTGGTTCATTAATGGGAATTAATTATAATCAAATACATTCAAATAGTGTTGGTAATAAAGAAGATTTTACAATGCGTTCACTAGACTTTGAAGAATATCTATGGGCTAAAGGATATAGTGATGAACAGATTAAAGATTTGTATACTTGTATGAAAGAAATTAAACCATTAACAGATATTCAATATGATGTCATGATGAGTAATTTCAAAGATTATCTAATAACTGGTGGAATGCCTGAAATCGTAAGTACATTTATTGATAATAATAATTTTAGTGGAATTTTAGCAGCTCAACAAAAACTATTAACTGACTATGAAGAAGATATTACTAAATATGCGGGTGGTCTTGATAAATCAAAAATATTGGATGCTTATAAAAAAATTAAAATATTTCTTGGAAATGATAATAAAAAATTTCAAATTACTAAACTTAAAGAAGGTGCTAGAAACAGGGAGTATGTTGGTGTTATAGATTGGCTAGATAGAGCTGGGATAATCAATATAAGTTATTCTCTAGAACATTTAGAAATGCCATTAAAGGTAAATTATAATCCCAATAATTATCGACTATATTTTGGAGATACAGGATTACTAATAGGATCACTTGACGAAGAATCTCAAAAAGATTTAAGAAATAATCAAAACTTTGGAACATATAAAGGTGCTCTATACGAAAACATAGTTGCTGAAATGCTTACTAAAGCTGGATTTGATTTATTCTTCTATAGAGATGAACAAAATAAAATTGAAATTGACTTTATAATAAGAGATGAACAAAACATAATTCCAGTAGAAGTTAAAGCATCAGATAATGCCACTTATTCGTTAAATAAATTAATAGAAGAAAAACAATATAAAAATATTAAATATGGTATAAAACTATGTAATAAAAACATAGGATTCAATGGTAAATTCTATACATTTCCATATTTTATGACGTTTTTCTTAAAAAGATTTTTAAATGAAAAAGATAAATAGGCATAATAATAATTAAAAATAAAACAAGATAGAAAATAATACAAGGGTCAAGATAAACAAATGAATTTGCCCTTGTATTTATTTTTATATTCCCCCATCATAGTTAAAAGGTAACGTCACTATAGATAAAAAACGTGACGTTAAGTAAATAATTTACGGCTTTTTTTTGACTTATAATGTAAATAGCAAAACGAATTATAAAAAAATATTGACCTGGGGGGGG
>CANRPP010000041.1 GCA_947632545.1 uncultured Bacilli bacterium | reverse complement strand
GATAGAATTATCCAATGAAGGAGAAATACCAAACTGTGAAGTTTGGGCATGATTTATTTATAAATCATTTTGTTCTGCACAAAAAAAGGAGACTTATTTCTCCTTTGTAAAGTTTTTATATAATCCATATTTAAAATTATTAAGGATAATATCATATTCTCCAATATATTCAGTTATAACAGCATTATAACTTCCTTTTACTTCATTAAGACCAGCATATTTACTTTTTCTATCAAAATCACCTGTTACAGCATTGAAGTTTACATATTTTAAGTTTTCATTACAATAATCACTTATCATACGCCATTTTAATAAATAGTTAGCATTTAGACTTTTGAATTTTTGATTTGTACCTTCTATTATCATATAAGCAGCATTATCATAAACTATACATAATCCACCTGCGATAATAATTCCATCTGGATATTCTTTAAGCATATTAGTTGCAAATATTAAGTTACTTTTATATATCCCTAGAAGTTTATCTGAAAGTACTTTTTTATTAAATATATCTCTTCTATCTTCATTTTGTTGCGCTAAATTTTGAAATTCATTTGATAATTTTTCATTTTTAGCTAATTCATCTTCATATTTCTTTTTACTATTTAAAACAAAGTTTTCTGTGTTTAGTTTGGCATAAAATACATCTGCTAATTTATCAAATTGTTCACAAAATCCTTTATAAAATTTTATTGGATAGCCATTATGTTTTACAAAATTATATAATTCAGATACATCTTTCTCTTTATCTCTATATATTTCAATTCCACATTTTATAGCTTTATTAATTTTAGTTTTAGTTTTTTTATCGAAATTTTGATATATATCTCGAATATTTTTATCTAGTAATGTTAATGCTTCCCATCTTGGTTTTTCTGTTTCAAAATATAAATTTTCTCCTTTATAATTAAATCCAGCATGTTTTAAATTTTCCATTATAATACTAGCTTCATTATTTATATTAATTATATTACCTTTATTATCTCTAATAGATAATGGTATTGCAGGATCTATTCTTAATGTTACTATTCCTTCTTTTCCTAGAGTATTTTTTAATGTAGTAACTAATTCTTCTACTTCCTTTGAATCTGTAAAGTCAAATAAAATTCCACGAGGAGCATAAGCAAGTTTAGTCTTCATAACAGCGTCTTGTATTAATAATAGTGATGCCCCAATTAAATTAGATTCATCATCTTCTATTCCTATATATCTCACTTCATAATTAAATTTGTTCATAATATTTCCATATTGAGAAGTTTGATAGTAATTTCTATATTTATGACTCTTGGCAAAATTATCAAATTGAGAAGAATCTATAGTAACAATTTTCATTATGAAGCCTCCTTTACATTATAGTATAATTATATCATACCTAAAATTTTGTTTCAATATTAATGCTAAAAACTATTATTTATAGTATAATTATAGTAGGTGATTTTATGTTTGAAAATAAAAAAATCTTAATACTTGGTATGGCAAGAAGTGGATATGAAGCCGCTAAAGTATTAATAAAAAGAGGTAATACAGTAGTTTTAAATGATAGTAAAGATGAAAATAGTCAAAATGAAGAACAAGTTAAGGAATTAAAAAATATTGGAGTAGAATTAGTTTTTGGATCTCATCCTGATGATTTATTAGATGATAGTTTTGATTATTTAATTAAAAACCCTGGAGTTCCTATAGATCATAAATATGTAGAAAAAGCAAAAGAATTAAAAATAGAAGTAATTAACGAAGTAGAAATGGCTTATAGATTATTACCTGAAGATATTACTTTAATAGGAATAACTGGTACAAATGGTAAAACTACAACTACAACACTTACATATGAAATTTTAAAAGAAGCCTTTGGTAGTAGAGTTCATTTAACAGGAAATATTGGCTATCCTTTATGTAGTTTTTTAGATAAAATAAAAAAAGATGACATTATTGTAATGGAAGTATCATGCCAACAAGGAGAAAATTTAACTACATTTAAACCACATATAGCGTTATTTACTAATATAAGTGAGGCTCATATAGACTTTTTAAAAACATATGAACATTATAAAGAAGTAAAGAAAAAAATGTTTTATAATCAAGAGCCTAGTGATATTGCAATTGTAAATATGGAAAATGATGAAGTTATGAATGAATTAAAAAATATTAAATCACAAATGAAATATTTCTCTAGTAAAAATGAAATTAATGGCTGCTACCAAAAGGATGGATTTATATATTATTATGATAATAAAGTAATGGATATTTCTCATATAAAAATACCTGGTGTTCATAATTTAGAAAATTGTATGGGTGCTATTATGATTGCTAAAGAGTTTGATGTTTCAAATGAAATAATAGATAAAGTCTTAAGTAATTTCACAGGTGTAGAGCACAGATTAGAATATGTTGATACTGTAGATGAAGTAAGATATTATAATGATACAGAAGCTACTAATATTAAGTGTAGTCAAATAGCTTTGTCATCTTTTGATAGGCCAACTACTATTATATTGGGAGGCTTGGAGAGAGGACAAAACTTTAATGACTTAATTCCATATATGAAAAATGTTTCTAATATTATAGGTATAGGAGAGTGTAGAGAAAGAGTAAAAGAATTTGGTGATAAGTTAAATATACCTACCTATATATATGAGCGTTTAGCAGAAGGTTTTAAAAAGTGTGTTGAGGTAACAGAAAAAGGTGGTATAGTATTATTGAGTCCTGCTTCAGCCTCTTGGGATCAATATAAAGAATGTGAAATAAGAGGTGCAGAATTTAAAAAATATGTTAAAGAATTAAAAGATAGCAAAAAAGAAACTAATGAGGAGGATACTAAAGATGAAAATTAAAAATGTAATAGGACGTGAAATATTAGATTCAAGAGGTAATCCAACAGTAGAAGTAGATGTTATATTAGAAAATGGTATAGTTGGTCGTGCAGCAGTACCGAGTGGAGCATCAACAGGAGAAAGAGAAGCTCTTGAAATGAGAGATAAGGATTTAAGATATGGAGGTAAGGGAGTATTAAAAGCGGTAAATAATGTTAATACTGTACTTCGTGATGCAGTAATTGGAATGGATGCTTCTAACCAAAAAGAATTAGATTATAAAATGATAGAATTAGATGGAACAGAGACTAAGTCTAAATTAGGAGCTAATGCAATACTTGGTATTAGTATGGCTGCTATGAAAGCAAGTGCTAAAGCAAAGGGCTTAAAACTATATGAATATATTGGTAATGGTAAAACTCTTCCATATCCAATGATGAATATAATTAATGGTGGAGCCCATGCTGATAATAATTTAGATTTTCAAGAATTTATGATTATTCCACAAAGAGATACACTTCATGAAAGAGTAAGAGTAGGTTCTGAAGTATTTCATAGTCTTAAAAAAGTTTTAAATACTAAAGGTTATTTTACAGGAGTAGGTGATGAAGGAGGTTTTGCACCAAATTTAGAATCTAATAAAGAAGGTTTTGATT
>CANRPP010000040.1 GCA_947632545.1 uncultured Bacilli bacterium | reverse complement strand
ATAGAATTATCCAATGAAGGAGAAATACCAAACTGTGAAGTTTGGGCATGATTTATTTATAAATCATTTTGTTCTTTTAAATAAAGAAATTGTAATTGCATAAAAATTTTATAATATAGTTTTAATAATAAAAAAGAAGTAATTATTTTATATTTTTTACAAATACTATATAATATATATAGGAGATGATATAATGCAAGAATTAGAAGATAAATATATTGAGTTATTATTAAAAAGATGTCTTAATTTTAAGAAGAGTAAATCTTTATTTATTAGTTATGATATAGTAAATAAAGATTTTGTATCTAAAGTTATTAGTAAAGCTAAAGATATGGGTATTACTGATATTTTTACAGATGTTACAGATATTAATCTTACTGTTGAAAAGTTAAAAAATATAAAACTTGATGATATAGAAAAGGATCCATATTTTAATAAGAATATGTGGAATGAATATGCGTTAAAAGATGCTAATTTCTTAATGCTTGAAACAGAATTTCCACATTATATGGATGAGATAGACCCCATAATAATTACAGAAGCAAAGAAAAGAAATCGTAAAACAAGGGAGATTTTTAGAGAAAAAGAAACATCATATGAGATACCTTGGTGTATTGCAGCAGTACCTAATGAAATATGGGCTAAAGAGATTTTTCCTAATGATAGTGATAGTTATAATAAACTTTATAAAGTAATACTTGATGTTTGTATGGTTAATGATAAAAATCCTATAGATAATTGGAATAATTACTTAAAAAAAGTAGATTATTTTTCTAATAAATTAAATAGTATGAAAATTAAAAAATTACATTATAAAAATAGTTTAGGAACTAATTTGGTTGTAGAAATGCCCGATAATTATTTATTTGTTAGTGCTAGTGATGATAAGGAAGATATGTTTGTTAATATGCCAAGTTATGAAATATTTTCATCTCCACATTACTTAAAAACACAAGGTATAGTATATAGTTCTAAACCTTTAGTGTATGCTGGTAGTTTAATAGATAAGTTTTATATAGAATTTAAGGATGGTAAAGTAGTAAATTACGATGCTAAAGTAGGTAAAGATATATTAAAAGGTATTATAAAAACAGATAGTAATTCTTGTTATTTAGGAGAAATTGCTTTAGTAAATAATGATTCACCTATTTCAAATACGGGACTAGTTTTTGGAACTACTTTATTTGATGAAAATGCATCATGTCATTTGGCTTTAGGAGATGGCTTTAGCGAATGTATAAAAAATGGTAGTTCTATGTCAAAAGAAGAATTACTTAATAATGGAATTAATAGATCAATGCAACATGTTGATTTTATGATAGGTACACCTGATTTAGAAATAGATGCAGAAACAGAAAATGGAATAGTACCAATCTTTAAAAATGGTAATTTCTGTATTTAATTAATAATATATATTATAGTAACTTAATAAGTTACTTTTTAATTTTTATGATATAATTTAGTAGGTGGTATTATGAGTAATATATATGATTATTTAGATAAATATGGTAATAAAACATTTGAAGAAGTTGGCTATACAGAAGTAGATAATATAATATTTACTCAAATTTCATATATTAACTTTAGTAATATAGTAAGTAAAGATTTTGATAAAATAAATTTAGAAGATGCTGCTAATATGTTTTTTAACGAGGGACGTAAATGCTTTTTAAAAAAAGCTTCTAATCTTTTAAAAGTTATTAAAGATAAACCTAGATATAAAAATTTATTACTATCAAATTATATTTATAAATTAACAGATGATGAACAATTTGGAGCGCTTACTATAGATATTAATAAAGATTTACGATGTGTTATCTTTGAAGGTACAGATAATACTATAGTTGGTTGGAAAGAAGATTTTAGTATTGCCTATCTTCCTATAATACCGTCTGTTAAAGATGCTACTAAATATTTAAAACAAGTATCTAAAAAAGCAAAAAATATTATAATAACAGGACATTCAAAAGGAGGATATATTGCTTTAGAATCTGTTATGAATTCTAATATATTTATAAAAAGAAAGGTAAGAAAAATTTATTCATTAGATGGACCAGGGGTTAAAAAAGAAGAATTTTATTCAAAAAAGTTTAATTCAATAAAAAATAAATATGTAAAAATAATACCTAAATGTAGTATTATTGGGAATTTATTATATGATATAGATAATCCAATTGTATGTAATGCTAAAGCTGTTGGATTAATAGGTCATTCAGTATTTTATTGGACTGTAGATAATAATAAATTAAAAAGAGATACTTTAACTAAATATAGTATAGATTTAGATAATTATTTTACTGCCTGGCTTGAAAGCTATAGCAGTATCGATATAGAATATTTTAGTGATTATATATTTAATATGTTTGATAAATATAATATAGTATTAACACGAGATATAATAACTATTAATAAAAAGAATTATATACATATAATTAATGATATAAAAAACTCTGATCCAAAATTTAAAAAAATGTTAAAAGAATTTTTATATTATATTAAAAATTATTATTTAACTGATATAAAAAATAATATACCTATAATATCTACTATATATGATAAATTAGTAAAAAATGAGATATAGCATTGCTTTTTTTTACATTTTATGGTATAATATGTGAGCTAAGTGAGGGGAGTATATGAAAGTTACAAAATTAAAAGTATGTAAAAGCTTATTACTATTAGCAGTATCTGGTACTTTATCTTTAACTATTACTGGTTGTAAAAAAAATAATAATGAATATGTTGATAATGTAAATACCGTTATAAATAATGATAATAAATCAAAAGCTATTATTAATACTAATAAAGAAGTGAAACCAGAAAAAATTATTTATAAGTATCCTAAAAATTCATATGGATATGTTAAGAAAAATATTTCATTAAAGAAAGATGGTAATAAAGATGCTAATAATATTGCTAAAATAACTAAATATGAAAAAGTTAAGCTTATAAATAAATGTAATGGTTGGGATTATGTTAAATATAATGATAAAAAAGGTTATATTAAAGATAAAAATATAAAGAAAATATTACAAGAATTTATAGATGTAGATATAAGTGAACAAAAATTAAGATATTATAATCCGGATGGTAAAATTATTTTAAAATCTAATGTAGTAACAGGTACTGATTGTATTCAAAGAAGAAGAACTAATGTAGGATGTTTTAAAATAGAATATAAAACTGTTAATGCTACTTTAAAAGGCCCAGGGTATGCATCAGACGTAAATTATTGGATGCCATTTAATATAAATGAAGGTGAAGGTTTACATGATGCAGATGGTTGGAGAAGTTCATATGGAGGTAATATTTATAAAACTAATGGTAGTCATGGTTGTGTTAATTTACCTTTAAGTACTGCAAAAAAAATATATGAAAAAAGCAAAGTTGGTACAAAAGTTTTAGTACATAAATAGAAATTAAAATCGCATTTAATTTCTATTTTTTTTTACGTTAAATTAAGAGATAACGTCACGGATGATGATGGTTGTCTCTTTTTAGTTGAAAGTTCTCGTAAATAAAGTAAAA
>CANRPP010000039.1 GCA_947632545.1 uncultured Bacilli bacterium | reverse complement strand
CATAAATATCACCACCTTTCTTTTATCATTTGATAAATAGAAAGGGAAAGCATCTGATATATTCCAAATGTATCCATAAACGTTATATCTATATGTTTTTAATACAGGACTTTTATACTAAATTATTTCAATATATAAAACACAATGAATTTTTCTTAACCACTACAAAATAAATTAATATTTAATTATAAATATTAACATCATATAAATATTCTGATATTAATGAATCTGCATATTTATAAGCATTCTTTTTTTCTTTTTTATTTTTAATAGTCCAGGCTATAATTATATATCCTTTATTACGTAACTTTTTAACACTATTACACATAATCATATTTTTATTGCAGGAAATAAAGTCTGGTTTTATAATGCTCGTAATAAATTTAAAATACATAATTTTGTAGCAGAATTTTTTAATATTAGTAACTAATATACCAGTTATATAATTTTTTCTTTTCTTCTTTATTAAAAGTAAATATCTAAAATAAAATGATTGTATAATAAAAGGTCCTTTATAATTATCTAATATATTTAATAATAATTCTACTGTAGTTTGTAACCTTTTATCATCTTTAACTTCAATATTTATTAAAACTTTTCCATTTATTAAATTAAGTACATCTATAAATAATGGTATTACTTCATCTGTATCTAAAAGTTTTAATTTTATAAGTTCTTCATAACTACATTTTCTAATTAATTTATTTACACCAGTCATTCTTTTTAAATTATTATCATGAAATACAACTAATTTATTATCTTTAGTTAAATGAATATCTAACTCTATTGGAATATTTTTATCTAATGAACGTTTAAATGATTTCATAGAATTCTCAGGTATATTTAAATTATTATGCATTCCTCTATGAGAAAATATTTTATTTTTAATATTTATAGTACACATATTTTATTATATTAAATAAATTTTTTTAATATGTTATTTGAAATAAAATAATTAAATGAATTATTTTATATTTAAAATACCATAATAATAGTGGAGGATAAAATATGAAAGAAAATATTAATGCATTAGATGAAATAAGTAAAGGAGCATCTATGGGTATGGATGCGATACATTTTATAATTGATAAAGTAAAAGATGAGGATTTTAAAAAGATACTAGACAAGCAATATAATGATTATGATGATATTTCAAGAAGAATAAAAGAAATTTATAAAAAATATAATAGTACTGATGATCCACATGAGACAAATGCAGTTACTAAAGCTATGACTTGGTATGGAGTTGAAATGAAAACTCTAACAGATCATAGTAATTCTAAGATAGCAGAGTTATTATTACAAGGTACTAATATGGGAATTATAGAAGGTAGAAAAATATATAATAATAAAGAAATTGATAAAGAAGTATCTAATATAGTTAAAGAATACATATCAATGCAAGAAAGATGTGTAGAAAAATTAAAAGAATATCTATAATACTACAGGGTAGTATTATTTTTTATTTCTTATCGCATACTAATACTGGTGATAATATGAGTAATAAATCTATTTGGGAAGATGTTAAAATAAAAGTAAAAAAGAAAAATATGGAAAGTGAAATAACTACAGATATTTTAATTATTGGATGTGGTATCACAGGATTAACTACAGCTTATTTTTTAAAAGATATAGATAAAAAAGTAATATTAATAGATAAAGGAAAAGTGGGTTCTGGTATCACAAGTAAAACAACTGCTAAAATAAGCTATTTACAAGAAAATATTTATACTACATTAACTAATAATTTTAATATATTTACAGCTAAAAATTATTTAGATTCACAACTTGATGCAATAAATCTTATAAAAAGTATTATAGAAAAAAATAAAATTGAATGTGATTTTAAAAAAGTAGATTCTATATTATTTACAAATGAAAAAATAAATATAGATAAGTTAAATAAAGAAAAAGAATTATTAGAAAAATGGAATATACCTACTAAAGATATAATAAGTAATGATATTTTAAAAGGTTTTAGTGTAAGTGGTACATATACATTTCATCCACTAAAGTATTTAAATGGTTTAGTAAAGATTATAAATAAAAATATTGATATATATGAAAATGTAATAGCAACTAACATATTAAAAGAAAAGGACAGTTATAAGATTGAAACAAATAATGGAGTTATATATGCGAAAACCGTTGTAGTAGCGTGTCATTATCCATTTTTTATTATACCTACTATGATACCACTAAAAACTTATATACAAAGGGAATATGTTAATGCTACTAAGATAAATAATAAATATAATTATACTTTAATAAATGTAGATAATAATCTTTTATCTATTAGGTATTATAAAGACTATATAATATTTGGTTCTAATAAACATAGATTAACAAGTAAAATTGATTATAAAGAAAATTATGATAAAAGTAGAAATGATTTTAAGAATTTATTTCATAAAAATATAGAGTTCACTTGGATGAATCAAGATATTATGAGTAATGATAATCTACCTTTTATTGGTTTAGTTAAAGATAATTTATATATATCAACTGCTTATAATGCATGGGGTATTTCTAATTCTACAATTGGTGCTAGACTAATTGTAGATTTAATTACTAATAAAGAAAATAAATATAAGGAGTTATTTAATCCTAATAGAATAAATAAATCTTTAATTATAGATTCTATTATTGGTAGCCTTCATTATATGAAAGCATATCCTACTGCATTATTAAAAAAAAATAATCCAACCTATGTTGAAATTGAAGGTATAAAGTATGGTATATTTACAGATTCATTAGGTAAAAAACATAAAGTATCATTAATATGTCCACATATGAAATGTAATTTAGTCTTTAATAGAGAAGAAAATACTTGGGACTGTCCTTGTCATGGTTCTAGATTTGATATAGATGGAAATATAATTTTAGGACCTTCAGTAAAAGATATAAAATAGTTGTATAAAAAATTAATTAGATTACCACAATATTATTGGGAGGAATAAATAATGAACAATTATGAAGAAGTACCTAATATAATAAGTTGTAAAGATCTAGACTATTTGAGTGATATGTTTACATGGAATTATGGAGCATATAAAAAAACATATAATGCAGTTCAGAATGTTGAAGATGAAGAGTTAAATAAACAATTAGAAAAAGCTTCAAATATATTTTATGAAACTATGCAAAAGGTTTTAAATATATTAAATGAAGGAGGTAACAATGAATAATAATCAAATAAAGAATCCAAAAACTGAAGTTCCAACTGGTCCAAACTTAAATGATAAGGATTATATGAATTCACTACTTAGTTGCTTAAAAGAAATGGTAAAAAATTATACAGTAGCCCTAACAGAAGCAAGTAATGAAAATCTATATAATGAATTTAAAGATATGTATGATAAATATATAAATTTACAAAGAGAAACTTATGAATTAATGTTTCGTAAAGGATGGTATGTTCTTGAGGAAGCAGAAGCTAAAAAGATAAGTAGTAAATATAATACTCTTAATCAAGAATTTACTGATTTAAATGGTTAATACAAGGAATAATACCTTGTATTTTTATTTATAAGGTAAAATAAAATTACAAAAAAATAAAAAAGTAAGGGAAAATAAACTTCTTTTGCAAATAATAAAGCAAAGGGAGTTTTTTAGTGTGAAAAAATATAAATAAAAAAGGAGAAATGATATGATAAAAGAAAAATTTTATACCTGTAGATATGACAGAGCATTT
>CANRPP010000038.1 GCA_947632545.1 uncultured Bacilli bacterium | reverse complement strand
AATACAAATGTTTGTATATGTCAATCGAACAAATAATATTTTTTATTTTAAACGCACTTTCCTTATAAATAAAAAAATAACCAATTTTAATTTGATTATTTTTTATAGATACTTATTATACTTCTTGAATAACTGTAATAATCATTGGTTTAGATTCAGTTTCTTTATAGAAAAATTTACCTAATCTATCTCTTACATCATTTTTTATTTTAGAATAGTCTACTCTTTGAGAATTAGGTACTATATTATCATTTATAATATCACGTGCTAATTCTTTTGTTTCTATTAATAAATCTTGGCTTTCTTTTACATAAATAAATCCACGAGTTAATATTTCAGGTCCTCCTAATATTTCTTTAGTTTTCTTATCTAAAGTACAACTTACAATAACAATACCATTTGAACCTAACATTTCTCTATCTTTTAATACTAAATCTCCAACATCTTCTTGGCTTTTACCATCTATTAAAGTATCATCTACATCAATATGAAGTGTGGAATTAATTAATTTACCATTAACAAACTCTGCTACATCACCATTTTCTTTTAATATAATATTTTCTTTTGGAATACCAACTTCTTCTGCAATAGTAGCATTAGCATATTGATGTCTATATTCTCCTTTTACTGGAAAATAATATTTTGGCTGCATTAAATTAATCATCATCATTAAATCTTCACTAGATGCATGATGTAATAAATGTTTTTTACTAGATAATGAAATAGCATTAGCTCCAAGCATTGCAATATCATCCATAATAATAGCCATTCTTTTTTCTATACCAGCATAACTAGGTTCAGTTATAAATATAGTATCCTGCTCTGTTAATTTTATATATTTATCATATCCTTTTATAATTCTTTCCAAATTAGCAAAAGGCTTTTCTTTTTCATCAGATATTAAAACAAAAACATCTTTATCATTTAAATTTGTTAAATCTCCAATTTTTCTACTATCAATAGTTAAATAATTATTTTTTATAGCAGTATTTATCATAGTTTGTAATGTCTTACCCATAATAACTATTTTTCTATGAGTTTTACTTACTTCATTAAATATTTCTTGAATACGATAAAAATGGGCAGGCATAACAGTTGCAATTATTCTATTTTCATTTTTAATTAATACTTCTCTAATAAAATCTGCTACTCTATTATTTGGACTAGTATGTCCTTTTTTTTCTGCATAAATAGATTCAGAAAGTAAGCATAAAACACCTTGCTTTCCAACATATGCAAGTTTTCCTATATCAGTTTGATAACATCCTGTCATAGTAGCATCAAATGTAAAATCTCCTGTATACACAATAGCACCATCTTTAGTATTTAAAACATAACATACTGCATCTGGTATTGAATGAGTTATACTAATAGGAAATACTGAATTTTTACCAAAATTAATTTTATTATGAGGTCTAATTTCATGAAGTCTATATTTTTTAATATCATCATTAGCTAAATCATTTTTTAAAACTTCCATAGTTAATTTAGTTGCATATACATCTATTTCTGGAACTGTTTCTAATAAATCAGGTACTGCTCCTATATTACTATCATGACCATGCGTTAAAAATAATCCTTTAACTCTTTTTCTGTTTTTTACAATATAATCAAAACTTGGAATAATATAATCTATTCCTAAATTTCTATCGTTATCAAATTTTAATCCGGCATCAAAAATAAATATATCTTTATCAACTTCAACAACATACATATTCTTACCATTTTCGTTTAGTCCACCTAAAGCAAAAACTTTAATTTTACTCATAAATATCTCCTTTCTTAATTTATATAAGTTATCAAGCTTCTACATTATATCAAAATTATCAAATAAATTCAACTTATTAGAAAATATTTTTAATAACAATAATTTCATTATTGATATAAAAGAAAAAAAGACCTATTTTTAGGTCAGTTATTTATTTTGCTAATTTAGATAATGCTTCTTTCGCAGCATTTTGTTCTGCTTCTTTTTTACTACCTGCTACTCCCTTTCCATAAACTATATTATCAACTCTAACTTCTACTGTAAAAGTTTTATCATGAGCGGGTCCTTCTTCTTTTACTAAATCATATGATAATGATTTTTGTTCTGTTTGTACAAATTCTTGAAGAGATGATTTATAATCACTAAAGAATACTATTTTAGGATTTTCTATATAAGGTACAATTATATTTAAAGCAACACGTCTTGCAGTTGCATATCCTAAATCTAAATATATTGCCCCTATTATAGCTTCAAATATATCAGATAAAATTGCCTTCTTATATTTTCCTCCTTCTTTTTCTTCTCCATGACCAACTTTAATATATTTATATAATTCTAAATCCATACTATATTCATATAAAGCATTTTCACATACATAACTTGCACGTACTTTAGTCATTTCACCTTCTGTTTCATCATGATTAGAATATAAATAATCTGCAACTACTAAATCTAGGACTGCATCACCTAAAAACTCTAATCTTTCGTAATCTTTACGTGCTTTATGTTCATTAGCATAAGAAGAATGAGAAACTGCTATTGTATATAGTTTTTCATCTTTTGGACTAATATTAAGTTTTTTATATAATTCTTCCATATAATCACCAAAATCATTATAACAAAAATAATAATTTTAGTATAGATTAAAATAAATCTCATATAATTAATTGTTAAGGAGAAATATATGAAATATAAAAATTTAGAATTAAATACTTATAATAAAATAAAAATTGACTCTATAAAAAATCTTTATATAGGCAGTGTAGCTTTATTAGCAAATACCCCTATTTGTATTTATAATATTAATAGTGGTACTATTCCAGCAGTTATTATATCTGTATTTGAAGTTGGAATAATTTATATATCAGTAAAAAATATAAAGAAAATAATTAATGTATCTAAAAACATTAAAAATAATAAAAAAAGACATACTATAGAATCTAATAATTTAATAGATTCTTACCTAGCTATAGAAAAAGATTTAGATAAAAAAATAGAGTTATCTAGTAAAGATAATAAAAGAAAAGAATTAATTAAATTAAAAAATAATTTAACTAAATTATATAATTAATTTTATATATTATTAATAATTGATATTTTCTAACTTTTATAGTAAAATTGGTATATGGTGATGATATGAAAAAGATAATTATATTTTTTATTAAAATATATCAACATATCCCTGGACCTTGGCATAGTACATGTCGTCATATCCCAACTTGTTCTAATTATACGATAGATGCTATTAATGAATATGGTATAGTTAAAGGAACCTATATGGGAATAAAAAGAATATTAAGGTGTAATCCTTTAGGAACATATGGATATGATCCAGTTAAAGTAAATAATAAAAAGGAGACAAAGTGATGAAAAAGAAAATATTTTTATTAATAATAATGATTTTAGGTATATCTTTAACTACTACTGGATGTAAACAAGATAATATGGAAGATATTGATATTGCAGTAACTAATTATCCAAATGAATATATAATAAGTAGATTATATGGAAATCATTCTACTATTAATAGAGTATATCCTGATGATGTTGTAATAAATGATTATAAAGTTACTAAAAAACAAAAAAATAATTATAGTTCTATGGGATTATTTATATATACAGGTTTAGTAAAAAAAGAAAGAGAACTTGCTGTTGACTTACTTGATATTAATAAAGATCTAAAAATAATAGATACATCATATGTATTAGAAACAGAATATTCTAATGAAGAATTATGGCTTAATCCATCTTCTTTACTAATGATGGCTCAAAATATAAGACTTGGTTTAAAAGAATATGTAACTAGTACATATTTAACAAAAGATATAGATAAAGCTTACAATAAATTAAAAGTAGATTTATCAGAACTTGATTCTGAATATAGATTAGCTGTTGAAAATACTAATAATAAAGTTATTGTAGTAACTGATCCTTCATTAAAGTTTTTAGAAAAATTTGGATTAAGAGTTATATGTTTAAATAGTGAATCTACTGATAAAGATATAGCAGAAGTAGATAAATTAATAAATAATGATGAAGTTAATTATATATTTAAATTTAAAAATACAAAATCAACCAAAGAAGCTGAAGAAATACTAAATTATAATAGTAATATTAAAATATTAGAATTAAATAAATTAGATAATATAACAGATAATGATAGAACAGATGGTAAAGATTATATAACTTTAATGCATGAGAATTTAGATACTTTAAAACAAGAATTATATCAATAAAAATCCACTAGTTTAACTAGTGGTTTTTAACTAAGCCCTATAAGGGCTGTT
>CANRPP010000037.1 GCA_947632545.1 uncultured Bacilli bacterium | reverse complement strand
ACATATAGTAAAATTTTATTGACAAAACGCTCTGGGGGGGGGTATATTTGTATTATAAGATAAAAAAATACGGAGCGAAGTTATGAAAAAGATAGTAAAAAAGCATTATAAATTTATAATAGGTTTGATAATAGGAATAATAATACCACCAACAATAGCATGTGCATCACAAAGTATATTATCAGGAAGTGATATATCATATAATACTGGAACAAGTCATGGAAGTAAAAATAATATCCAAGGAGCAATAGATGAATTATATGAAAAAGCAGATTCATGTTCAAAAACATTAGAAGGTACTAATAATAAATGTCAAGTAATAAGTGGGACAGGAAAAGAAGTAGGAGATGAAGTGCAGTGTGGAACAGAAAATTTCTATATAATAGAAAATAATGCTAAAGAAATTATTATGTTAGCAAAGTATAAAATAGATTCAGGAAAAGCAGCAGAGAAACTTAATGCTTTTCCTGGTTATACTACAATAACTATAAATGATAATCCAAGCAATATTCAAAGTGCCGACTGTAATAATTCTCCTTCCTATCTAGATATATGTATTGAAGGTAATTCTTTAAAATATTTTAATTATTTAGATGAAGTTATTGGACTTCCAAACTTTGAATTTATTGAAATTGATTACCAAACACTAAATTCATTAGGCTGTAATCTTTCTTCTGAAAATATAGGCTCTAGTATTAACCCTAATCAATTTATATATAAAGGAGACTGTAAAAATAGTAAGTACAATTGGCTTTTTATGAATTATACTATTGCTGATCCCCTAGAAGTTTGCCCTCCGGGTATTGAACACTGCAATCAATTTCCAGGTACTTTTAATATGAGAGACGATGGAAGTATTCAAAACTTTGAATATGGATATGATGCTGGATTTCGTCCACTAGTAAAAATATCTAAATAGTAAACTATGTATAATTAAAAAGTAAAGAAAAATAAACTTCTTTCACTAATAATAAAGAAAGAAGTTTTTATATGTATAAATTTTATAATTGTTAGTACTAAAAAATATATAAAAAACTTTAATAATATACCATAATTATATATTTACAATAACTAAAAATAAATGATAAACTAATATTTAGAAAAGAGGTTATTATGAACGAATTAATTATAAAACAAATAAGTAAAGATTTAAATATTACAGAAAAACAGGTTAATACAGTATTATCATTATTAAGTGAAGGTAATACTATTCCTTTTATAGCCAGATATAGAAAAGAAGCAACAGGAGCATTAGATGAAGAAGTAATTAGAAAGATAAATGAAGTTTATGAATATCAGGTAAATTTATTAAAAAGAAAAGAAGATGTTATTAGATTAATAGATGAAAAAGGGCTTTTAACAGAAGAGTTAAAAGATTCTATTCTTAACTGTTCTAAATTAGTAGAAGTAGAAGATTTATATAGACCATATAAAGAAAAAAAGAAAACAAAAGCAACAGAAGCGATTAAAAATGGGTTAGAGCCTCTAGCTAAAAAGATAATGGCATTTCCTACAACAGGAGATATAGAGACTCTTTCTACGCCATATTTAAATGATAATATAAAAGAAATAAAAGATGCTGTAGAAGGAGCAAGCTATATAATTGCAGAATGGATAAGTGATAATGCATCATATAGAAAATATATAAGAAATTATATCTATAAAAATGCCACTTTAATATCTAAATTAAAAAAATCTAAAGAAGATAAAGATTTAAATAAGATATACGAAATATATTATAATTATAGTGAATTAGTTAAATATATAAAACCTCATAGAATAATGGCTGTAAATAGAGGAGAAAAAGAAGGTGTATTATCAGTATCATTTGATTATAATAATGATGAGGTTATAGCTTATTTAGAGAAAAAATTGATTAAAAATGATAAAAGTTTTGTAACAGAAATAGTAAAAGATTCTATAAAAGATTCATTAAAAAGATTAATACTTCCTAGCATAGAAAGAGAAATACGTGCAGAATTAAAGGAAAAAGCAGAAGAAGCATCTATTAAAAATTTTGCAACTAATGTAGAAAAATTATTACTAACACCACCTATTAAAGAAAAAGTGGTTTTAGGATATGATCCTGCTTTTCGTACAGGTTGTAAATTAGCAGTATTAGATAAAACAGGTAAGCCTTTAGAAATAGCTGTTATCTATCCAACAGAACCTCATAATAAAATAGAAGAATCAAAAAAGAAAGTATTAGAATTAATTGATAAGTATAATATTGATATCATTGCGATAGGAAATGGGACTGCATCACGTGAGAGTGAGGCCTTTATCGCAGATACTATAAAAGAATCCAAAAGAAATGTTGACTATATTATCGTTAGTGAAGCAGGAGCATCAGTTTATTCTGCATCAAAACTTGCAATAGAAGAATTTCCTGATTTAACTGTAGAAAAAAGAAGCGCCATTAGTATTGGTAGAAGATTGCAAGACTCTCTATCAGAACTTGTAAAAATAGACCCTAAAAGTATAGGAGTAGGTTTGTATCAACATGATGTTGCTCAAAAAAGACTAGATGAATCACTAAACTTTGTAGTTACTAAAGCTGTAAACTCTGTAGGAGTAAATATTAATACTGCTAGTAAAAGTTTATTATCATATGTATCAGGCCTATCTAAAAAAGCTATAGAAGAAATTATAAAAGTAAGAGATGAATTTGGTAAATTTATAAATAGAAATGAGTTAAAAAAAGTAAAAAGTGTAACTGAAAAGATATATGAACAATCTATTGGTTTTTTAAGAATACCAGATGGAGATAATCCACTAGACAAAACATCAATACATCCAGAAAGTTATGATATAACAGAAAAACTACTTAATAGTTTAGATTTCACTACTTCTGATATAGGTAGTGACAAACTAAAGAATAAACTAAAGGATATTGATATAGAAAAATTAAGTACAACTCTTAATATCGATAAATATACATTGGAAGATATTATAAAGTCCCTTATATCACCAGAAAGAGACCCTCGTGATGATATGCCAAAACCTATTTTAAAGAGTGATATCTTACATATTGAAGATTTACATCTTGGAGAAAAATTACAAGGTACAGTTCGTAATGTAGTAGATTTTGGGCTATTTATTGATATTGGACTACATAATGATGGTCTTGCTCATATATCTAAATTAAGTAAAGATTTTATAAAACATCCATCTGATTTATTTTCAGTAGGTGATATTGTAGATTGTTATGTAGATGACATTAATATTGAAAAAGAAAAAGTTAGCTTAAGTTTATTAGAAAAGTAGTGATTTAGTATGATTTTAAATGTAAGTGGAAGAACAGATATAGTTGCCTTTTATACAGATTGGTTTATGAATAGAATTAAAGAAGGTTTTTTTGATGTAAGAAATCCCTTTAATAAAAAATTAGTTAGTAGAATATATTATGATTCAGTTGATGCTATACTATTTTGCACAAAAAACCCTATACCCATTGTAGATAAATTAAAATATATTAATAAACCAATTTTATTTCATGTAACTATAACACCATATAAAAAAGATATAGAACCAAATATTCCAAATAAAAAAGATATAATTAACGCTGTAAAAGAAATATCAAAAATTGTAGGTATAGATAATTTGTATATAAGATATGATCCACTTTTTTTAAGTGATAAATATAATATAGATTATCATATTAAAGCATTTAATAAATTATGTAAATTACTAAATGGGTATGTTAAACATATTATAATATCATTTATAGATGATTATAAAAATGTAAGAAAAAATAAAAATATTATTAATTATAGAAAATTTAGTAAACATGATTATAAAACGCTAGGTACTAATTTTAGTAAAATAGCTAAAGAAAATAATATGACTGTTCAAACTTGCTTTGAAGATGAAAATTTGGTTGAATATGGATTTATAAAAGGAGAATGTCTATCTCATGAATTAGCTTTTAAATTAACTGGTAAAACTAATTTTAAAACTTGGACTGCTAGAAAAGAAAAAAAGTGTAAGTGTGTAGAGATGGTAGATATAGGAGTTTATAACACCTGTAAGCATTTCTGTAAATACTGCTATGCTAATTTTTTAGAAGATATAGTAAATATTAATTATAAAAATCATGATAAGAATTCATCTTTATTAATAGGTAAATTAGAAAAAGATGATATTATAAAAGTAAGAAAAAAATAATATTTTATGTGTCAATCAAATCTACAAAATGTATACTTCCAATAATTACCAATTTTTTTAATTATAATTACATTAATAGTATGAGGTGTATTAATAATGAGTAATATAGTAGTTATTGGAGAAAGAATAAGAAGATTAAGAATCGATAAAGGATTAACTCAAAAAGAATTAGGAAAAATTCTTAATATGAATAAAACAACTATTTCTCACTATGAAAAAGGAGAAAGATGTCCTTCAATTGAAACATTAATTTTAATATCTGATTACTTTAATGTAGATATAAAATATATTTTAGGTATTAATAATTTAGGTAAATCTTATAATAGTGAAATAAAACTATCAGATGAAGAAATTATGTTTATAAAAGAAATAAGAAAAATATCAAGTTATAAGAATTTAATTATTAATCCTAAAAGTTATGTAAAATTAATAGCTTTACGTACAACAGATTATAAAATGTAGAATTTAATTCTATATTTTTTTATTTATAAGGAAAGTGCGTTTAAAATAAAAATAAAAAATATTATTTGTTCGATTGACATATACAAACATT
>CANRPP010000036.1 GCA_947632545.1 uncultured Bacilli bacterium | reverse complement strand
AAAACAATAATTTCACATAGAAGTGGTGAAACAGAAGATACAACTATTGCAGATTTAGCAGTAGGTCTTGATTTAGGTCAAATAAAAACAGGCTCTATGTCTAGAACAGATAGAATATGTAAATATAATCAATTAATGAGAATAGAAGAAGAATTAAACAAATAATAATACAGTATAGGTAGCATATATTTACAAATAAATAAATTTATGTTATTATATATCTATCGTTTACAGGAGGTGTAGTATGGAAATTGCATTACTTATCATATCAATTTTATTAATAATTATTGTATTATTGCAAAGTGGTAAAGCAGAAGGAGCTGCACAAATAATTAGTGGTGGTAGCTCAGAACTTTTTACAAATAGAAAAGAAAGAGGATCAGAATTAGTAATCAGTAGAGTTACAATGTTACTAGGTTTAGCATTCTTTCTTATTTCATTAATCGCAACATTTATTGCTTAAAAGACTATTAATTTAGTCTTTTTTATTTTATAATATAATTATAACAATATATGAAGGTGAAAATATGAAAGAAGAGATAATAAGGGTCTTAAAGAAAAGTGATGGTGCTTTATCAATTTATGATATAAAAGATGAACTTGAATTAAATGAAGTAAGTGAATTAGAAGAATTAAGTACTGCACTTAGAGAGTTAGAAGATGAATGTATAATTTATCATTCTAATAAAGATAAATATATGTTACTAGAAAATAGTCATTTAAGAAAAGGAATATTACGTGCTAATAAAAAAGGATTTGGATTTGTACAAATAGATAATATGCAAGAAGATGTATATGTTAGTGCTGATAATATGAATACTGCTCTTAATGATGATATAGTATTAGTAGAAATAACTACTAAATTAAATATTGCAAAACCAGAAGGTAGAATTTTAAAAATAATAAAAAGGGATACAAAAAATTATGTTGGAGAAATTAATTTTAAAAATGATAAAGGTATCGTAGTTTTAGATGATAAAAAATTAAATATCGAAATAGAAGTAAAAAAAGAAGATTCAATGAATGCTGTAGATGGTCATAAAGTAGTAATTGAATTAGGTAAAAGAATAAATAATCATAAATATTATGGTAAAGTTATAGAAATAATTGGACATAAAAATGATCCTGGTGTTGATATTTTATCTATTGTTCATAAATATAATATTAATACAAAATTTCCTGATGATGTATGTGAAGAAGTAAAAGAAATACCAATGGAAGTTTTAGAAGAAGAATATCGTGGTAGAAAAGATTTAAGAGATGTAGAAATATTTACAATAGATGGTGATGATACTAAAGATATAGATGATGCAATTTCAGTAAAGAAACTTAGTAATGGTCACTATGAGTTAGGTGTTCATATTGCAGATGTATCACATTATGTTACTGAAGGTAGCCCATTGGATAATGAAGCAATGGAGAGAGGTACTAGTGTTTATTTAGTAGATAGAGTTATCCCAATGTTGCCTCACGAATTATCTAATGGTATTTGTTCATTAAATCCTAATGTAGATAGACTAGCTATATCTTGTGTAATGGAATTTGATAGTAATGGTAAACAAATTGATTATGATATATTTCCTAGTGTTATAAAATCTAGAATTCAAATGACTTATAAAAAAGTAAATAGTATTTTAGAAGATAATGAAATACCCAATGGGTATGAACCATATGAAAAAAGCTTAAGATTAATGAAAGAACTTGCAGATATTTTAAGAAAAGAAAAAATAAAACGTGGTTATATTGACTTTGAAGTTGATGAGGCTAAAATATTAGTAGATGAAAATTGTGTTCCTACAAAAATAGTAAAAAGATATAGAGGTGCTGGAGAAAACTTAATAGAAGACTTTATGATAGCAGCTAATGAATGTGTTGCAACTCATATTTATTTTATGAACTTACCATTTATTTATCGTGTTCATGAAGTACCAAAGGAAGAGAAAATTAGAAATTATTTATCCTTTATCGCAACACTTGGATATCAAACACCTGGTGATATAAAAGATACTAGTCCAAAAACTATTCAAAAATTAATTAAGTTTTTGGAAGATAAAAAAGAATTTAAGATATTATCAAGTCTCTTGTTAAGAAGTATGCAAAAAGCTGTTTATAAACCCGAAAATTTAGGACATTATGGTCTAGCAAGTAAATGTTATACACATTTTACATCTCCTATTAGAAGATATCCCGATACAACAGTTCATAGATTACTTAGGACATATTTATTTGATAAAAAATTAGATACAAAAACAATAAGATATTGGGAAGAAAAATTAGTATTTGTCGCAGAACATTCCTCATCTAGAGAAAGAGCTTCAGTTGATTGTGAAAGAGAAGTAGAAGATATGAAAATGGCAGAGTATATGGAACAACATATAGGTGAAGAATTTGAAGGAATGATTTCTACAGTTACTAGTTTTGGAATGTTTGTTGAATTAGATAATTTAGTAGAGGGTTTAGTTCCAATTAAAGATATGAATGACTTCTTCCATTATGATGAAGAAAGAATGTCTCTAACAGGAGAAAGAAGTCATATAAAATATACAATTGGTGATAGAGTTGTAGTAAAATGTGTTAGAGCGAGTAAAGAAGAAAAGCTTATTGATTTTGAGGTAGTAAGGAAGTTGTAGTATGAAAAAAAGAAGAATTAAAAAACATGTTATTTTTGGTGGTATTGGTTTAATATGTATATTAGTAGGTACTAGTATACTTATTGTTCATGGATTTAATTCTTCTGATAAAAAAGAAAAAGTTATAAAAAAAGAGAAAGTAGTAAAAAAGGTTGAGAAAAAAGAATATAATGCTTCTTTAATAATGGTTGGTGATGCATTAATTCATGATGGTGTTTATTTAGATGCTAAACAAGCAGATGGAAGTTATGATTTTAAACCTATGTTGGAGTTAACTAAACCTATTGTAAGTAAATATGATTTAAAGTATTATAATCAAGAAACTATTTTAGGAGGAGTTCAATTAGGATTATCTAGTTATCCAAGATTTAATTCTCCTACTGAAGTTGGAGATGCTTTTATAGATTCTGGTTTTAATTTAGTTTCATTAGCTACAAATCATACTATGGATAAGGGAGAAGAAGGTGTTTTAAAATCATTAGAATATTGGAATCAACAAAAAAATATAGTTACTGCAGGTCAATATTCATCATTTGAAGATAGAGATAAGGTTAGAATTTATGAAGTAAATGGTATTAAATATGCATTCTTTTCATATACAACATGGACTAATGGATTAAATACACCTGTAGGTAAGGAATATTTAAATAATGTATATTCAAATGATAAAGCTCAACAAGATATAGAAAAAGTAAGAGATAAAGTAGATGTTGTTTTAGTGGCTATGCATTGGGGTACAGAATATAGTTTAGGAGTAGATCAAAAGCAGCAAGAAATTGCAAATTTCTTATCATCTTTGGGAGTAGATATAATTATAGGAGCTCATCCACATGTTGTAGAACCTGTAGAATTTATTGGAAAAACATTAGTTATTTATTCTTTAGGTAATTATATTTCTAATCAAGTAGGAGTTGAACGTCTAACTGGACTTATGATGGGTCTTAATATAAAAAAGGTAGTTGATAATAATAATACAACTATATCGATAGAAAATTTAAAAGCGGATCTTATATATACACATTATAATAATAACAGTAGAGATTTTAAAGTTTATCCATATAGTGATTTAAATAATATTATATTACCAAATTACAAAGAGTATTATGAAAAGTACAAAGGTGTAGTAACAGAAAGGTATCAAGATATAGAGTTTGGACCATTAAGGGAGGCATAGTTATGGAAATTTATAATAGAAAAGCAAGACATGATTATTTTATTGAAGATACTTATGAAGCTGGTATAGAATTAACTGGTACTGAAATAAAATCAATTAGAATGGGTAGTGCTAATATAAAAGATAGTTATGGTATTATAAAAAATAATGAAATATTTCTATTAAATATGTTTGTTTCCCCATATAAGGAAGGAAATATTTTTAATCATAATGAAACAAGAACAAGAAAATTATTATTACATAAAAAAGAAATTAAAAAAATTAGTGAAGCTGTAAATAATCAGGGATTAACATTAATACCTTTAAAATTATATTTTAAGAATAATATATTAAAAGTAGAACTTGCTATTTGTAGAGGTAAGAAGAATTATGACAAAAGAGAATCAATAAAAGAAAGAGATATTAAAAGAAATATAGATAAACAATTAAAAAATAGATATTGAATTAGTGGAAAATAGTTCCACTTTTATTTTATAGTGTTTTGTGGTATAATCTTCCCATGGGGCTGACTGGTTTCGACAGGAATGTTAGAGCATAGATGGCAAGTCGAAGGTTCACGTTACGAACAAATAAAAATAAACGCAAACAAAATTAAAAATGCATTCGCAAACATGTTTGGTGGAAACCAAGCAGTTGCTTTTGCCTAATAAAATAAGGGAATGCACTCTTTCTTATCTATACCTATGGGATAATTAAGGGTTTATATTAATAGGTTATAGCTATCTTTTGTCTAGAAGGTAGAATGAATTTTAAGACTAGTACATTATCTTGGTCGTTAACTACTTGGATGATGTATGAATATAATTAGTTAACTAAACTTGTAGAGGTTTATGTATCGGCATTTTTGGACAGGAGTTCGATTCTCCTCAGCTCCACCAGATTGATAGGAAACTCGGACTTTTCGAGTAACAATATAAAACGACTTGTCAAAAAGTCGTTTTTATGTTATTATGAATATGTCAAGGAAACTTGCATAAAATAAAAAAGG
>CANRPP010000035.1 GCA_947632545.1 uncultured Bacilli bacterium | reverse complement strand
TTTACTTTATTTACGAGAACTTTCAACTAAAAAGAGACATCCATCATCATTCGTGACGTTATCTCTTAATTTAACGATTTTTATAAAATAAACGTTTTATAAAATAAAAAAGATAACTTACGTTACCTTTTCTTTTTATGATCATTTATGTATATTAAACCAATATATGATTTTATACCTTTTTTAAAATAATGTACTTCTTTACTATTTATACCTAATTTTATATCTAATTCATTATTCATACTATGTTCATCATAAGTTTTTATAGCTAAATTTACTCTATTTTCTAATGACATATCATGAAATTCTACATTATTTTCATTACGTTTTAAAAATTCAGTAGCAAAGTTTATTCCATTTATAAATGAAATACGATTATTTATATTCATATATGGATATATTTTATAGGAAATAACTGCTGAATTCATACTTAATTCTAAATAGGCATTATCTTTTACAGGAACTTGTTTATTACTACTATAAACATCATATATTAAATTTATTTCATCATTAATTTTAGTAATACTCATAAGATCTCTTTGTTCTAAAATTGTATCCAATAATTTCTTTTTATAAACTATTTCTTTATAATCCATTTTAATCATCCCTAATAAAATTTTTAATATTATAATATAAAAATCAAAAAAAGTAAAGTTTTACTATTTTTACATTGTTTCTACTTTATCATTTAGTTTAACGCTTACTAATTTTGATACACCTGATTCTTGCATTGTAATACCATATAAAGTATCAGCAAATTCCATAGTTTTCTTTTTATGAGTAATAATTAAAAACTGAGTTTTATCTTTATAATGATCTAAATATTTACCAAATGCTTCTACATTTGCTTCATCTAGAGCTGCTTCTACTTCATCAAATAAACAAAATGGTACTATTTTTACATTTAAAATTGCAAATAATAGACTTATTGCTGTAAATGTTTTTTCTCCACCTGATAATAAACTAATTGTTGTTAATTTCTTACCTGGTGGGCTTGCAACTATTTCTACTCCTGTTGTTAATAAATCATCTGGATTAGTAAGTTTTAAATCGGCACTACCACCTTTAAATAATTCTTTAAAGACATTTTTAAATTCTTCTCTTATCTTTTCAAATGTATTTTTAAATTCCTCTACCATAACATCATCCATCTCATTCATAATTTCAAGTAGAGTATCTTCTGCACCTAATAAGTCTTCTTTTTGTTTAGTTAAAAATTCATATCTTGTATTTACTCTTTCATATTCATCTATAGCAGCTAGATTTACCATACCAAGTTTCTTTATATTTGCTTTATATTTATTAACTAATCCTCTAGCAGCATCTACTTCTATATCTAAAATATAATCTTTTTTAGCTTTTTCGAAAGTTAATGAATACTCTTCATTTAATGTATTTAACATAGTATCTAGTTTTACATCTGTCCTAGTAATATTTATATCAAGTTGTTGAACTTCTTTTTCTAAAGTTCTAATATTACTATTTTTTAATTTATCACTAGCAGTTCTCTCATCTATTTCTTGTTTTAGTTTTTCTATAGATTTATTTAAATTTTTACTATCTAAAGTTAATTTATCTTTTAAAGTATTTTTAGCATTATAATCATTAATTAATTTCTCTTCCATTTCACTTATAGAATTATTTTTAATACCTTTATAACTTTCTATTTCTTTATTAGTATTATCTAAACTTTTATTTAATAAAATTAAATCATCTTGTTTAGAATTTAATAATTCTTCTTTTAATACTTTTTCTCTAGATATTTTTAAATATTTTTCATTTATTTTATCTATAGTATCAGTTAAATCATTTAATTTATTTCTTGTTGTTACTATATTTTCTTCATCATTTTGTAATCTTAATTTAGCTGTTTGTAATTCTTGTTTTAAAGAAATTATACTTCTACTTTGATAAGTACTTCCTCCAGACATAGAACCACCTACATGAATAACATCTCCATCTAGTGTTACTATTTTATATCTGTGATTTATAGTTTTACTAAGTCTTGTAGCACTATCTATATCAGGTGATACTATAACTGTACCTAATTGATTATAAATTATATTATCATATTTTTTATCATATCTTACTAAATCTGCTAGTACTGAAATAAAATCACTATTAGAATCAAGCATATTTAAAGTTTCTTTATCTATATATCTTTCTTTAATAACTGTTAGTGGAAAGAAAGTTGCTCGTCCTAAATGATTGTCTTTTAAATAGTTAATAGCTTTTTTAGATGATTCCTCATCATCTGTAATTATAAAGTTTTTACTTGATGATATTGCTATTTCTAAAGCTTTAATATATTTATCATCTATTTCTATAATGTTTCCTATAGTATTATGAATACCTGTTAAGGTTTTACTATTTAAAATACTTCTTACACTATTTGGAATAGTACCTAAATTATCTACTTCTATAGATAATGATTCTATTTTATTTTTTAAATTTACAATATTTCTATCTAAAGTTGTATATTCGTTTTGTTCCATTCTTTTTTCTTTTGATACTCTATCTAATTCATCTTTTATTAGATTTATATCCTTATTAATAATATCTAGGTTATCTGTTATGGATTTAATATCTGTATTTATAAGTTCTATATTTCTTTCTATATTTCCTTTTTCATCTAATAGTTTTCTTAATTTATCAGCAAGTTCTATATCATCTTTATTATTACTATTACTTCTTTCTTTTAATAGGTTTCTTTCTCCATTAATTTTTTCTACTTCTTCTGTTACTTCAAGTAATTTTTTATTTACATCAGATAATTCGTTTTCCAGTTTTTCTAATTTATTAGTATCTTCTATATTTTTTACATCACTATTTGAATATTCATTAGACAAAGTTATAATTTCTTTTTCTAATTTTTCTTTTTTAGTTTTATTCTGCTGTAAAATATTATTATAGTATTCTATATCATGAGCTAGTAGAGAAACTTCATATTTATCTAATCCCTCTTTATTTTCTAAATATTCTTTAGCTTTAATACTTTGTTCTTTTAAAGGTTCAACTTGTATTTCTAATTCACTTATTATATCATTTACTCTATCTAAATTATTATGAGTACGATCTAATTTTCTTAAAGCTTCTTCTTTTCTTTTTTTGTATTTTATAATTTCAGCTGCTTCTTCAAATATTATTCGTCTATCATTTGGAGAACTACTTAATATTTTTTCTACTTCTCCTTGAGAAATAATATTAAATGATTCTTTTCCAACACCACTATCCATTAATAAATTTAAAATATCTTTTAATCTACATCTTTCATTATTTAAAAAATATTCATTTTCACCTGTTCTATATACTTTTCTTTTTATTGAAATATCAGTATATGCTACATTTAAATAATGATCACTATTATCAAATATAAGTTCAACTGACGCTACATTTAAGGGATTACGACTTTTACTACCCGAAAATATTACATCACTCATAGAACCATCACCACGAAGGGATTTTACAGATTGCTCACCTAATACCCAACGTACTGCATCAACAACATTACTTTTACCACTACCATTAGGTCCTACAATACAAGTAATTTTATTATCCAATTTTAAATCAATTTTATCTGCAAAAGATTTAAAACCACTTGCTACAATTTCTTTTAAATACATATATCTTCACCCTATTACTTTTTTAATTATACTATAAAATAGATATAGTTTCAACTTTTAAATTTTTCTTTATAATAAAGTAAAAAATATAGGATTTAATAATAATTAAATTAAAAACTTATTAAAAATATATTAAATTAATTTATAACTAATAAAAGGTTATATCAATATAGGAATAGTATATAAAAGAAAAAGTAAAGACATTGTCTTTACTTTATATTACTTGCTTCACTTAATAAAATATCAAGGGTATTAATTGTATATCCTTTTTGTTTTATATAATTTATAATCGTTGGTAATTCTATTTCTGATGAAGAATTTATTGAAAAACCTATAATTGAACCTTTATTTAATTTTTTTACTACATCATTATATGGATAATTACCTGTTAATATAGTAGGAATAATTGTATGTAATTTTAATTTTTCACATAATTCTAATACTTCTTTACTATCATACCTTGCATAACAGTATTTTGGTTTTATATTAGTTATTGAATTTACTAGATTTAAGCTACTACTAAAATATAATTCTTGATATTTATTATCATAATTAAGTATTTCTATTTCATGTCCTAAAGATGCCATTTCTGTTACAAGAGATTTGTTATTCTCTAACCATAATCCATCTACAAAAAATGTAGCAGTAGTATTATTAGTTTTTAAGATATCTATAATATTAGATATATTATCATGAAGCGTAACTTCAAAGACTAAACTAACATCGTTATTAATTCCACTTCCAGCAGATATATATTTATCATAATAATCATCTATAGATATAGCTGGTTCAACTTCTTCAAAAACTGTTAAACTCTCATTATACGTACCATATTTTTTCATTTTTTGAAAACTTTTATCATAATTGACTTTTTTTCCTGCAATACCTGGAGTTATTTTATTTTTATTTATAACTGCATTAACTGCATCTACTCTATTTTCTTCATCATATTTTTTTATATCTTTCATAATAGGATCTTTATCTCTTATAAAATCAATTACTTTTTCAGTATAGAAAAAACTTATTAAACTTAAACCTATAACTATAAGTACTTGATATAACTTTTTCATTATACTCACCCAATTAAATATATGAAAATTATAAAAAAAAAGAATAGTTTTCTATTCTTCAGACTGTTGACAAAGTAAAATTTGTTAATAGTCTTTTTATTTTTGAAAAAATGTATTATAATTAAATTGCGA
>CANRPP010000034.1 GCA_947632545.1 uncultured Bacilli bacterium | reverse complement strand
GAGATTTATATGTTTCCTGGCGGGCGGAGCACTTTATTATTCTCACCAGCATAGCTGGTGGTTTTATATGCAAAACTAATGTTTTGCATAAATCAAAAAAGATGATTAATGTTAAAAACATCTTTTACTTTGTCTCAATTAATAATTTATCATTAACTTTGTTTTCAATATATTCAAGATTTTTAAGAGATTTATTTTTTCTTAATAAATCCATTTGCTTTTTTGCCATATCATTTAGTCTAACTAATCTTTCAGATTGTGGTATTCCCATTTCAATTAGTTCAGCATTTATATTCTCTAAATTACTTAATATTACTAAATGAAGTAGGTCTGTGTAATCTCTAATATTTCCATCTTCTGCTAGGTTAGGATTACTTTCTCTCCATTCTTTAGCTGTCATACCAAATAAAGCAACATTTAAGACATCAGCTTCTTCAGCATAAACAAATTTCTTTTGTTTTTCAGTTAAAGTAGGAACTATTATACTTTTAATAGAATCAGTATGAACAACATAACTAACCTTTGCCAAAACTCTATTAGCATGCCAATCTATTTTATTTTGGTATGCTTCATTTTTCTTTAATCTTTGAAATTCTTGAATTACATATAATTTGAACTCTGGTGAAAGCCAACTTGCAAACTCTAATGCAATATCACTTCTTGCATAAGTACCACCATTATTACCAGATTTAGAAATCATTCCAATAGCGTTTGTTTCTCTAATCCATTTTTGAGGTGATATTTTAAACTTATTACTACCAGCTTCATTTTTAAACGTGTCGAATTCGACACCTTTGAAATTTTCATTATGAATACTTTCCCATAAGCCTAAATAAGAAATAACATCTTTATTTCTCATCCAGTTTTGAATAGGATATCTTGGATCATCTTCATCGGCATATCTTGCTAAATCAGTTAAAGAAATAAATTCTTTGTCATAAATTCTTAATACATTTATAATTTGATCTTTTACAACCATTTGTGCTTTTATATTGTCTTTATTCATAATTCACATCTAGATTTAAATATTTTATTTCTTCTATTTTTTCTTTTAGAATACTTTCTAATAATTTTTCTAATATGTCTTTATTATTTTCATTCATAAAGACTTCTTTAAGCGCTCTGTCATATCTACAGGTATAAAATTTTTCTTTTATCATATCATTTCTCCTTTTTTTATTTTTTTCACACTAAAAAACTCCTTTTGCTTTATTATTTGCAAAAGAAGTTTATTTTCCTTTACTTTTTTGTAAATTTTTATTTATTTATTTCTATTACCGCTCTTGCTCCACTACTTTTAGTATCACAATATACCCAATCATTAGTAGTACCTGTTTCTCGAACAAATCTAGCAGCAACATCATATGTAGCATAAGTATTCATTGTCCAATAACCCAAATTTTCAGTAGCATTATTTTCCGTATGAGTATCATTTACTGTACCATCATTAGAAGTTGAATTTTTTAAATAATTGTACATCCAGATTGGACATGTTTTAACACCATTTCTACAGCCTAACGTATATGCTTCTTGCATGGTTATCATTCTGGCTTTTACATTTGATTTAGTTAATTGATATTTATTTTCAACACATTGTAATATACTATTACAGCCAGAATACCCTAACGTTGATTTAGCATCTCCTATTGAATAAGATAGAGTGTTTACATTAGTCCAATTATTTGTTTTTTCTTCTAATGCAGATAATATTGTTATCGGACCTTTTGAATTATCTTGTTCAGTATACCAAGCTGTATTATATACTGTATTTTTTTGACTTTGCAATGTAATAGTATTTCCATTATCTTTTATCACATGAAATCTTATCTTTTCTCCTTTTTTAACATTGTATTCTATTATTGTTCCTGGAGGACAAGTTTCACTATTTTTTTTATAACAAGTTGTTGGTTTACATGTATTTTCATCACCTGTTATACATATATTATCTCCACTTTCACTATATATATAAGCAGATACTATATTTTCATTACTATTAATATTTTCTGTTTTCTTATATAACTCATCTATAGAATTTTGTACATCGGAGTAACTACCACCACTTGTCTTGTTATTATAACTTAAATTATTACCATCTATTATAGTACCAGCTGCATACACACTTGTTGTTAAAATAATTCCTATTACTAGACCAGCTATATATTCTGAAAAATTTCTTGCATTCATTTTAACTCAACCTTTCATACAATTCATCTAATGCACATTGAACATTATCACAGCTAGTACCTGATTTTGAGTGATCATAAAATACCATTTCTGCAGTTGGTCTTTTGAATGTAAAATCAATTGTTGTTATTTGTTTTGTATCAGCCGGTACTTGAGTAGTACCACTTTTATATTTACAAGTAATACTAATTGTTGTATCTGAATTTTTTGGAATACCTTTTCCTACTGCTTTTAATTCATTATCTATACTACATTCAAAATTAGTACCATTTGTAGTAACTGTATTCATATCATATATAATATACATATAATTTGTTTTATTATGTATAGTAACTTCATATGTTACTGCTGAATTAGGTTGAGGTAATGTTGTATATAAATATACTGATTCTTTTCCATATTTCGCATTATATGTTTCATACCCATTATTTGAGTTAGTTGCTTTTATACCTGTTATTCTTACATCAGCATCTACTCTTACGTATCCATCACCACTTATAGTTAATGTTTGGCTATAAGCTGCACTTACTACACTAATTGATAATAATACAATAAGTATTAATATAAATTTATATCTTCGTTTTATAAATTTTATATCAATCACCGCCTAACATTAACTATTTCCTTTTTTATATTTCTTCTATTTCTTCTTCATTTTCATCTTCGTCTATATCTTCTATTTTATTTTTTTTATTTTTTTTATTTTTATTTTTTGGTTCATTATGTTCTACAGAATTTTCTTCTTTATCATTTTCTTCTCTTTCTAAATATGATTTAGTCAATCTAAATTTATATAATGTATCTCCTTTTGTTATTACAAAGAAACATTTCTCACCTGGTATTACTTCATAATATAATATAGGTGTTTTTAGATTTATTGATGCATCTACCATTTCTCCAAATTCTTCTGGATATACTATATTATTATATTTTTTCTCATTAACAGTTACTGTACCATTAACAATAATTGAATCATATTCATTCAATATTTTCTTTACTGTTATGGTATAAATATTTTCTGCTTTATAATCATCATATCTTTTTTTATTTACAAATAATACTATTATTCCTATTAGTATTAGAACTATTCCTATTACTAAACCAGTTATACTTTCAATAGTGAAATTATTTAAAGCAACTAAACTATCACTATTTTCTATTTTATCTGTATCTATTGATATATCTACTGTTTGTTCACTTAATGGTATTGTTATTTGTAATTTACTATTCTTTTTTAATTCTTCTACTTCTTTACCTTCTTGTCCTAATACATCAATTTTCATTGTTAATACTAATTTACTATTTACTGATAATCCATAATCTTTCTTATATGAATTTACATAATTATTATATTTATCATAATCTATATCTAAATCTTCATTTATTACTAAATTATTTGATTCAGTATTTCTTGTTACTTCTTTTAATAATTCTTCATCTTTTGTATATAATACTTTATTTTCATCAGTTTGATCCATTATTTGTAATGTTCCAATGATTTTATATTTATATTTTAAATTCATATTTTCTTCTGAATGTATTTCATAATTAAAATTTGTGTTTATTGTATTTATTAGACTCGCTACATATTTCATTCCACTTTTTAAATACTTACTATCATAATAATTATTTTCTTTTAAATAAACTGTATAATCTGCTTTTCCTTTTTCACTATAATTATTAACTATACTTTTTCCACTTTCTTGAAAAGACATTATACTTATATACATCCCACTGCCTAATAAAATGAATGATATTGCTAAAAAGATATAAAATACTACTTGTTGATTTAATTTTCTCTTTTTTACTTTGTACATTTTATCTGTACTAAAATACTTTACTTCATCTTTATCTTTCATTTCTTATTCTCCTTTATTATTCTATTTAATAGAATTGTTGGATAACCTATATATGATATTTTTTCTTCTACTGTCCCTACTATATCTTTATTATTTACTACCCAATTATCTATACTATTTTCTTTTCTATCACCTTTTGTTTTTATCTTATATTGTTCATTTTCTTCTTTTATTTCTACTATTCTATGTGTATATGTTTGATTATTTTTTCTAAATACTAATATATCTCCCTTTTTTAATTTAGATAAATCTTTTACTATATTTTTATTTATTATTATCGCATCACCTATATTTATAGTTGGTTCCATACTTCCTGAACCTACTGCCGCTATGGTATAGGGAAATAAATTACTACATAATCCTATTACTATTACAACTATACTCACACTTATTGCCATTATTACTCTATCTGTTTTTATCTTTTTATCTTTTTTTACAACAACATTTTCTTCATCTACTATATATATTTTCATAAGTATTGTTTTTATTACTATAGGTAATAAAAACATTATTACTGATTCCAAATAATAACCAAGATTTGGAGTTATTGGTAAATAGTATACATATAAATTCATTACTAATTGATATACTATACATGGATAATAACCATAGTAAAAGCTTAATTTATTTAATATATAATTCTTACTAATACTAGGTATTAATACTATAGTTAGTAACTTCATTATATCTTCTGCACTATTTTTATCATATAAATGTATAACCAATAATACATCTATTGCTGAAGTTAATAATAACAATAAAAAACTTATTAATTTATTATTTAAACTCTTTTTAATCGTAGTATATCTTAATATCTCTGTTAATACATATAATATAATTACTGGTAATACATTTTTTAATATACTTATAGGATCTAGACTATAAATTGTTTTTAAATATCCAGTTAATAGACCTAAACCATATATTAGTATTAAAAAAATTATTGTATAAAATAACATTGTCTTACTTACTTTTTTCTGATTAATAGTTTTACACTTTTCAAAGCCAACATTATATATTATTAGTGATAATACTATTCCTAAAAATATACTTAATGTTATTTCATTAAATATATTCTTAATCATTAAATTTAGTATTAATATTATTAGAGTTATAGATATAATTATTGTAATTTTAGTTTTACTTATTCCCAATTATTATCACCTCTAATTTACAATTACCCAAAGTAATATCTACTTTGGGTAATATATTTATACTTCTATATTTTTATTTATTATGATGCATTATTTTTGAGCATAGTTTAATGTTGCACCAAACTCAGTTATTTTGATATCTTCTGTTGCTAAAGTTTGACCGCTTGTATCTGTACCTTCAGCATTTTTATATGTTATAACTAATTTAAACTTTTCTGTATCACCTTTTTCAGTTATTACATGAGAAGTTGCATCAGACTTTGTATACGCATTATCAATATAAGCTAATTTTGTATCGCTATCTTCAGTACTATACAATTCAATAGTAAGATATTTCTTACAGAAATCACTTGTCTTATCTGTTTCTTCATTAGCTGTTTTACAAGTAAGATTTATATTTGCGTTACTTAATATGGCATCAAAATCACCCTTGTTTTTTACTTGAAAATCATATGTAATTTTATCTCCTGGTCTTTTTAATTCTGCATTGCTAATACTTAAAGCTGCACCATCTACAGATACATCACCTGCACTTACTTCTTTTCCTTCAGTACTAGTTGTCTCTACTGTTGGATCAAACTCAATATTCCATTTTGCAGCTTTTACGGTACCTGCACCTGTAATTTTTAATGTTGCTGTATAGTTTGCATATGTAATACTTAATAGTGCAACAATAGCTAATGTTAATAATGAACCTCCCACTATTTTTATTCCTTTATTATTTTTTGAATTCATATTTTTTCCTCCTAATTATTATATTATAACTAGATTGTACCCCACCCCCAGCGTTTTGTCAATAATTTGGAATAAACTATGTGTAAATTTTACGTATACATACATATATATATAATAAAAATATAAAAAAAGAGCAATTGCTCTTTTTATCTTCTTAATTAAATCTTCTTTTAACAGTATAAGCTATTCCATATCCACTTATTGCGATTAAACTTAATAATAAATATAAGTTAATATCTGATGTATTTGGGTTATTTTCTTCTTTTTCTTTTGCAGCAGCAGATTCTGCTTCTTTTGCTTTTTGTTCATCTAGTATTTTCTTTGCCTCTGGTCCATTGTATGCTGGTGTTGCTTCACTTACATTAGTAATTATAGTATCTATTGGATATAAAATAGTTGTTTCTGGATCTATTTCAATTATAACTGTGTATTCTGCATCAGTTGGAGCTTCACCACTATCTTCTCCCATTGCAAATTCAAATGTATATGTTACTTTTGTTCCATTTTCTAATGCAGTTTGAAGTTTTTCTTCATTAATTCCTACATATTCTTTGTATTCAGTAACATCTTTTTTTACAAATGAACTTTCACCTGGTGCTTTTACATATAGTTTTTTACCACTGCTACTACTGTCTGTTGGAGCAGTTAACTTAAATCCTATCCATGCATAACCTTCTGGTCTACCATCACTACCAGTTTCTGAAGTTCCTTTATTAAGCATAACAAAACTTTTACCACTATAAGTGATTGTTGTTTTGTTACCATTTGTTGCTGGTGTTGACCTAGAACCTTCTCCACCAACTAATGTATCTGCATTAGTGATATCACTTACTGACCAACTATCGTCAGCATAAACATTTGGCATAATAAATAACCCTGCAACTAATATTGTTGCTAACATCATAATTTTTTTCATTATTTTCTC
>CANRPP010000033.1 GCA_947632545.1 uncultured Bacilli bacterium | reverse complement strand
GTATAGTAATAGGAATAATTATATCAACAACAATAGTATATAGTGCAGAAAATATATTAACAGGGAGTGATGTAACATATAGTAATGGAAGTAGTAGTGTAGATAATGTACAAAAGGCAATAGATGAATTATATGAAAAATCTAAAAAACAACAAGTACCTGATATTACAAAATTACCTAATATCGTATCAGCACTTTATTATTCTGAAGATGAATCGAAAGATTACTGTATAACAGGAGATGAAGATACTTGTAAAGTAATTACTTGTTATCAAAAAACAGAAAAAAACTCTTGTCCACCAGGAACTATTATTAATTACAAAGTAAATAATGAACAAATTATAAGATTTCATGTAATAAAAGATGAAGGAGAAAAAATAGTATTACAAAGTCAAAAAGGTACTGTGTCTAATATAGCATGGAATGAAAAAAATAATGTAAAAGAAGGACCAACTACTGCTTTAGAGGAATTAGAAAAAGAAACCAAAGATTGGACTAATGTTAATAATTTAGAATATTCAATAGGAGATGATAAATCAACATTAGGATATTCTAGATGTTCTAGTGCTAATTGGTGCCACACAGGCGGATACTCATTAACTAAATCTTCTATTCATGCTAGAATGATCACTGTGCAAGAATTAAAAACTTTAAATTGTGTTAATAGTACTAGTGATAATAAATGTCCAGTTTGGGTATTTAATTATTTGTCCAAATCAAATGAAAAAAATAATAATGCCTTATCATATGGTGTAAGTAGTGGCTATTGGACTATGAATTATAGCAACAAGGTAGAAACTGGTAATGTTATTACAGATAATACAACAGCTTGGGATATGCGTGACTATGGTCTACTATATTTTAGTGAAATTACTTCAAAAACTAATGAATGTCGAGCAGTAGTAGAAATATCTAAATAGTATTAGTATCTTTACATTTTATAATATTTATATTATAATATAGAAAATTTCAGGAGGAAAATGAAATGTTTTGGGAAAATGATGAAGATATTATTCTTAAAATGCAATTAATTGATACTATTGCAGAAGCAAAAGATTCTATAGATATTGTTAATTTACAATTTGAGACAGAGTATATATTTGATAGTTTAAAAGAAAGTATTTATGAAGATAATACAAAAGAAGATTATGAATATTTAAAAGTTAGTATTTCAAACGCACAAATTTCATATAAATTAAATCCTTATATGTCTACAAAAAGTCGTATTTTTTATATATATGGTATGAACTATGCAACTGAATTTTTAACATATTGTGAAGAAGTCAATGAATTCAAAAATCTATCATTAGATGAAAAAATTAATCTAGCAATAAATACATATGAATTAGTTAAAACAGATGTTAAATTAGATATTTATGGCAAGGATGAAAATTATTTTAAAAATGGTATAGAAGCTATCATTAAGATAAAATATAGTAGTAATAAGAAAAAGAAAAAATAGAGCAATTAAATTGCTCTATATTTGTCTTTATCTTTAAAAGGGTTATTTTTATCAATATGATCATAAAATAAAATTCCATCCAAGTGATCCATTTCATGTTGAAATGCTATTGCGAGTTCTTCACGACCTCTAACTCTAATTTTATTACCATTCATATCAAATCCTTCAAGAGTAACTCTAGCATATCTAGGGACGATACCACATACCTCACGATTTACACTTAAGCATCCTTCACCAAGTTCTACATATATCTTTTCCATTGAATTACTAACTATTTTTGGATTTATAATAACATAATTATCAAATTTACCTTCTTCATACTCATCAACTACTACAAAATATCTTTTATTAACTCCAATTTGTATAGCAGAAAGTCCCATACCGGGACGAAGATTATATTTTTCAGATAATTCTTCTATTTGACTATTAGTAAGATATTCAATCATATCTTCTATATTTTTTTTATCTTCTTTTGTAAGTGGAAATACCACATCTTTGCTTATAGTTCTAAGTCTTTTATCTTTCTCATCCAGGATATCTTTCATTCTTAACATATAATCACCCCGACGTAGCTATTATACTAAAAAAAAAAGAAAAAGAAAAGTCTTTTTCTATAATTATTGAGCCCAACGAGTTCCAATCACTATAACTAAAAGTATAAATAATACTAAAATAATTGCATAGATAGAATTGTTGTTATTATTATTTCCATAGTATGGATAATATTGTGGATATGACATGTTATTGCAACAAGTTGATCCTCCACCATAATAATACATATGAAATCCTCCTTTACTTAATCTATTATAGGGTATGTAAAATGACAAATTATGTTAATTAAAGTTACCTAAAAAAATAAATAATATATTAAAAAAACCTATTTTATGATATTATAAAATAAGAAAGGTATGGTCAAAATGGCAAAAAGTAAAAAACATAAAAATGTATTTAAATATTTAGATAAACCATTATTAATAGTATCAGTTTTATTATTTTTAATTGGACTTATTATGGTATTTTCATCATCTAATGTTACCGCTTATATGTCTCATGCTGTTAGCCCATACAATTACTTTATTAAACAAGCAATATTTTTACTTTTAGGACTTGTTCTATTTTTAATTATGATTCAATTTAATACTAAAGTATATGGTATGTTTTCTTGGATATTTTTAATTGGTATAACTTTTAGTTTAGTAATATTATTAATATATGGAAAAGCAACTAATAATGCTATCAGTTGGTTTGATTTTGGTCCTTTTAGTTTTCAACCTAGTGAATTTATAAAAGTAATATATATAATATGGATGGCTAGATTTTATGAAATGAAAGAAAAAAAATTAAAATCATATACAACAAGTCTTTTCCCACCTTTTGTAGCAGCAGGTATTGCTTTATTAATTATATTACAACCTGATTTAGGTACAGCAATTATTTTTATGACAATAGTTTTTATCCTATTTATAGCATCACCCATACCTAAAATGATTAAAGCCAAAACTTTATTTGGATGTATTGGTTTAATAGGAGTAGTAGGATTAGTATTAGTATCAACAGGTAATTCAATATTACAAGAAAGACAAGCTTCTCGTTTTGACTTTAGAAATCCTTGTTCAAAACTATTAAATACAGGATCTCAAGTTTGTAATGGTTATATTGCCATAAATAATGGAGGTCTAACAGGTGTAGGTTTAGGAAACTCTACTCAAAAATATTTATATTTACCAGAACCATATACAGACTTTATCTTCGCAGTTATAGTAGAAGAGATGGGAGCAATCTTTGGAGTTGGAATTTTAATATTATATATGTTCTTGCTGTATCGTATTTTAATGATAGGAAGAAGAAGCTATACCAATAGAGGAGCTTTAATATGCTATGGTGTTGCAGTATATATATTCTGTCATATTTCTATAAATCTATTAGGATTATTTGGACTTATGCCCCTAACAGGTGTACCATTACCATTTATGAGTTATGGAGGTAGTTTTACCCTTTGCTTAATTGCAGCTTTAACTGCAGTACAAAGAGTATCAGTAGATACAAGAATTAGAAATGAAGCAAAAAAATAAAAGAAAAGTCAGGGAACTTTTCTTTTTTCTATATAAGATATTTATGAGGAGGTAGATATGACTTTTAAATATCGATATAGAAAACAAATAATAATTATTATAATAATTGTAATATTAATAGGTAGTATTATATTTTTATATATTAATGATAATAATAAAAAAAATAAAACTAATAATACTTCTAAACTATTAGAAAGTGCTAAAAAAGAAGAAAAAAAAGAAATAAAAAAAGAAAAAATTAAAGAGATTATGGTAGATGTAAAAGGAGAAGTTATCAATGCTGGAATTTATAAATTAAAAACAGGTAGTAGAGTAATAGACGCTATAAATATGGCAGGAGGACTTACTAATAAAGCTAATACTAGCGTTTTAAATTTAAGTAAGAAATTAACTGATGAAATGGTAATTATTGTCTATAGTAATTATGAAGTAGAAAACTTTAAAAAGACTAAAGAACAGGAAGAACAAGTCTTAAATAATTGTATAACAGGATATGATAATCTAAATAATGATGCCTGTATTACTAGTGATAATTCTAATATAGAAAATAATGGTAAAGTATCTATTAATAATGCAAGTATAGAAGAGTTATTAACTTTAACTGGAATAGGAGAGGCTAAAGCTAAAAGTATTATTGAATATAGAGAAAAAAATGGAGGCTTTAAATCCATAGAAGATATTAAAAACGTTACAGGTATAGGAGATGCCTTATTTGATAAGATTAAGGAAAATATTACTTTGTAACTTTATATATTATATATTTTTAATATTAGTATTAATAATTTCAATATTTAGAATTAATTATAAATATATAAGTATTTATAACTCTAAAATGAATAATGTAGAAGGTATTATTAGTAATATTAATATAGAAGATAATAAATTAACTATAAAACTACATAATAAAGAAGATATTATAGGAATATTTTATTTTAAAGATAATAAAGATAAAAAGTTTATAGAAAAAACTCTTAATCTAGGAGATAAAATCTTATTAAAAGGAGAATTTTCTAAAGTATCTAATAATAAAACAAAAAAATTATTTAATTATAGAAAATATCTAGAAAGAAAAGGTATATATTATCAAATAAAAATAGATAGTATTTATATACTTTCTAAAAATAATAATATATTTTATTATATTAAAGATAAAATTATTAAAAGATGTACTAACCCTTATTTAAAAACTTTTATTCTAGGAGATACTAGTAAAATAGATGATAATATAAAAGAAAACTATAGAAATATAGGAATAAGTCATTTATTTGCTATAAGTGGTATGCATATAACACTACTTTCTAGTATTTTATTATCTATATTAAAAAAACTTAAAGTAAGAGAATCCTATAGATATTTATTAGTAGGTATATTTTTAATATTATATTTATTTTTAACAGGAATTAATCCCTCTGTTTTAAGAGCAGTTTTATTCTTTATCTTTTTTAGTATAAATAGACTATATTACTTCTATATAAAAAGTACTAATATATTTATATTTATTTTATCAATATCTCTACTTATAAATCCATTTTTTATATATGAAGTATCATTTTTATATTCATTTATAATCAGTTATTCTTTAATTGTATTACAAGAATTTATTAATAGTAATTCTAATTATTTTATAAAATTATTTAAAACATCATTAATATCATTTATAGTGAGTCTTCCTATTACTATGTATAATTTTAATAGTATTAATTTATTAAGTATTATATATAACTTATTTTATGTTCCTTTAATTAGTATCATAATATTTCCATTATCATTAATTAGTTTTATATTTAACAAATTAATTATAATATTAAATATTTTTATTAATATATTAGAATTTAGTACAACTATTATAAATAAAGTAGATATATTTAAATTTACTTTTAAAACTCTTCCTCTAGGATTTTATTTTATATACTATTTAGTTATTATTATTTTCTTTAGAGGATTAACTACTAATAATAAAAAATTAACTGTATTATTAGTTATAAGTTTATTAATACATTATTTAATACCATATTTAGATAAAAATGATTATCTATTAATGATTGATGTAGGACAAGGTGACTCTATATTAATTCATACTAATAATAAAAATATATTAATTGATACAGGAGGTATTAGAAGTTATAGTAAAAAAGAATACTCTATTGTTAAAAATACAACAATTCCATTATTAAAGAAAAAAGGTATAAAAAAGATAGATTATTTAATATTAACTCATGGAGATTATGATCATTTAGGAGATACTATTAATTTAATTAATAATTTTAAAGTTAAAAAGATTCTTATAAATTCAAATAAAATTAATAATTTAGAAAAAAATATTATAAAAAACTTTTCAAATATAGAAATAGCTAAAAGAAATTATTATTTTAAAATAGGTGATGCAGAATTTTTACAATTAAATAGTAATTTAGATGAAGAAAATGATAGTAGTTTAGTATTTTTAGTAGGAATTAATAATAAAAAAATATTATTAATGGGAGATGCTAGTATAAGAAGTGAAAAAGAAATACTTTCTAATTATAATTTAAGTAATATTGATATCTTAAAAGCAGGTCATCATGGTAGTAGAACAAGTAGTAGTGAAAAGTTTATAAAAGAAATATCACCAAAATTAATTTTAATTTCAGCAGGAGTTAATAATAAATTTAATCATCCCCATAAAGAAGTAATTAATTTATATAAAAAATATAAAATTAAATATAGAATTACTAGTAAAGAAGGAAGTATAAAAATAAATTTAAAAAAGGAATAATATGAATTAAAAAAAGGAATAATATGAATTACTATAATAAAATAAAAGACAATATAGATATAATTATCATAATCTTATTACTATTTGATATTATCAAAAAATTAATATAAAAACATTGCCTTTTTATATTAATTTTATTAAAATAAAACTAATGGTGGTGATTATATGAAAGATATAAATAAATTAGTTGATAAATCTGATTATAATACTCTAAAACATTCATATATGGATGCTTGTAGTGATAAAGATTTTTATAAATATGTAACAACTCTTCCAATAGAAGAAGATATTTTAATAAAATATACATCTATTCTAGAAGAAACATTTAAAGAATTTAAAAATTGTAAAAATTGTAAAAGTCTAAATAATTGTAAAAATAAAATAAATGGTTATAAATATATACCAGAAAAGACTGGAAATAGTATTACATTTTCATATCAAGCATGTGATAAATTATTAAAAGAAGAAGAAAAGAATAAATATCTTGATAATATAAAATATTATCAAATATCTACAGATTTAAGTAAAGCATCTTTTAAAGATGTATATAAAGATGATAAAAAAAGAGTACCTATCTTAAAATATATGACTGAATTTATAAAAGACTATACTAAAGGTAAAAAAACTAAAGGTCTATATTTAAATGGTTCATTTGGTAGTGGAAAAACATATTTAATTGCAGCTTTATTTAATGATTTAGCAAAAAAAGGAGTAAAATCTGCTATTGTATATTATCCAGATTTTATAACAGATTTAAAATCTTCATTTAATAAAGATAATTATATAGATAAATTTAATTATATAAAAAAAGTACCATTATTATTATTAGATGATATAGGAGCAGAAAATGTAAGTAATTATAATAGAGATGAAGTATTAGGACCAATATTACAATATAGAATGGAAGAAGAATTACCAACATTTTTTACATCTAATTTAACAATTAATGAATTAGAAAAAAATTTATCTATTACAAATTCAGGGGTTGATAAAGTAAAAGCAAGAAGAATTATAGAAAGAATTAAAAATTTATCAATATCATTAGAATTAATAAGTAAAAGTAGAAGAGATTAAAGTTATAGTAAACTTAATTCGTTAAATTAAGAGATAACGTCACGAATGATGATGGATGTCTCTTTTTAGTTGAAAGTTCTCGTAAATAAAGTAAA
>CANRPP010000032.1 GCA_947632545.1 uncultured Bacilli bacterium | reverse complement strand
TATTTTTTCACACTAAAAAACTCCTTTTGCTTTATTATTTGCAAAAGAAGTTTATTTTCCCTTACTTTTTTTATTTTATAATACAATTCTATCTCATCTCCGAACCTATTTATAAATAAAATTTAACATATAAAAAAACTACTACATTTAGTAGTAGCTAAAACATATAGTTTTATTCCATATTTTCTAATTTTTCTAACATTTTTGTAGCAGTATTTTTTGCCATTTGTTTAGCACTATTAAAAGCATCTGGATTTTTCTTTTTATACATCATAGCACCAGCAACTCCTGCACCCATAACAGCCATAACTGCTAATGTTTTTCCCATTTTATTCATAATTATAATCACCTCTTATAGAAAATATGAGTACTAAGTACCACTATTATTATGAAATATATTTTCTATTTTATTCCATTTATTAAGAAATCTTTAAGTGTAGTTCTTCTTGTATCATTATTAGTATTTTTAACTGCTAGTTGTAAAGCATTATATTCACCTATTAAATACAATTTCTTTTTACTTCTAGTAACACCAGTATATATTAATTTTTTGAAAAGCATTTTTTTAAAATTAGTTACTAAAGGTATAACTACTATATCAAACTCACTACCTTGAGATTTATGAATACTAATAGCATAAGCAAGTCTAAATTTATTAAAATTACTAGGCGTATATTTTACTATATTACCATCAAAGTTTATATGTATTTCTTTAGGTTTAGTACTTATTTTTTCTATTATACCAATATCTCCATTATATACATTTAAATCAGGCATATTATTAAGTTGTATAACTTTATCACCTTCACGATAGATTACATCTCCTACTAATAATTCTTTTTTATTTTTATTTTTTTCATTAAAAATATTTTGTAATCTATTATTAATATTATCTATACCATTTAATGTTTTATACATAGGCGCTAAAATTTGAAAATCACGATAAGATAAATCTTTATATGTAGTTGCAATATCTTCTATATTATCAATAACTTCATTACTACTACATTCTATAAAAGTTAAGTCATCACTAACATTAAATATATCTTTAGATAATGAATCATTATGAATATCATATGCAAGTGTTAATATATTAGAATCAAGTCCTTGTCGATATAATTCTTTTAACTGTACTACTTCTAACATATTACTATTTATTAAATCACTAAGAACTTGTCCTGGAGAAACTGATGGTAGTTGATCATAATCACCTACAATAATTATTTTAGTATGTATGCTTAATCCTTTCAATAAATTACTAAATAAATAACTATCTATCATACTAGCTTCATCTATTAAAACAAACTCAACCTTACTTTTATTATACTCATTTATTTGAAAAGTATCATTTTCTTTATTCCATTTTAAAAATCTATGAATAGTAGATGCAGGATGAGTTGTTGCTTCACTCATTCTTTTAGCTGCTCTACCTGTTGGTGCTAGTAAGGCAACCTTTTCAATCATATCTCTATTACTATAATTATTAATATTCTTATATAATTCTAAAATAGCTTTTATAATAGTAGTCTTTCCAGTACCAGGACCACCTGTAATTATTAAAAATTGTTTCATAAAAGATTTTTTTATCGCAACTTTTTGTAACTCATTATATGTAATATTAAAATTATTTTCAAGTATTAATATCCTATCATCTATATCATCACATTTATTATCTTTTTCATGTGATAATAATGTAAATCTTTCAGAAATTATCTTTTCTGCTTCATACATATTAAATAAATAATACTTATCATCTTTTCTTATAATTTTTAAATCTATTTCTAAATTCTCTAAACATTTATTATATAAATCTTCACTTATATTAATACCAAGAACCCTATATATATAACTATATATTTCTTCTTTATAAAAATAACTATGACCATAAGTATTAGATAATTCATTCATTATATATATAATAGATGCTTTAACTCTATTAGGATTATCTTTATCAATATTAGATTTAATAGCTATCATATCTATTTTTTTAAAAGTCATTTCATATATATCATCTATTAATATATAAATATTATTATCAATAACTTCTAATGTATTAGCTTTATATTTATTATATATAATCATACTATCTTTAGTGGAAAAACCTAATTTAGATAAATAAATAATAGTCTCATAACTAGATTCATATTCAATTAATTTATCATGTAAAACTTTAGCATTTTTTTCTGTAATAGTTGGTATAAGTACTAAATTACTAGGATTATTTATAATAACATTAAAAGTATCTTTTCCAAGAGAAGATACTATTTTTTTAGCCTTAGCCTCTCCTATACCTGTAAATAAATCTGATGATAAAAATTCTACCATAGAATCTTTATTATCTGGAATACATCTTTCATAACTATCTACTTGAAATTGTTCTCCATATTTAGGATGCTCTACTAAAGAACCAAAAAACTTATATTTATCTATTTCATTTAATTCATGAAAATAACCAGTAAAAGTAATTGTTCTATTAATATATATAGAAACATCTTCTAAATCAGTTTCTAGTACTTTAAAAATACCAATAATATAACCATTATCAGTACTAAAAATACTTTTTCTAAATTGTCCTTTAATATAACCTTTCATAATATCTCCTGTAGCATATTTTATTTAATTATTTCTCCAATACAATATGGATAATCAATATCTGTTATTTTTACTGTATAAAATTCATTATGCTTCAATTTTTTAAAAACTTTAACATGTAAGAAATTAGAAGTATGTCCATAACTATATCCATCTTTATATTCTTCTATTAATACTTCTACTTCTTTATTAATAAATTTATTAAAATATTTTATTTCTAACTCTTTACTAACTTCTAATAATTCTCTACTTCTTTTCTTCTTTATAGAATTTTCTATATGATTAGGTAACTCTTCTGCTTTAGTACCCTTTCTTAAAGAAAAAGGAAATACATGAATTTTTGCAAATTCTAGTTTTTTACATGTATCAATTGTTTTTTTAAATAATTTTTCATCTTCTCCAGGAAAACCTACAATAACATCTGTAGTAATAGAAATATTAGGTCTTACTCTTCTAATATCAGAAATCTTTTTAAAGAAGTAATCTAAATCATATTTTCTATTCATTAATTTTAATATTTCATCACTACCTGCTTGAAGAGGAATATGCATATGATCTACAATTATATTATTATCTTTAATTACAGAAATTACCTCATTATTTATTTCAGTTATTTCAATAGATGATATTCTAAGTCTTTTTAACCCTTTAATTTTTACTATATTTTTAAGTAACTCTGAAAAACTAGTATCAATATCTATTCCATAATTACCTGTATGAATACCAGTTAAAACAATCTCTTTATAACCATTATTAACAAGATCAGTTATTTCATTTATAACTTTATCTTTATCTTTACTTCTACACTTTCCTCTAACATAAGGTATTATACAATAACTACAAAAATTTTCACAACCATCTTGAATTTTTACAAACGCTCTAGTTCTACCAGGAAAATCAGTAATATACATATCTTCAAATTTAGTATAATCTTCTTGATATAATAATTTCATTTTTTCTTTTTTCTTAAAATAATTATCAAGTATACTAACTATTTTAGATTTATCTTTATTACCAATTACTATATCTAAACCATCTATTTCATAATCTTTATTAGCTTCTATAAAACATCCCATAGCAACAATACAACTATTAGGATTTCTTTTAATAGCATTTCTAATCATTTTACGACTTTTAATATCGGATGTATTAGTAACAGAACAAGTATTAATTATATATACATCACAAAAATCATTAAAATTACATATAGTATAACCTGCTTTTTTTAACTCATTAATAATATATTCACTTTCATACATATTAACCTTACAACCAAGTGTTAATATACCTACTTTCATACTAATACCTCACTTCTATTTGTAATCATAACATAAATAGTTAAAAAGAAAAAGTATCATAAGATACTTAATCTAATTTTTCTTGTAATTCTTTTAATGTAACAATAAATTCATTTGTTTTCTTAATTTCTTCATCAAATTTATCATAATTAGCTGTATTTTCAAGAACCATATCATTAGAAGGATTATTATCCTCTATACCAAATATCGGTGAAATAATAGGACTGCTTTTAAATACAATATCATCTCTATATATTTTATCAGAATTATCTATAGTATTAAAATCATCTAAAACTACTTTTTTATTATTTGTCTCTACTTCAGAAATAGGCTCTACTATTTCCATATCTTCATTATTAATTACATCTTCTTCTTTTTCTATTTCCATCATTTCAGATTTAATATTTTTCATACGAAGTTCCAAATCTTGTAAACTAATTGGTTCATTACCTTCATCTTCATATTGAGTAACTTCATTTTGCTCATATAACTCATTACTTTTCTTTAATAACTCATCCATACTAATAATAGCATTTTCTTCTTGTTCTTCTTCAAACTTAGTAAGTTCAATATTATTATTATTTTCTTCTTTTTGTTCCTCTTTATTAATTAATTCTTCAGTTACTTTCTTTAATTCTGCAATTGCTTCTTCTTTATTAGGTTCTATGTCAGTATATTCTAAATCTTCCTCTATAGGATTATTTTCTAATAACTCAACTTGTTTTTTAACCTCAGAATATATTTGTTCTATACGATTTCTTTCTTCATACTCTTCAATAGGTATTACTAATGGTTTTTCATAATCTTCACTAACTTCTGGTAATGACTCTAAAACCTCAACATTATTTTCTTCATTTGTTTTTTCATTATCAATAGACATTGTAACTTCTTTTTCTAAAGGAACAACTTCCTCTATAGTTGATACACTTGGTTGTGCAATTACATTATTTTCAGCTGTAAAAACATTTATTTTTTTAGCATCTTCTAAATTTTCCATATCTTCTGATACACCCTCTACTAAATTATTAAGTACTTTAGTATTATGTTTTCTTTTACGTATATAATACGTTTTTTCAAAAATAAATACTAATAGTCCAAGGAAACATCCAATAGCAGCAATAATTCCTACTATAATCATTTCACTTGATGTTAAAAACTCCTTAAATTCGTTCATTAATGTCACCTCTACTTTTTAAGTTTATCATAATATTTAAATTATAAAAAATATTATTTACATCTAATTACAATTTATTGACAGATATTTACAAAGAATATTTTTACAAGTATTTTACATCTATCTTTTTTATAATTATCTATTACCATAATAACACATATTTCTACTTTTTAGTATATTTTTTTTAAATTTTTCATATTTTTTTAGTATGAAAGAGAAATTTATACTATCAACACTAATATTATTAATAGGAGGATTTTTAACCAAAGTCCTTGGTATGATTATAAAAATCGTTATGACTAACCTTATGGGAACAGAAGGAATTGGTCTATATATGATGATTTTACCAACATTTTCACTTTTTATTTCTTTAGCCCAATTTGGTTTTCCCATAGCCATATCTAAATTAGTAGCTGAAGATAACAAAAATAACAAAAAACTATTTTTTTCTGTTATTCCAGTATCTATTATAATAAATGTACTACTAATTATAATTATAATCTTTTTAGCACCATTTCTTTCTACAAATTTATTACATGATAAAAGATGCACTCTAGGTATTCTAGCAATAGCATTAGTAATACCACTAACTACTTTATCAAGTATATGTAGAAGTTATTTTTTTGGTAAAGAAAAAATGTTACCACATATTACTAGTAATTTAACAGAAGATATAATACGTTTAATTTTAATAATTATAGGTATACCTTTTGTTATAAATAAAGGATTAGAATATGCAGTATGTTATGTAATACTTACTAATATAGTAAGTGAATTATCATCTATCTTAATATTATTTTTCTTTTTACCAAAAAAAGTTCAAATAACAAGAAATGATATTAAACCAAGTAAAATATATATAAAAGACTCTCTAGATATAGCCGTACCAAATACAACTGCAAGATTAATAGGATCAATTGGTTATTTTTTAGAACCAATTATACTAACATCTTCATTAATAGCTGTAGGTTATACAAATTCCTATATTGTTAATGAATACGGTATAATAACAGGTTATGTTATGCCAATACTTTTATTACCATCGTTTTTTACTCTTGCCATATCACAAGCACTACTTCCAATAGTAACAAAATTATATACAAATAAAAAATATACTGAAACTAAAAGAAAAATAAAACAAAGTATAGTAATGTCTTGTATAATAGGAATACCTATAACTATATTATTAATAATTACTCCTGAAACATTTCTAAAACTTATTTATAACACAACAAAAGGAGCTAATTACTTAAGATTTTTAGCTCCATTTTGTCTATTTCAATATATACAAGCTCCTTTATCATTTAGCCTAGACGCTATAGGTAGAAGTGTTGATAATATGAAAGCAACACTTTTTGGTACCATAGTTAGATCAGTATTACTTTTTATATTATCATATCTAAAAATAGGCATTTGGTCACTTATAATTTCTACATCAATAAATATATTAGTAGTAACATTTTATAATATTAAGCAGATTAAGAGAAGTTTGTAACTCAATAAATAATATTTATACTAAATCGCTATTATGTAGTTGCACATGATAGATACAAATCTGTTCCGCTACCATTTTTTATTCCTTTATTAAAAGTATAGCCTCCTCTTGTATGTTCATTTCCACAATTACATTGAACAACTTTACCATCCTTTTCACATGTCCCATCTACACCGATAACAACTCCACCTGCTTTATATTTAAGTTCTTTTTTACCTTTATCATTTTTAATATAAACATCATTACTTGCTCTACATCTACAAAGTATATCATAATCCTCAACAGTATCTTGTGTTGTATTTCCTAATTCATCAGTACAAAAAAATACTGTATGTTTATAACCATTTGTTAAATAATGATACACCATTTCAACTATTTTTCCATTACTATCAACACTTATTACACGTTCACGAGCACCCTCACCTGCTTGTGCCGAACCATTCCTTTCAAAATCTGCAGAAAAAGAGTCTTTATTTACCTTAACATCTTCATCTTCACAATATACTGTTCTAGGCATTGCGTTATGACCGCCTACTCCAACTTTACACTTAAAGCCACTACAACCATTTTTGTTATAATAAATATCCGGTCCCTTTTTATCTATGTTAATAGATACGCCAGGACATTTTGTAGAATTACCTGCATTATCATATACAGTATATTGAGCAGTACTATAACCATCTGCTTTTATAGTTACACTATTTCCTCTAAAACCTGTATTAGCAGTAGAGGCACCTGAACGATCAAAATAATATTGAGTAGAACAACCACTACTACCAGCATCCTTACTACACTTAGCTGTGTATTTATAACCTTCTTTATCACAATAAGTTTTTGTATTTATTGTAGCAGAATTATTAACACATTTACCACTAATACTACATGTTGGAGATTGTGTATCTACATATAATGTTATATCACATCTATTTTGATGACCAGCATTATCTTGTACATATCCATACCATTTTTGTCCTGTATTACTCGTATCGCTTTGAGTAACTTTACAATTTGGTGCATCGGCACAATTAGTATATCCAGTTATTTCATTTGCTTCGTATTTATTTTTACTAATATCATATCCTGATACTCCACTTATATTATCATACCTATTTAATTGTATTGTTACATTTTTTTCCTTATACCAAACACCATTTCCCTTTGTACCTTCGGCTGATATATTACATGTTGGTGGGCTAGTATCAACTTTTAAGCCATCGGTACTACATCTATTTTGGTTACCAGCAATATCTGATACATAGCCATACCATATTATTTCATCCTTTGTCTCTTGTTGTTTAACTTTACAGTCTGGTGCCTTTTCACAATTAGTATATCCAGTTATTTCATCTGCATTATATACCTTTTTCTTACTACTACTAATATCATATCCTGATACTCCACTTTCATTTTCTCCCTTTGTTGATAAATTTTTTCCATTATCATCATATGCATGTAATTGTAAATCAACATCTGTTATGTACCAATCATTTTTTCCCTTTGTACCTTCGGCTGATATATTACATGTCGGCAATGTTCCATCATAATATATTGGTTTATCAATTTTACATTCCCCTGTATTTCCTGCTTTATCAATTAGATAACCATATGCTATTTTATTTATTACATTCTGTCCTACATCATATTTTTCTTGATTATTAATATTACTATTTTTATATTGTATATTTCCATTTTCCATTTTTTCTAATCCTAATGTATATTTATATTTATTTGTTTCTGTTATACTCATTAGTACTTTTAATTTATCTTTTCCTTTTTTATACCAATATACATCTTTTAAACCTTCAACTTTATTTCCTTTTTCTCCGTCTAATGATATTTTACATTTTGGT
>CANRPP010000031.1 GCA_947632545.1 uncultured Bacilli bacterium | reverse complement strand
ATGTTTGTATATGTCAATCGAACAAATAATATTTTTTATTTTTATTTTAAACGCACTTTCCTTATAAATAAAAAAAAGCAATTAATTATAATTGCCGTTAATTCTAATTAACATTATTTTTTGTAAATTTATCAAATTTTTCTATTTCAATATCCTTTAAATCAGTTTCATTAATTTTTTCAATTATTTTCTTTTGATCACGAGATAATCGTTTAGGAGTTATAACTTTCATAATAACATACATATTACCTTTATTATGATTATTTTTATTATCAATACCTTTTCCTTTTATACGTTGTTTATCACCTGAATCAGTACCAGCTGGTATTGTAAGTTTAATGTTACCATATAATGTTGGAATAGTTTTTTTAGTACCTAATATTGCTTCAGTAATAGTAAGAGGAACTTCTAAATAAATATCGTCACCTTCTCTTTCAAAATATTCATGTTCTGAAACTGAAAATTCTAAATATAAATCTCCATTAGGTCCTCCATTAGCACCAGGTGAACCTTTTCCAGATACGCGAAGTCTATCTCCATTATCTATACCAGAAGGGACATTAACTGTAATAGTTTTATTCTTTTTAATTCTACCTTTTCCATTACATGTAGAACAACGTCTTTTATAAGTTTTACCTTTTCCATTACATTCAGGGCAAGTAGTTTTAGAAACAAATGAACCTAAAATAGTATGCTGTTCTGAAGTTATAGTACCACTGCCATGACATCTACTACATGTTTCACTATCAAATCCACCTGTACCATTACAATCATCACATTCTTCAACAACATCTAAATTTATATCCTTACTACAACCGAATACAGCATCATTAAAATCGATATTAACTCTCATTAATACATCAGATCCACGTGTTGCGCGAGTTCTTGAACTACCACCGCCAAATGATGAAAAGCCTCCACCAAATATATTATCGAAAATATCTCCAAAATCAAAGTCACTGGCATCAAATCCACCGAAACCAGAAAAGCCACCTGCTCCAGCTGAATTATTTACACCAGCATGACCATACTGATCATACATTTTTCTTTTATTCTCATCAGATAATACTGAATATGCTTCTTGAGCTTCTTTAAATTTTTCAGCTGCTTCAGGATTATCTTTATTTAAATCAGGATGAAATTCTTTGGCTTTTTTTCTAAAAGCAGATTTTATTTCAGCTTCAGTTGCACTTCTAGAGACTCCTAAAACCTCATAATAGTCTCTTTTTTCTGCCATACTATCACTACCTCTCTTCTGTAATTAATTTATTGTATGTATCAACTAATGAATTAAAATAATTAATTGCATCTATGTATACATTTTCATTTTCTAAATCTATTCCTAATATTTTGTATGCATCAATTGGCCAAATGTCAGAACCTAATGATAAAAATTTCTTATATTTAGAAATAAATTTACTATCACCATCAATTATTTTTTTAGCACAATTAACAGCAGTACTTACACTTATTGCATAACTATACAAATAATAATACGTATAATAATGACTTCTTCTTATCCAACTTAGATTACTATAGTTATCTGTAATAACTTCTTTACCATAATATTTTTTTAATGATTTTGATGCTTCATTATTCATATAATCATTTGTTATTGTATTACCATTTAATACCCAATTATGCATATTTTGCTCTAATTTACCTTCTCTAATAGCGCCATAAAAATTTGATATAAATATATCTATAATATTTTCAAGACCAGCTAATTTTTCATTAACATTATCCGAATTTTTTAGTAGGTAATTAGAAAGTAAAATTTCATTTGTTAATGATGCAACTTCGGCAACTATAACGGTATTTTCTCTATATACAGAATCATTATTTTCGTAAATATATTGATGATTTACATGATGACCTGATTCGTGTGCAATAGTAGAAATTGAATCTAAATCATAATTATAACTCATTAATATTCGAGAAAACTTATCTAATGTAGATATATTATATCCACCAAAACATTTTCCTTTATATTGACAGTAATCAATATTTCTATTATCTCTAACTTTTTTTAATTTTGTAATATAATCATTTCCTAAAACTTTTAATGAATTAATAATTATATCCCAAGCATCTTCTATAGAGTATTCAGAATCATTATTAGATAATTTAACATATAAATCATATGAATGTAGTTTTTTAAGATTAAGTACTTTTTTTCTTAATCTATAATATTTATGTAATGGTTCTAAATTTTCTTCTGCACTTTTAACTAATAATTTATATACTTTATCAGTCAAATTGTAAGAAAATAACTTTTCCTCCCATGAACTATTAAATTTATGAATTTTGGCAATTGTTTCATTCATACTAACATAACTATTAAGTATGCTAGCACAAGTGCTTGAATATTGATTTAATACTTTATTAAATTTTTTATATATTTCTTTTCTAATTTTAATATCTGAATTTTTCATTAAGGAAGAATAATTATTATTAGCAATTTCAATTTCTTTTTTATCAATTGTTACATAACCATATTTATGCTCACTACTCAATAAAGTTGAAGAAATTTCAGAAAAATGATCTACTGATGAGGTAAGTTCATTAACTATTTTTTCTTCATTATCAGATAAAATATGATCAACGTTACGATAAATTTTATCTAAATATGATTTATATTTAATTAATTTTTCATTTTTAAATAAGTTATCATACTCCAATTTATTAAGTTTTAATAATTCAGGAGCAAAAAAACTATTAGCTGAATTATTTTTTGTATATAAAGAAATTGTTTTGTTTAATCTTTCAATACTTTTTGAAATACCTAGTTCTTGATCATTAATAAGTATAGCATATGCATACAAATCCATTACATTAATATCAATAAAGATTGATTCTTCAAGATATTCATATAACTTATTACTATTTTTTGTACAACCAATATATTTACTAATGTTATTTATTTTATTATCAATAATCTTAAAACAACTATCAAATTCTTCTTCATCTTTAAAATACTCACTTAAATCCCATTTATATTTTTCTTCTACTTCGTTTCTAGTATTATATAATTTCATAAATATCCTTTCATATATCAGTTAAAGTTCTAGTTTCCTAGAACTTCATTAGTAATTATTTTTCTTCATAATCTGCATCTGTTACATCATCGTCTTTTTTATTTTTCTTTTTATCTTTTTTGTCATCTTTATTATCGTCTTCTTTTTGTTCTGCTTTTTCTTTATTTACTTGTTCATATACTTTAGCAGCTAAAGCCATAGCTTTTTCACTTAATTTATCTTTTTTAGTTTTAATATCTTCTATATCCTCTTTTGATAAAGCATCACGTAAATCTTTTATTAAATCTTCTACTTCTTCTTTTTCTTTTTTATCAACTTTATCTCCTAAATCTTTAATAGATTTTTCAGTTTGGAATATCATTTGTTCTGCTTCATTTCTAACTTCAGCTTCTTCTTTTCTCTTTTCGTCTTGTTCTTTATTAGCTTCAGCTTCTTTCATCATAGCTTCAACTTCCTCATCAGATAAAGTTGTATTAGAAGTTATTGTAATAGATTGTTCTTTATTAGTACCTAAATCTTTTGCAGTAACATTAACTATACCATTAGCATCAATATCGAATTTAACTTCAATTTGTGGTACTCCACGTGGTGCTGGTGGAATATTTGTAAGTTGGAATCTTCCTAGAGTTTTGTTATCAGCTGCCATACTTCTTTCACCTTGTAATACATGTATATCAACAGCAGGTTGATTATCTGCAGCAGTTGAGAATACTTCAGATTTAGAAGTTGGAATAGTTGTATTTCTAGGAATTAGAGTTGTCATAACTCCACCTAATGTTTCAATACCTAATGAAAGTGGTGTAACATCAAGTAATACGATATCATTAACATCTCCAGTTAAAACTCCACCTTGAATAGCAGCTCCCATTGAAACAACTTCATCTGGATTAACTTCACGAGAAGGTTCTTTTCCAAGTTCTTTAGAAATTAAGTCATATACCATAGGAATACGAGTTGAACCTCCAACTAAAATAACTTTATCGATATCATCCTTTTTCATATTAGCATCTTTTAATGCTTTATGTACTGGATCTAGTGTAGACTCTACTAAATCACGAATTAAATCTTCAAATTTAGCACGTGACAAAGTTATATCTAAGTGAACTGGTTCTCCATCATCACCCTTAGCAATAAATGGTGCTGAAATTTGAGTAGAAACAACTCCAGATAAATCTTTTTTAGCTTTTTCAGCAGCTTCTTTAAGTCTTTGCATAGCCATTTTATCTTTACTTAAATCAATTCCAGTATCTTTCTTAAATTCAGCAACTAAATAATCCATAATAGCATTATCAAAGTCATCACCACCAAGTTTATTATTACCATTAGTAGACTTAACTTCAAATACACCATCACCAAGTTCAAGAATTGAAACATCGAATGTTCCTCCACCTAAGTCATAAACTAAGATAGTTTGTCCTTCTTCTTTATCTAGTCCATAAGCAAGTGCTGCTGCTGTTGGTTCATTAATAATTCTTTCAACTTCAAGTCCAGCAATTTTACCAGCATTTTTAGTAGCTTGTCTTTGACTATCATTAAAGTATGCAGGAACAGTAATAACTGCTTTAGTAACATTTTCTCCAAGATAACTTTCTGCATAATCTTTCATATAAGATAAAATCATTGCAGAAATTTCTTCTGGGGTATACTTCTTACCTTCAGCCTCTACTTTTTCTCCACTACCCATTAATCTTTTAATTGAAGAAATTGTGTTTGGATTAGTTAATGCTTGACGTTTAGCAGCATCACCAACAATTCTTTCTCCATTTTTAAATGCAACTACAGATGGAGTTGTTCTTCCTCCTTCTGGATTTGGAATTACTTTTGGTGCACCAGCTTCCAATACTGATACACAACTATTTGTTGTACCTAAATCAATACCTATTATTTTACTCATTATTTATCTCTCCTTCACTTTTTTTATTTACTTTTACTGAGGCAGGGCGAATTACTCTACCATTTAATTTATAACCTTTTAATAATACTTCTGTAACAACATCATCATCCATATCAGGAATATCATCAGTCATCAAAGCTTCTTCTTCTGTTGAATTAAAAGGTTTTCCAACATTATTAATTTCTTCTACTCCAAATTTCTTTAAAACATCAGTTAGCATTGCATACATCATTTTAAATCCATCTAGAAACTTTGAAAGTTCATCTGTTAAATCATTATCATCAAGTTTTATAGCTCTTTCAAAATTATCAACCATAGGAATAAGTTCCATAATCAAATCTTGATTACAATATTTTTTAAAATTAATTACTTCTTCATCTTTTCTTTTCCTATAATTAATTAATTCTGCTTGAGCATATTTAACTTTCTCTAATGCTTCAATATTTTCTTTCTTTAATTTTTCTATTTCTTCTTTTAATTTTTTATCTCTAGCATTGCCTTTTTTTTGTTCACTACACTTACATTTTTTATTATCATCTTGTTTATCACACTTACAATTTTCTTTGCACTCTTTTTCTTTTTCTTTTTCCATAATCTCTCCTTTAATTATTATCCTCAATATTTGTTTTTAAATACTCAAGTAATGTTACAACTCGTTCATAATCCATTCTTTTTGGTCCAACTATTGCTAATGTTCCTTCATCTGTACCATTTTTAAATTTAGTTTTAATAACAGTAACATCATCATCTATATTACTTTCATGACCAATATAAACTTTAATGTTATTATCATCATCTTTTTTAATTTCTCTTAAAATATTTTCATCATCAAGTTTATCAAAAATATTTTTTATTTTATCAATATTACTAAATTCTGGTTGATCCAAAAATTTATTTTTACCTACAACATTAACATTATGTGATGAAAAATCACTAAATACATTATAGAATGCATTATATAACTGTTCATGTTGTGTAACATATTTTCCAATTACAGGCTTAACTTCATATTCAAGTTTTGTACTAACTTCATCTATTGGAGTACCTACAATTAAATTATTTATAAGATTAACTGTTTTCTTAACCTCATTCAAAGAAACATTTTCTAACTTTAGTTCCTTATGTTCAACATGTCCCCTATCAGTTACAACTATTACTATCATACTAACATCATCTATTGGAACAACTTCTATTTGTTTTAACAAATTATCATGAGAAGAAGAACCAAGAACAATAGTAGCATAATTAGTCATATCAGAAATAACTTGTAGACTTTTATTTATACAATCTGATAAAGGTAATTGCTGATTATGAAAAATTATCTGTAATTTTAACATATCTTCAGCATTCATCTTTTTTGGTTCCATTAAATTATCAACATAATAACGATAACCTTCTTCACTAGGAATTCTACCAGATGATGTATGAGTCTTTTCTAAAAGATTAACATTTTCTAATATAGACATATCATTTCTAATAGTTGCACTAGAACATTTTAATTTTTTCGAAATTAAATTTGAACCTATTGGCTTTGCTAGTTTAACATAATGTTCAACTATAAGTTTCAAGATATTTTCTTGTCTTTTAGTTAACATCAAATCCCCTCCTAGCACTATAATTTTATGAGTGCTAAAATAATTATATGACTATTTTTAGCACTTGTCAACATATATTGCCAAAAATATTATAATAATTAACAGATAGTTTTTTAATACTATCTGTAATGATTAATTAATTAACTATTTATATGCTTTTCTATCAACTTTTCCTGAATTATTTTTGATTATTGATGATACAACTTCAATTTTTTTTGGAAGTTGGTATGATAGTAAATTTTCATATAATATTTTTTTTAATTTATTAATATTAAAACCATCTGATACTACTACCTTTAATATTAATATATTATCGTATAAGCAAATACATTCATCAACATATGAATATTTTAAAGCAACATTTTCTATTTGATTAGGAGATACCTTATATCCATTAATATTAAAGAAGTTTTTCTCTCTATCAACTATATATAAACAATTATTTTCTATATAACCTAAATCACCTGTATAAAAATATTTAGAATCATCTAAAGTATTATAATAGTTTGAAAATCCATTGCTTAATATTCTAACTCTTCCATATTTTTTATTAGTAGATGACATAATATTGTCATTTGTATCAACAATTTCTATAGAAGTCCCCAACATAGGTTTACCTACACAGTTAAACTTATATCCATTTTTTGAAATATCATCATAGCATAAATTATCTACTTCAGTAGCACCATAATGATTATAAAATTTTATATTTTTACCTTTTATAATTTTTAATAATAATTTTGCATCTTTTTCTATTAATGGTGAAGTAGCAGTAATAATTGAAGAAATATTATTAATATTATTTTTAAAATCATTATTAAAGATTGTAATTAAATAGTGTAAAAAAACTGGATTAGTACATATTACTAAATTCTTGAGATTGGAACAAATAATAGACATAAAATCAACAATATTTTTACTATTGTATAATATAATATACATATTATAATATATAGAAGTTAATACTTTCATTATAGAATATGAATGACTAATATCACCTGTAACAACTATTTTATTATTTTTTAAAAATTTAAATGATTCTTTATTACTTTTAATAATATTATATATAGTTTTATACTTTATTTCTATAAATTTTGGTATACCTGTAGTACCAGATGATAATAAAATTAAACTAGTATCATTAATATTAGGAAAAGAATAATTATTAATTTTAGTATAATTTAAAATTTTACTATTTTTAATATCATCTTTTTTCAATATTTTACTTGCACCTATTTTATTTAATGTATCTAGCATTATATTATAAGATGTATTTCTATCAAGTGGTAATACAATAGCCCCTAGTAAATTAAGAGAAAATAATGTATATAAGAAATACTCATCTTGAGTATTTTCTACAATAATAATATCTTTTTTATCTACTTTTTTACAATAATAATTGCTATATTTTAATATATTATTCCAAAATTGTTCATTTGTAATATTTTTAATAATTATATTTTTAGGATACTTAATTGCATTATAATATATTTTTTCTAATATATTCATTATAAATTTCCTCTCTTTAAATTACCTATACATAGTTTATTTATTTCTTTCTAATTCCTCCGTTACAATATCTACAAAATCTTTACTATTTTTTCTATTAAATGCCATTGTACTAATTACTAATGTAAATAATAACATAAGTACTACTATTAATCCATAAAGCATAGTTGAAATTGCAAAACCCCTATTATCTAATTTTTTCATATAATCACTATCCTTAAAATAATAATATCATATTTTTTTTAATATTACTATTAGTTTGTCGCCATATTTTTTTTCTTTTAATAAATTATATTTATCACTATATACAATTTTTTCTATATTATCACTTTCTAAAATTAAAATTCCATTTGTTTTTAATATATCATATTCATCTATTAGTTTTATACTATCTTCTATATAATTAGTTTTATATGGAGGATCAATAAATATAATATCTGTTTTTACATCAATAGCCTCCAAAGCTTTTTTATAATCCATACACAAAACTTTAGTACTTTTAGAAATATTAAGATTATTAATATTATTTTTTATAACAGATATTGCTTTTTTATTATTATCTACAAAATAACAGTATTTAGCCCCTTCACTAATAGCTTCTATTCCTAAATTGCCACTACCTGCAAATAAATCTATACAAACTGAATCTTTTATATTATTTTGAATCATTGAAAATAAACTTTCCTTTACTCTATCCATTGTTGGACGAGTACCTAAAATATTAAAGCCTTCTATTTTTCTTCCCTTTAAAAAACCACTAATTATTTTCATTATACCTCACATTCCTTTCTCTTCGTTCAAGGCACACATAGTTATGAAAACTTGAACAAAATTTATTTTATATTTATAATATCAACCTTGAAGGAGTGTGTACTACAAAGCACGTGGAGGTGAGTTGCAGACTTCCTGTAACTCTTAGGATTAAATCAGCATATA
>CANRPP010000030.1 GCA_947632545.1 uncultured Bacilli bacterium | reverse complement strand
TCTGCTTATACATATAGTGAAAGTGGAAATAATAAATGTATAACAGGAGATGAATCGACTTGTCAAGAAACAGAATGTTATAAAAATAAAGAAAAAAATTCATGTAAAACAGGAGATATAATAACATATAAAGTAAATGAAGATACTACAGTAAGATTTCATGTAATGTTTGATGAGGGAGATTATATAACAATGCAATCTCAAAAAGCTACAATATATAATGTTCAGTGGTCCCCTTATGTCGAAGGACCATATGGTATAATATCTGGTTATGAAAATGGTCCTATAGAAGCATTACCTAAATTGGAAGAAGCAACAAAAAATTGGACTAATGTAGAAAATCAAACATATGAAATGGGAAAAACAGTATTTAAAATTAACAATTATACTGGCTGTATGTCCGCATTTGGTGGTACTACGGAGATAGAATGTACAAAAAATACATATACAATGGATATAAGAACAGCAAAAGCAAGAATGATAACACTGCAAGAAGCAAAGGAACTAGGATGTAAAAATATTAGTAAATCATATGTTGAATGTCCAATTTGGATGCATAATTATTTAAAGGACTCTACAAGCGGAAAAGGAACAGTAAATGATGAAAAATCTTCAAAATATTATTGGACTATGAATAATTTTAATTATACAAATAGTCAACCTTATTTTATTGATACTATAAGTAATAATGATATTTATTATAATGGTGCAGGAGATAAAGTTGATGCTCGAGCAGTAGTAGAAATTTCAAAATAAAAATGAGACTTAATTAATAAGTCTTTTTAATTATTTATTTTTTCTCCTCTTGGACATCTATTTCCCCAGTGATCTATTATTTCATTATTTTTCTTAATAAAAATAACTTCACAATTATTAGGACAATTATTACAGAATTTACTACTTGTATTATATTCATAATTATTTATATCAAAATTAAATTCAATTTCTTTTTTATCTTTTGCAAGTATTGCAACTCCTAATGCTCCCATTAAATGTCCATTTTTATCTGTAATTATTTTAGTATTTAAAATATCTTCAAATGATTTTACAACTCCTATATTTTTACTAACTCCTCCTTGAAATATAATAGGACTATTGATAGTTTTTCCTTTGGCAACATTATTTAAATAATTTAGTGCAACACTTCTACATAAACCTGCGATAATATCATTTTTATTATATCCCATTTGGGCTTTATGAACTAAATCACTTTCTGCAAATACTGTACATCTTGCAGCAATAGGGGTAGGGTTATTACTAGTTAGCGCAATATTTCCAAAATTATTTACATCTATTCCTAATCTTTTAGCTTGACTTGATAAGAAAGCACCTGTTCCTGCAGCACATAATGAATTCATAGCATAATCAGTAACTATACCATTTTCTATTAAAATAATCTTTGAATCTTGTCCTCCAATTTCAATTATAGTTCTAATATCAGGATAAAGTGATAATGTTCCAATAGCATGAGCAGTTATTTCATTTTTTATTATAGATGCATTTAAAATAGAACCAATTAATCTTCTAGCAGAACCAGTAGTACCTACACCCACAACTTTTATATCATCACTAATATTTTCTTTAAAATAATTAATTATTTCTTTTACAGCTTTAATTGGATTTCCTTCAGTCCAAATATATTTACTAAGTAATATATTATTATCACTATCAATAATAACAGCTTTAGTAGAAATAGAACCTATATCTACTCCTAAATATGCTTTTTTCATTTATTCTCCTTTCTATACTTTATTAAATCATTAAATGCTTCTAATCTAGTTATAATTCCTTCATTAGAAGTTTCACTATCATATGAGAAAAATATAATAGGAATATTTTTTTCCTTTGCTACTTTTTTAATTATTGGTATAGCCCCAACTTCAGGAGTACAACCAAATGGTTTAGTATGAATTATGCCATCATATTTTTTAGATAATTGTAGTGTTCTATAAACATTATCAAGTCCATCTGCTCCTAAAGTATATTTACAATATTTCTTTGTCTTTCTAAGCATATATTTAGTTATTAATTTCTTTTTCCAAAGTAAGTAAGATAAATCTGTATATCTTTTTATCTCTATATTCATTTTAGCAAGTTCTTCTTCTAAAAAATAACTAGAAAAAGGTTCCATAGAAGTATATAATTCTCCTATAATACCAACTTTTAAACAATTATTAGGTTTATCTATTTTTAACTTTTTAAACTTCTTTTTATATTTAAAATATTTTATAGTTAAAGTAATTATATTATTACATTTATAAAAATCTTTATACATTTTATTTCTTAAATTTATAAAACTATTTTTTTCTATTTCAAAACCTATTCTTTTTCTAATTATTACATCTATTTTATCCATATAATATATAAAAAATATAGTAATAATAAAAGTATGTATAAATTTATAAAAAGAAAGATTACTATTTAAATTTTTAAATATATTATATGCTTCTTTAATTCTTATTTTATCTCTTGATACTAATTTAATAAATTTAAAGTCATATCCTAAATCTCTTAATATTTTTTCTTGTACTTCAGCATAATATCTATATCTACAACCACCACCTGCTTGTATTAATATAGTTGCGCCGTTATCAAGACTTTCTATAAAATTACCTAAATTATATTTAAAAGGTATACATACACTATTTGGAGAATATTTTTCTCCTAAAGATAGCGTTTTTTTAGTAATAGGGGGAGACTCCATAACTTCTAAATTAGTTAATTTTGTTAATAAATATTTAACAGGTATATAATAATTACCTAAATGAGGAAAACTAATTACTTCTTTCATAATTTTCCTCCTTTTTTTGTTTTAATATATCTATAAAACTTTCTAATCTAGTTATAATTCCTACATCACTATTTAAATCTTCCATAATAAGATTAAGTACAGGAATATTTTTAACTTTTCTAATAGCTAGTTCATTAGATAAAGAATCAGGTCCACATGGAAAAGCAGAAATTATAATAATACCATCTGTTTTATTTTTATAATAATTTATACTAGCCATTACTTCTTTACTATGAGTCCAATGTATATCAGTAGATATTTTTTCACATTCAGAATCTATTATATTATGATCTATTCTATCACTATAAATAATAGTAATATTTTCTCTTTCTAAATAATCTATAATAGGTTTACCAATTAAATTATCATATAAATTATAAGGATGAGCTGCAAGTAATATTTTAATATTATTAGTAGTTAATAATTCTTTTTGTTTTTTTTCTTTTAACAATCTATTTTCCATACTTTTTTCTTTAGCGAATTTATAAGCATTATAACTACTTATATATGAAAAACCTAAATCTTTACCTAAATTTAGGAATCCTACTAATTCATTTTCATTATTTTCTAAATTAACATTATAATTAATAATATTAATATTTTGAAAAGTATTATTTACTAAATCATATAAAGCATTAAAATTAGTACAAACTCCTTCATGTTTTTTTACAGAATATAGTCTAGGTACTAGGATATAATCGCATTTATCTATTAAATTATTTACATGACCTAAATATAATTTTAGAGAAAGACAAGCTTCATCTTGGGCTAAAAGTTCTCCATTTGACATAATTTCTTTATTACTTATATCACTATATATAACATCAATATTTAAATATTTAAAAAAGTATTTCCATAAATCATTATAGTAATAATAGAGTAGTGCTTTAGGTATTCCTATTTTTTTCATTGTTTTCCTCCTAGAAAAATATATGCTTTATTTATAAAAAAAATTAGATAATTATTTCGACATAAAATAAATATTTATTGTATAATAAGTATAGGTGGTAATATATGAAAAAAATATTTATTGTATTTATATTTATATTAATATGTTCATGTGATTTAGTATTTGCTAAAAGTGATGTAGTAAAATTATCAAAATGTGTTGATGGAGATACAGCTAAATTTATAATAAATGGGAAAGAATATTCAACAAGGTTTTTAGCTATAGATACACCTGAGGTTAAGCATCCTAAAAAGAAAGTAGAGCCTTATGGAAAAGAGGCTAGTAAATTTACTTGTGATAGTTTAACAAATGCTAAAGAAATAGTTTTAGAATATGATGATAATTCAACAGAAGAAGATAAATATGGTAGAAAATTAGCATGGATATTTGTAGATGATGAATTATTACAAGAAAAGTTAATTACTAAAGGTTATGCTAAAGTAGCATATTTATATGATGATTATAAGTATACTAATAGATTAAAAATAAAAGAAAAAGAAGCTAAAAAGAAGAAAAATGGTATATGGTCTGATCAAGAATATATAGATGATAGTAATTTATTAGATACAATTTTAGATAAAATATTTAGTTATATTAGAAAAGAAATTAAAAGTATGTTATAATAAAAAAAAGAAAGGAAATTGATTATGGCGGAAGAAAAGAAAAATAAACAAACAAAAAAGAATAATTCAAAGGGTACAGCAAAAACTGCTAGTGCTAGTAAAACTAAACAAGTAAAATCTACTACTAAATCTACAACAACAAAAAAGAAAACTACACAAACTGCAAGTAGTAATAAAGCAAAACAAACTACAAGTAAGAAAACTGTAGCAGCATCAAAATCAACACCTAAAAAAGCTGCAACAAAAACTACAACAAAGACTACACCTAAAAAGTCTACAACAAAGACTACAACAAAAGCTACAGCTGCTAAATCTAGTCCTAAAACTACTAGTGTAAAAAGTACTGATAAAAAAATAGTAAATGCAGAAAATAATAATAAGGTTATTCAAATTAATCAAAAAAAATTAATTATTGGAATAATAATTATAGTTTTAGTAATAGCTTTTTGTTTAGTATGCTTCTTTGGTTCAAACACAGTATCTAAAAAATATACTTCATCATCAAATACTACAAGTGAAACATCAGAATCAGGTGATGATAGTATTTTAGAGCAAGCAACTAAAGAATCAGGAGAAGTTAGTGATGATGAGAGAATTGAACCTAATGATATAAGCGTTGATGAATATCTAAATTTATATAAAAGTAGTGAAGATTCTTTAGTATTATTATCAAAAGATTCATGTGGATATTGTCAATTAGCATTACCTATAATAGAAAATATTATATATGAAAATCATGTTGTTATTAATCGTGTTGATGTAGGAGATCTTAGTAGTGATGATACTTCTAAATTAATTGGTTCTGATGAATACTTTAGTGAAGGATATGGTACACCTTTATTAATGGTTGTTGGAAACAACTCAATTAAAGATAAAGTTGAAGGTTTAACTACAAAAGAGTCATATATAGAATTCTTTAAACAATATGGCTTTATGGGGTAATTATTATGGCAAGTGTATATGAAAAAGTACTAGAATTTAAAAATAAATATCCAACTACAATTGCGTGGAGATTAAGAAAAAATGCTAGTATTGTAGAAAAGCATTTAAATCCAAATGAAGAAGTTTTATATGTTTTTGCTGCTCAAAAAAATAATAATCCACTTGATATTATTTCAACTGCAGTAGTAGCACTTACTAATCAAAGAATTTTAATAGGAAGAAAAAGAGTAGTATTTGGCTATTTTTTAGATTCTATAACTCCAGATATGTTTAATGATTTAAAAGTATTAAATGGTATAATATGGGGAAAAATTCATCTTGATACAGTAAAAGAATTTGTAACATTATCAAATATTAGTAAAAATGCTTTAAGTGAAATTGAAACTAATATTTCTTCATTTATGTTAGAAGAAAAGAAAAAATATGGATATAAACCTAAAATAAATAAAACAGACTTTTAATAAGTCTTTTTTTTTGTTATAATTTATAATAGGTGAAGAGTATGAAAAAAATATTCAAAACATTAGTTGCTATATTACTTTTTTTATTAATATATCAATTAATTGTTACATTTTTTATTAATAAAAGAGATTACAATTATTCAGTTAAAACTGATAATAATGAATTTATAGTAAAAGAAAAATATGAAAGAAAAAAACATGTAAATATGTATTCATTTTTAATTACTGATAGACAGAATAATAATTTTGTTTATAGTTATAAAGGTGATTTAAATAGACAGAGTAAAGTAGTTAAGGATATTATTAGTTATAATAATAATGGTCTATATTGTATTGCTCCAGTATTAAAAAATGATAGTATAGAAAGTATAGTATGTAAATATGATAAAAAATTAGTTACATATAATTATTTAAAGCAAATAGGTAATAAGGAAGTTGATAATTTTATTAATAATTTAACTTCTTCAAAATATAAAGTTAATTTAGAATATAAAAATATTAATGATGCTAAAACTGTTTATCAAAATATATCATATTATAATGACATAGATGCTAATTTGTATTTTACAATATGGAATTATAAGAGTGTTTATTTAATAAATAATAATAATGTAGTAGAAGAATTTTTATTAGATAATGATTTATATGAAAATAAATATTCAATAGTATGTGGAGAACACTTTATAATTGCTAATCCTGATGATAAATATGATTCATTTTATGTTGTTAATATAAAAGAAACTGGTCAAGATAAAATAGAGTCTGAAGAGGATATTTCTAGTAATATTTATTATAATGGTGTATATAAAGGAAAAGTATATTTAACAGATATTACTAATAAAAAACAATATGTAATAAATCCTAATAAAGAAACTATTGAGGGTTTAGAAAAGCCTAAATATTATAATGGCAAGAAATTAGTTGATATTGATATTAGTGAATTAATTGTAGAAAAAAAATATTTTATAAATGATTTAATACCAGATGAATTAATAAAAAAATATGGAAATAATATTTTATATACTGAAGGTAATTATTATTATCAAGATAAAGGTAATGTATATAAGATTGTAGGAGATAATTATGATTATAAAATATTATTATTTAGCTTTGACAATTTACAAGAATTAAAAGCGTTAAATGGTAATTTATATTTTATAAATCATGATACTGTATATATGTATAATGATAAGATAGGAATAAAAAGATTAATAGAAGATAGAGAGTTAATTTATAATTATAAAAATATATTTGATGTATATGAAAAATAGAGTAGTCATATATTAAAATAGGACTTGATAATAGAGTGATATTTTGCTATAATATCACTTGTAATGGGACTTTAGCCAAGTGGTAAGGCGTGGGTCTGCAACACCCTGATCACCGGTTCAAATCCGGTAGGTCCCTCCAAATGCGGATGTAGTTTAGTGGTTAGAATACGGCCTTGCCAAGGCTGTGACGGGGATTCGATTTCCCTCATCCGCTCCATTAAATAATTCTGTTCGAACTATTCGGACATTAAATAGAAATCAATCTCAAAAGGATTGATTTTTTGTTATATAAAAAATCAACCTATTCTTAAAAGAAAGATTGATGAGAAAATGAAAAGCTATGTAATGTATATGTCTATTATGAAGTATCTAACTGATAAAGACTTATCTTTAAATGCTAGAGGTTTCTTAAGTATGATTCTATTCAATGATGAAATAAACACTGCTTCGTCTAATAGAAAAATGGTTGTCAGAATAATTATGAGTGTTTCCCAAAATGAAATTGAAAGGACAAGTGAAAGAACTAAAATAGGACTTACAGGAGCAATTAAACAAGGTCATATTCCTCATAAAGCTCCTCTTGGTTATAAGCATGAAAATAAAAAACTTGTAACAAATGAAAGTATAAAAGATGTTGTAATTAAAATTTTTAATTTATATCATGATGGAAATTCACATTTTAAAATTGTACTTATTCTAAATGAAGAAAAAGCAAAACATAAATCAAAAAACTAATAGTAAAAGAAATTGAAGAGGATGAATTTTAATTATAATAATTAATAAATTATATAACATAAAAAAAATATTTATGTTTTTTGCTTAAAAACCTTAGACATTTAGGAAATAAAATGTTATAATCAATTATGTAGGAGGTAGTTATTAATGAACATAATTGATTTATTTGCTGGGTGTGGTGGATTAAGTACTGGTTTCGAGATGGCTGGATTTAATATACCAGTAGCAATTGAAAAAGATGAATGGGCTTCGGAAACATATAGAGTTAATCATCCAAATACAAAAGTAATTACTGAAGATATTACAAAAATTGCTGATCCTAAAAGTTTAATACCTGATGGAATCAATATTGACGGGATTATTGGTGGCCCTCCTTGTCAGGGGTTTTCATTAAGTGGAAAAAGAGATCCAAAAGATCCAAGAAATAGTTTGTTTATGGATTTTGTTAGATTTATAAAAGAAATAAATCCTAAATTTTTTATGATGGAAAATGTTCCGGGTATTTTATCTATGAAAACTGCATCTAATGAATATGTATGTGATTTAATATTAGATGAATATGATAAAGCTGGATATAATGCTCGTTATAAGATATTAAATGCTGCAGAATATGGTGTTCCACAAAGCAGAACAAGAGTTATTTTTATCGGAATAAGAAAGGATATTAATTTTAAACCAGATGAATTATATCCAGAAGGTTTCTTGTTTGGTGAAAAACAAATTACAATTGATGACGCAATAATGGACCTACCACAAATAGAATCTAGTCAAGGAACAGAAGAACAAAAATATACAAAAAAACCAAAAACTGATTATCAAAAATGGATAAGAGGAGACAATGAAGTAATTAAAAATCATGTTGCAATGCGACACACCACTAGATTAATTGAAAGATTTAAAACTATTAAAGCTGGACAATCATTAGCAGATGTTTCTGAAGAACATATGCAAAGAAAAAGAGGAGATGCATCAAAAACAAGTGGAAAAGTTTATTCACAAAATAATATGAGACCGTTTGGTAATAAACCTTCTCCAACAATTGCAGCAAGTTTTCAAAGTAATTTTATTCATCCGCATTTAAATAGAAATTATACAGCAAGAGAAGCTGCAAGAATACAATCGTTCCCAGATTGGTATGAATTTAGAGGGAAGAGGACTACTATGTCATGGGAAAAGAATCTTTCTCAATATCAACAAATTGGTAATGCAGTTCCACCTCTTTTAGCAAGAGAAATAGCAAAAAATATAGCTAAATATTTTGAAAATATTTAGCTATTTTTTTCGGTATTAATTAATCTTCCTGGAACCTTTACTTCATCATCTTCATCTATATTTTTTATTGCATCAGATATTTCATTATAATAATCTTCTAAAACTTTATCTGCTATTGGGTGCTTCTTATCTAGTCTCAAAACAAACATCTCATTTATTACATTGTCATATCGAGCTGCAACAATCTTATCAACTCCCACATCGTTAGTTTCCATTAAAACATAAGTTTTTGCATTAGGAGTAGAATTTTTAATTTGTTTACTAGAATGTTGAACTTCTCCTAACATGGTACCATCTAAATAAGTTTTTACTTCAACGGCAACAATAGGAATTATTATTTCACCTTTAGCAGAGTTATTAATTTTGACATTGCATTTTTTTCCTATACAGAAATCTACATCTTTCTTTAAAACACGAATATTCATATTTGAATCTATTTTCATTCCTGCATAAATTCCTTTGTTAAAAATTCCAAGTCTCTCTGATTTAATATATTCATTATCTTTAAATAAATACGTACTAATTTCTTCTAAAAAGCTTGACCTAAATTTAGAATGCGCATTAATGCTGTATTTGTTTCCAAATTCACTTAATTTTTTTAAATAATTATTGATAATAAGAGTTCCTTTAATAAAGGAAGCTCTTCCTAATGAAAAATTGATTTCTAATAATGCTTTTTTTACGGGTAGATATTCTTCATGATAAAATTGATTTAAAAGCTCTCCTTTATCATGATAGTTTGATTCGATTTTTCCTTTAATGTTTTGCTCATGTACAAATAACATTTTCTTCACTCCCTTTTCGTTTTATTTGTTAAAAAATATTCTATCATAAATTTCTATAATTAGCTATCATTTATAAATAAAAACATTTTTTATCAAATTTATCATTGAATGGTTAACAAATTATTTTTTATTTAGTATAATGTATTCAAGAGATTGATTTATTCAATCTAATCTTGTAGTAGTTGAAAGAATATTCGACTACCGCTCCATTGTGATAATTACTCATACCTTTCGTGTGAGTTTTCTTTTGTTTAAAATTTTTTGTCAAAATAAAAAAGCACTTGTAAATTGACATAATCAATTAAAGTGGTCATATTTTAATAATTTTTATCGATTATTTAAAGTAATTTTCATCTATTAATGGTACAATATCTATTGCTGGCTCTTCATATGGATGTACTTTCCTTAATTTAGATATTACTTTTCTAACTTGATCTATATCACAAACAAACTCTAACTTTTCCTCTTCAACGAATTATAGTTTATTGTTTTCACCAATATATGGATTAGCATTATCATTAGGCATAAAAGTACCTATTGATTTTGTTGAAGAAGTGCAATAAGTATAATCTCCAATTACTCCTGATCCAACTTCACATATAGCTTTTCTAACTTCTTCTACATTTTCTGGTGGGATAGTTACAAAAATTTTTACTTTATTAATATTTATGTTTATTCTGAATTTTCCTCCAATCTTTTCTCTATATCCTCAATGCTTGGCAATGTATTTTCTAAAAAATCAGGTATTTCAGATAATATTTTATATTCACTTACACCAATAGGTTTATTTATATCTTTTAAAGCTAGTTCTGCAGTTACTTTCTTTTTATCTTTGCAAAGTAATATTCCAAA
>CANRPP010000029.1 GCA_947632545.1 uncultured Bacilli bacterium | reverse complement strand
ATGTTTGTATATGTCAATCGAACAAATAATATTTTTTATTTTTATTTTAAACGCACTTTCCTTATAAATAAAAAAAGAAGTTAAATTACTTAACTTCTACTGTAGCTCCAGCTTCTTCAAGCTTAGCTTTGATTTCATTAGCTTCGTCAACAGGAATATTTTCTTTAACTACTCCATTTTGATCAACTATATCTTTAGCTTCTTTTAAGCCAAGACCAGTAATTTCTTTAACTACTTTAATAACTGCAACTTTTCCAGCACCTGGTTCTGCTATACTTACAGTAACAGCACTAGGTTCACCAGAAGCAGCTTCTCCTCCTGCAACTGGTGCTGCAGCAGCAACTGCTGATGGATCTACTCCAAATTCCTCCTTCATTGCATCTACTAATTCTTTAATTTCTAATAAATTCATTTCTTTTAAACTACTAATAAAATCTTCTTTTGTTAATTTAGCCATTTTCTAATTCCTCCTTATTTTTTATTTTAATTAATTTTCTTCTTTTTGTTTACTATATAAATCTAAACATATTGATAAGTCTCTAACTAAACCAATCATACCTCCAGCTAACATAGTAAGTAAACTTTCTCTAGATGGTAATTTAGCATATTCTGCTAATTTAGCTTTGTCAGCAATTTCTCCATCTACAATCCCTACTTTTAAAACTAGTGCTGGATGTTCTTTAGCAAAATCAGTTAGTACTTTAATTGCAGCGACTTGATCATCACTATAAGCAAAAGCACTTGGACCAACTAAACTATCTTTTACGTCTACTTTCAAATCATCAAATGCTCTAGACATTAAAGTATTCTTATATACTTTATAATCAGAATTTGATTCTCTTAATTTTACACGTAATTCTTTAGCTTCACTATCGGTAATACCACGATAATCAAATAAAACTACTGATTTAGAATTTTCTACACGTTCTTTAATTTCATCTATTACCTTTTGCTTTGCCTCTAATACTTTAGCGTTTGCCATAAAACACCTCCTTTTTTATTTTAGGGATGCCACAAAAAAGTTCTTGAAATAGACACTCCAAGAACTTTAAATACTTTTATTACAAGTCCTCGGTAGGATTTACTTTTATACCTACTGTCTATGGCACCAACAAAACGATTTTATTATATTATATATATTTACTTTTGTCAATATTTTATGTCTATTTTATATTTTTATGATAAATTTTATTTTTTTTAGATTAACTCTTACACATAAAAACTTCCTATAGAGGAAGTTTATTATTATTTATCAAAACTATTTTCTACTTTAATACCAGGACCCATTGTAGATGATATTGCTATGTTCTTAATATAGTCACCTTTTACTGTTGAAGGTTTTACTTTAAGTATAGCTGAAACAAAAGCATCTAAATTTACAAGTAAATCTTCTGCAGAAAATGAAACTTTACCAATAATTCCATGAATATTTCCATAAGAATCTGTTCTATATTCTACACGTCCAGCTTTTACTTCATTAATTGCTTTTAAAACATCAGTTGTAACTGTTCCAGTTTTAGGATTTGGCATTAAACCTCTTGGTCCTAAAACTCTACCAATTTTACCTAAAAGTGGCATCATATCTGGAGTAGCAATCATAGTATCAAATTCAAACCAATTTTCTTTTTCTATTTTTTGAATCATATCCATGTCTCCAACATAATCTGCTCCTGCTGCTTTAGCTTTTTCTGCTTGTTCACCTTTAGCGATAACTAAAACTCTAACAGTCTTACCTGTACCTTTAGGTAATACAATAGCTCCACGTAATTGTTGATCAGCTTTTTTTGTATCAAGATTTAATTTCATAGCAACTTCTACTGAAGCATCAAATTTAGTAATTGAAGTTTCTTTTACTAATTTAACTGCTTCTTCTTTTGTATATACTTTATTTTTTTCTATTTTTGAAATAGCCTCAGTATATTTTTTACTTCTTTTTTTCATATTATCCTCCTTATGTGGTTAAATTCGGAATTCATGTAAGCGGACATTCCTTCCACAAGGTTTTTACCTATTATTCTGTAACTTCTTCTTGTTTTTCTTCTGTGCCTTCTACTTCTATACCCATGTTTTTTGCAGTACCTACTACTATTTTCATTGCTTCTTCTACAGTATATGCATTTAAATCAGGTAATTTAATTTCTGCAATTTCTTTTAATTGAGCTTTAGTTAATGTAGCAACAGTTTCCATAGATCCTTTAGTAGATCCTTTATTTATTTTAGCATACTTCTTTAACAAGAAACTTGTAGGTGGAGTTTTAATTATAAAATCAAAACTTCTATCTTCATATACTGATATTTCTACAGGTAAAATATCTCCCATTTTATCTCTAGTAGCATCATTATATTTAGTACAAAAATCTTGTAAGTTAATTCCTGCTGGTCCTAACACTGTACCAACTGGTGGTGCAGGTGTTGCTTTTCCTGCAGGTATTTGTAATTTAATCTTCTTAACTACTTCTGCCACGAAAAACGCCTCCTTTTTTAGTTTTCGCGAGTGGTCCTAATAGCTATTACCGCTTTAATAAGCTTGCCTCCCACTTAATCTATATTAAATAAATATAGCCATTAAATAATAACATAAAGTTACCTTTATTGCAAGTATTAGACTTTTTCTATTTGACTTAATTCAACTTCTACTGATGTTTCTTGACCGAATAAATCTACAAGTAACATAACTTTTTGATTTGGTAAATCAATTGATTCTACTTTACCAAACATACCATTAAAGGGACCAGAAACAATTTTTACTTTAATTCCAACTTCTAGTTCATTATCAACATCTATTCTTGAAATTCCCATATTACCAAGGATTTTATCTACTTCATATGGTTGTAATGGTGTTGGTTTTGCTCCTTTACCACTTGAACCAATAAATCCAGTAACTCCAGGTGTATTACGCACTACATACCATGCTTCATCTGTCATAATCATTTCAACAATTATATATCCAGGGAACATTTTTTTAGTCTTTTCTTTAGTTACCCCATCTTTTACTTCTACTACTTTTTCTTCTGGTACAACAACTCTAAAGATATAATCTTCCATATCCATAGATTCTGCTCTCATCTCTAATTTTTCTTTTACTTTATTTTCATGTCCAGAATAAGTATTAACTACATACCACTTTTTTTCCATAATTTATGCTCCCTTCACTAATGATTGAATTAGTGCAAATATAAAATCTATTCCATAAAAGAATAATGAACAAAATATTATAAAAACAATTGTTGCTACTGAATACTTAACCATATCTTGCTTATTAGTCCAACGAACTTTACTTACTTCACTTTTTACACCATGGCAAAATATCATAAATCTAGTCCATAAACTATTTTTCTCTTCTTTTTTAGGTTTAGTTTTTTTACTATTTTCTATTTTCTTTACCTTATTATTATTACTATTTTTTTCATTTTTTTCTTTTTCTTTTTCTACATCAATATATTTATTATTTTTTTTAGCTTTAACAATTTGAGCCATATTATCACCTATTTTCTTATATGTATTTATCCAAATAAAAAACACTCTTTCGTGTTCAGTTATAAATTAACATAAACAAAGAAGAATGTCAATATTTTTTATTCACTAATCAAATAATGTTATAAATCCTAAAATTATTCCTAGTATTATCATAGCAATTGGTAATATTAAGAAACTAACATATGCAGCTTCTTGTTTTTCAATTGGTGAATATAATTTTTTTGTTTCTTTATCAACCATAGCACGACCAGTTTGTGTTGATTTTGTTTTTTGAAATGATGCCACTTTATTATTAGCACCAGCTTCTTCTCTTAATTTAGAAATATCTCTTTCATTTTTTGTATCAATATAATCTGAATAATATACATGAGCATTTCTAGTAATTACACCTTTATAATAAGGAATATCATCTTCATGTAAGAAAACTTCAAACTCTTTAAAATTTTCTTTTAAAAATTCATCTCTTAATACATTTGTCATACCAGCATATATACCTATTTGTAAAAACGCTAAATTATATATATCTTCTTGCTTCATTGCATCTGCTTCATGTGGTTTTGGTTTTACTAATGTATTATATTGAATAGGACTTAATTTATTTTCATTTATTATTTTTATTTCATTAGGATTAAATGTTTTTACGCAATAACCTTTACTATGAATATATTTCATTGTTTTTGACATATTATAAAAAGTTTTTCTTCTTTTTTCTAAACTTGGATTATTATCAGTCCAATTTTTTAACCTAATACTCATATCCTATTCACCTATTATTATTCTATAACAAATAACATAAAAATACAAATCATATTTTATAAATTATTCATAAATATTTTTAACTTTTCTTTACAAAAATGAATACAATTATCAACTATACTTATAGGTATATCTAATAATTCCGATATTTCTCTATATTTAAAACCATTATACCTTAATTCAAAAACTAAACTATGCCTAAAATCTAAACTATTTTTAAATGCAATTATTCTTTCTTGTAAATATCTATTATCATAAGTTAGGGCTGGATCACTATCTATATTAGTATCCTCAATAATATCCCCTAATAACATATTATCAATTTCCATATCCAATGAGCATGAGTTGTTAATATAATAATTTTTAAGTGCATTATAACTTCTATAATAAGCTTTTATTTGTCTTTCTATACAAACCAATGAAAATGTATAAAATAATACTCCTTCATGTTCATCAAATGAAGATATAGCCTTGTTTAGTCCTATATAACCCTCTTGAATTAAATCTTCAATATCAAATCTATTATTTGTATAAGTTAAATATTTTTTGGCAATAGATATAATTATTGGCTTATATTTATTAAATAATCTTTCTTTAGCATAATCATCATTTTCACTTACTAAATATAATTGTTCATAATCATTTACATTTTTATACATAATAATCCTACTTTCTATTTCGGACTACCTCATATATCATAATTCCACTAGCAACAGATGCATTTAAACTTTCTACAGGTCCATATATTGGAATATTTGCCATAAAATCACATTGTTGTTTTACTAATTTAGACATTCCTTTTCCTTCATTACCTATTATTAATGCAATTTTGCCAGAATAATCAATATTCCTATAATCAGTACTATTTTCTAAATCAGTTCCAACTATCCAAAAGCCATTTTCTTTTAATTTATTAATAGTATTAACTAAATTTGTAACAGCACATATTTTCATATTTATTAAAGTACCTGCACTAGTTTTCATTACAGTTGAATTAATTCCTACTTGTCTATCCTTCGGTATTATAATACCATCTACACCTGCAGCTGTAGAAGTTCTTATAATCGCACCTAAATTATGAGGATCTTCTAAATGATCTAATATAACTATAAAATTAGGATTGTCTTTTAAAATTGAATCTAATTCAGTATATTGATAGTCCTTTATGTCTAAAATTATACCTTGATGAACACCCTTTGCCAAATCATCCATTTGTATTTTTGATTTAAAATTTATAGGGATTTTTTTAGTTTCCAATAGTGAATTTATTAATTTATCAGAAAAATTGTCTTGTAAATATACTTTTTTAATATCATAATTACTTTTTAAAAGTTCTTCAGCAATATTTCTACCATACACTAACATAAATGTCCTCCTAAAATATATTTCATTATTTCATCTACTCTATCTTTTTTATTATCTAATTCTAAATACCCAATTAATGCCTCTAGTCCAGTAGCATATTTATAAGTTATTATGTCACAGTTTTTAGGATGGGATGTAGTTTTATAATTGCGCGCTCGTTTTATAATATCTACTTCACTAGGAGTAAAAAAATCATTATCTAACATTTCTGTTACATACATTGCTTGATTTTTAGCACTAACATAATTAACTGCCTTTTTTTGTAATTCATTAACATTGTTAATACCTTTACTGATAAAATATTTTCTTATATAATCCTCATAAATAGTATCACCTAAATAAGCAAGTACTAATACATTTATTTCCTTTATATTCATATATCCTCCATAAATTATAAGATATTAAAAAAGACATAACGTCTTTATTTTGATTTTGTTTGTGCTATATCGGATGCTACCACACCAGAGTATTTTGCAATTTTATCACAAAGAGAAACGTATTTATCTGGATTTTCTGTATTTAACAATGTTGATTTGTCATTTGATTGAGATTTACCTATAGCATCTAATAATTCACATACACTATCATCTGTTAAAGTATGATAACCATAAGAACTACTTGTTGCAATCCATACAGGGTGTTTAGAATCTTCATGTCCAATTTTCCAATCTCCCTTATCTCCACCATACTGATTAGCACACCATGATTTTGCTATACGTAGTGCTGATTGTTCAAAGTCTTGTTTATTATCTAATAATATTTTAAATGCATCTACTTGCGATATTAAAGCATTATCATTCATATAATCTCCGATAGTTTCGCGCATCATTTTCATAGAATTTAAATCTTCTTCTAAATTATAATCTAAATCAATGCCTAATTCTTTTTCAATTTGTTCTGAAAATGAACTATAAGATGAATTATATGCCATAGTACCTAACATATCATTTTCTTTAATCAAACCCCTTACTTTTATAGTTCCTAGTCCAACTACAGCAATAGTTAATGCCGTACCAAAACTAACTGCTGCTATTCTTCCCATATTATATTTTCTTCTTAATTTATACCTATCAGAATTTGAATCATATCTATATGTTTCTATATTATCCATAATACACCTCTTTATTATTAACTTCAGTATATATAATATTATGTCAAAAGAAAAGAGAAAGTTACATAACTTTACAGTTTATTAACAACTTCATATGTAGTTCCTTCTCTACTATCTATAAGTTTTATACCTTTTTCTAAAAGCTCATCTCTAATAGAATCTGCTAGTTGATAATTCTTATCCTTTTTAGCTTGATTTCTTTTTTCTATTTTCTCCAAAATATCTTTATCTAAATTATTAGATATCTCATCTTTTTTTAATAAATCTAGTGAAAGTACTTTATCAAATGAATAGATAAGTTTCAATTTAGTAATTCCACTTGCATTACTTTTTAATAAGTCATATATCAATGTAATAGCATTAGCAGTATTTAAATCATCCCCTATACATTCTTTAAATTTATTATTATACTCATTATATATATCTTCTTCTAACTTACCACTTTCTTCTATTGATAAGATTTTATTTTTTAATTTCAAATAGGCATTTTCTGCATTATCCAAAGCTTCATATGAAAATACTAATACCTTACGATAAGAGGCATTTAAACACATAAATCTATATGAAAGAGGGTTATAACCTTTTTCTTTTAATAAATCTATTGTTAAAAATTCACCTTTTGATTTACTCATCTTACCAGTACTATCATTTAAATGTTCTCCATGAACCCAATAATTACACCATTTATGTCCTAAATATGCTTCACTTTGCGCTATTTCATTAGTATGATGTGGAAAAATATTATCTACTCCACCACAATGGATATCAAGATATTCTCCCAAATATTTTATAGCAATGGATGAACACTCAATATGCCAACCTGGATAACCTAATCCCCAAGGAGAAGGCCATTTTAATTCTTGATCATCAAATTTAGATTTAGTAAACCACAAAACAAAATCCGCTTGATTTTTCTTAAAACTATCTTCTTCTACACCTTCTCTAACACCAACTACCATATCATCTATTTTATGGTTAGTTAATTTATAATAATCATTAAGCCTAGAAGTATCGAAATATATATTTCCTCCACTTTTATATGCATAACCATCTGTTAATAATTTTTCTATTATTTTTATATATTCAGAAATATTATCCGTAGCATTAATTACTACCTCAGGCCATTTAATATTTAAAGTATTCAAGTCATCATGAAATTTTTCAGTATAAAATTTAGCAATATCCATTACTGATTTATGCTCTCTTTTAGCGCCTTTTAACATCTTATCTTCACCAGAATCAGAATCACTTGTTAAATGACCTACATCAGTAATATTCATACATCTTTTAACATTATAACCTAAATAATTAAGTGTTTTTTCTAATATATCTTCAAAAATATAAGCTCGTAAATTTCCAATATGTGCAAAATGATAAACTGTAGGACCACAAGTATACATTTTTACTTCTTTTTTATTATTTGGAATAAATTCTTCTACTTTTTTTGTTAATGTATTAAAAATCCTCAAATTCATCACTCCTAAATTAATTTATTACTATATAAAATATATTTATAGTATATCATATTAAAATTTAAAAAAAAAGAGACTATGTGTATATAACACTAATCTGATTTTTACCCTTTAATACCTCATTTATAATATAATTATTTACTTTTTTATCAATTATTTTATCTATCTTTCTAGCACCATATTTTTTATAATTACATTCAATACATATTTTATTAACAAGTTTTGTGGAAAAAGATAATTTTATGTTTTTATCTAGATAATATTTCTTTAAGTCATTCAATTTTTTCTTTATAAGTTTTTTAATACATTCTTCATCTAAATTATTTAAAATTAAAATATCATCTATTCTATTAATAAACTCAACACTAAAATATTCATTTAATTTATCATAAATATGATTTGTATTATTTTTTGTAAATCCTATATTATCACTATTAGCTGCTAAATTAGAAGTCATAAATATAGTTACATTATTAAAATAAACAATATTACCTTTTGAATCTTTCATTTTTCCATCATCTAATACTTGCAAAAATAGTTTAATAACATCCATACTAGCTTTTTCTATTTCGTCTAATAATAATATGGAATATGGATTATTTTTTATCTTATTTAATAAATAATTATCTTCATCATAGCCTACATATCCAGGAGGTGAACCTATTATCTTACTAATTGAATGAGCCTCTTTATATTCACTCATATCTAATCTAATAAAACTATCTTTATTGTAAATTAATGATGCATACTCTTTAACTAATAATGTTTTTCCTATACCAGTTTTACCAATTAATAAAAATGAATGAACTTTATTATTAAATCCCAATTGATATCTTTTAGTATAATCACTAATAGCTTTTATAGCGGCTTCTTGACCCAAAATTTTTTTATTTAATATATTTTCTATTGAAGATAGTTTTGAAGTATAATTTTCCTTTTCGAATATTGGTACCATAGTTTTTTTACTAACTACATCCATAACCATTTGTTTTGTAATAGTTTTTGGTTTTAAATTATTATTATATTTTAGTCTTAATTTGTTTATTTTAGACTCTATCTCATTTTGTTTTGACTTTAATTCAGTTGCCTTATCAAAATCTTCTTTTACAATAGAGTCTTTTTTTTCTTTAATAATAAATTTTAATTGCTGCTCTAACTTATCTACTTGTTTTTCATTATTATCTTTAATTAAAACGGTTTTTGCACACACTTCATCTAATATATCTATAGCTTTATCAGGAAAGAATCTATTATGAATAAATTTATTAGATAATTCTACTATATAATCTATTATATCATCACTAATTTTAGTATTATGATAAGATTCATATAATGGTCTTAATTTAATTAATATATTTTTTACTTCTTCTATACTAGGTTCATTAATAATAATTTTTTGAAATCTTCTATCTAGAGCTTTATCCTTTTCTATAAATTTTGAATATTCTGTTAATGTTGTAGCGCCTATTATTTTTATTTTGCCTCTAGCCAGTGATGGTTTTAATATATTTGATGCATCTATAGCACCTTCTGCACCTCCCGCACCTACTAAAGTATGAATTTCATCAATAAATAAAATAATATCTCCATTATCCTCTACTTCTTTTAATAATTTATTAATCCTTTCTTCAAACTCTCCACGATATTTAGTCCCTGCAACTAAAGAAGACATAGAAACAGAAAGAATTCTTTTATTTTTTAAATTTGCTGGTACTGTTCCCAAAACAATTCTATTAGCAAGTTCTTCTACAATTGCTGTTTTCCCTACTCCAGCAGAACCAATTAATAAAGGATTATTTTTACATCGTCTTGATAAAATTTCTATTATACTATTTAATTCATTATCTCTACCTATTACAGGATCAATTTCATTATCGCTACATTTTTTATTCAAATCAACCGAGTATTCATCAATTAATAACTTATGTCTTTTTTTAGATTTTTTAGCAACCAAACTAGAAGAAAATTCTTCATATAATAAATCTATATCTATACTCATACCCATTAGAATACGGATTGCAACGCCATCTCCTTCTTCTAATAATGATAAAAATAAATTAGCAACATTAACTTCTTTATCCTTATTATCTTTAGCATCTAAAGCAGCATTTTCAATTATTCTTTTTAATAAAGGTGTATATAAAAACCATGAATTAGTTAGTTTACCTTTTCCAATTATTTTAATAACTTCATCTCTAAACTTTTGATAATTTATACCATATTCATTTAATTTAGTAGTAACATCTAATTTATCATCAGAAAGTATAGCTAAAAGTAAATGTTCACTTCCCACATATGGATGTCTTAATGATGTCATCTCTTTTTTTGCATTTAATAGTACCTTTTGTGCTTCTTCATTAAATTTTGAAAACATATATATTCCTCCTAAACATATTTTATGTTTATTATGTATTTATTTGCAAGAAATTATGTTCCAAAAAAAGTGACAAGAATTTTAAATGAAGATAACAATAAAGATTTCTTATTATTTATCAATAATTTATATCATTTTTTGAAATAACTACGATAGGTCTGATTCCAAAGCCTCCCCACGGAGAAGACATATATCTAATTTCTCCTGATACATCAACCCACATTCTATAAGCAAAATTAAGTTGTTGTTCGGGAATAAAATAATATGATGTACTATAAATCCAAGAAAGGTTGGAACTTATACAATTACCAGTATAGGTATAGTCATCATAATTAATAGTACACCCTATATTTTTTAAGAAATTATAGTCTGGAACAGAAACAGATGTTTTTTGTTTATCAAGTTTTACAGTATCAATTAAATAATTTTTATATTTATTTATAATATCTGTAGTAGAAAAAATACTACAACAATTTTCATGCATAATGCAGGTGAATATATATTTTTGTCCATTATAATATCCTTCACTTCCTGTACATGTGCCATTTTGAATTCCAGTGTTATCAGTATTATAAAATTCATAACTACTAGAAAGATTATCACCGATATCTAGATTATACTTTGAAAACATTGTAACATAATCATTTGAACTATTAACTACATAAAAATTTTCGGTCCCACAATTAATTTCATCACCTCGTGCAGTACCAGTACCTTTTGATACTTTACATGGTTTTGCTTTTTCATATAATTCATCTATTGCTCCTTGGATATTATTTTTACTTCCATGACTTAATGCATTATTATATGATACATCACTTCCTGTTAATATATTCTCTGCTCCATATGTTACTGCTGTTGATACAAATATTCCCATTACTATACCTATTAATATTTTATAATTTTTCTTTACTATCTTTTTCATAACTACGCTCCGTATTTTTTTATCTTATAATACAATTCTACCCCCCCCCCAGAGCGTTTTGTCAATAAAATTTTACTATATGTTAACAACGTAAAATTTTTATTTAACTTTCCTTTTTTCTACAAACGGTATTTTAATTCTACAAAACTGTAGGGGAATATAAAAATAAATACAAGGGCAAATTTATTTGT
>CANRPP010000028.1 GCA_947632545.1 uncultured Bacilli bacterium | reverse complement strand
GAATGGCTACACATGCATTTTTTGCGCCACTTACTCTAATAGTACCAGATAGCTCTGCACCTCCATTTATTTCTAATGCCTTCATTTACATACCTCAAATCTATTCTATATATTTTATTACTAAAATCAAAAGTAGTTACACTTTTACTTTTTAATCAGCTAATATCCATTATAGATAATTTATCATATTTAGTCAATCATATAACTATTCATCATATTTACAATCTTTTCTTTCTCCATCAACAATAACATATTCTTCTTTGTCTTTAGAATCAAATACATAAGTAGCTTCTTCTTCACTATTATTTTCTTTATCTATAGATTTTTGATTATCATTTGAAAATAATTTTTCAATTTTTTCCTTTATTTCTTCTTTTGTAAATGGTTTAGCAATATAATCGATAAAGCCTTCTTCTTCATATTTTTCCTGTGCTCCTCTTACTGCATCTGCTGTTAGGGCTATTACTGGAGTATTAAAATCTGATATTTCCTTTAGCTTTGATAAAGTGGTTTCCCCACTCATTTCTGGCATCATTATGTCCATTAAAATTAAATCATATTTCTCACCATTATTTATTTTATCTAAACATAATTGTCCATTTTCACTCTCATCTACAATATATCCTAAACTTTCTAGATGTTTTCTTGCTACTTTTATATTTAATTTATTATCATCTACTACTAATACTTTCTTATTGCTGGATTGTTTTTCATCTATATTTGGTTCTGACTTTAGAACTTTTATTTCACTTTGTAGTGTATTTTGCTTTTCTGGTATTGAATTTATCATTTTACTTATCTTTTGTGGAATTTGAACTATAAATATTGAACCCTGGCCAAATTGTGACTCTACATTGATATGTCCTCCCATCATGTCAACTAATGCCTTTGTTATTGCAAGTCCTAGTCCTGTTCCTTCTGTTGTTGTATTTCTTTCTACATCAAGTCGTTCAAATTTTGTGAATAATTTATTGATATTTTCTGCTTTTATTCCTCTACCTGTATCTTGGACACTTATTATTAACATACATTTATCATTTTGATTTATACATTTTGTTGTTAATGTTATTGTTCCTTTTTCTGTATATTTAATTGCATTAGTAAGTAAATTATTAACTATTTCTTTAATATGCGCTTTATCTCCTAATAACTCATATGGAATATCTGGAGCAAAATTCATTTTAAAATCTATTGGTTTATCCCCAATTCTTGTTGCTGTAACACGTGCCATTTTTTCTATTTCTTCTACATAATTATATGGCATTTCTACTATTTCCATTTTTTCACTTTCAATTTTGTTTATATCTAATATATTTCCCACTATTTCTAGTAATGTATGAGACGCATTTTGAATATCTTCTGTATCTTCAACAACTTCTTTTGGAACTTCTTCTTTATAACTTGCGATATCTTCAGACAAACCTACTATTGCATTTAGTGGTGTCCTTATCTCATGTGACATACTTGATAAGAAATCACTTTTTGCTCTATTTGCTTTTTCGGCTGCATTTTTTGCTATTTCTAATTGAGTGACCATCTTAAAATCTGGATTTTCAATCGTATTATACATAATAACTGTCACAATAGAAAATAAAGTTGTCATCAATACCAATCCTGGATTGATATTTCTTATAATAAAAACGATTATAAATCCAATAATTAAAATAAATAATGGAAAGAGTTTTACTTTACTTAAACTCTTGATATTTTTTAAAATCGAAAAAAGGTCAATAATCAAGTATATAATACTTAAAGCAACAATTAAATTTGGAGCCATCCCATAAGTATAAATATATGTTCCATCATTATAATATTTAATAGGCAAAATAAAGGAAAGACATACTAACATAAAAAGATATCCATAAACAATAGTGGCTACATGTCCTATTTTTGATTTTATCTTTTCTACACTAAAACAAATGGAAACAACGTATATTGTAAAAGCTGTGATCCAAAAACTAATATTAGCAATATGCAATTTGTTAACAAAATTAGTTAACACTTCATGACTTGGTAATCCCTTTATTAAAAAACCACATAAAAACTCTATTACTAATCCTAACAAATTGGAAATGACTAAAGCACTAAAAATTTTTGTTTCAACATTATCTACACGTCTTTTTGTAAAAAATATAATTGCTATAATAAAAACATATATAAAATTCAAACTTAAAATTATATATCCTACATCCATATACACACCTCAACAACTATTATAATCATTATAACATAAAATGATGGGAATTACTCATATAAAAAAAGCAGTTATAAAACCACTTTTAATCTCAAATGTTTTTTTCAATTTTCTTAACAAGAACAGAAGATTTTTGGCTATTTGCTTCTCTTTCTAATGCTCTAAAATCAATCTTTAGATTTGGGGTTAAAGGTAATGCTTCTTTTTCAATATATTCTTCTGGTATTTTGTATTCCTTAAGAGTGCTGCATAAAGCAATTATTTCTTTTCTTATAACAGGAGAATAATTTTTTTGTTGTTCTTTTAATGTATAAAATAAAATTGGTATATTTTCTTGAATATCATCTGGTTTACCTACAAGAGCACAAGATTCTACTGCAGGTATTTTAGAAATAATAAAATCTTCAATTTCTGTTGGAGCGAATTTAAAACCATTTCTTCCTATCTGTCTTGTTTTTCTTCCTGTTATATAAATTCCACCATCTTTATCTATTTTTCCTAAATCACCAGAACAAGCCCAAATTGTGCCATCTTTTCCTAATTTATAGTATTCAGCTGTTAATTCTTCTCTATCAAAGGCATAACCTTTCATAGAACAAGGTGTTTTATATCTTATTTCTCCTTCTAAATCCTCTCCATATTTAAGTTCTTCATCAGTTTCTGGATCAAAAATAGACATTGTTGTAAATATCAAAGGATAACCAGAGCAGCCTGGCTTTTGTGTTTCTAAAAATGTATCTGTTGATAAACTTAATCCAGGTCCTGCCTCGTTTTGCCCATAGCCTGGACCAACTTTTATATTACAACCTCTTTTTTCCAATTCTTGATCTAATGCATATTGTTTTGCACTTTCTAAATGAGCACTGCCTACAACCACTGATTTAAGAAAGGATAAATCTTTTAAACTAGAAGGATTGTTTATTAAATAATTAAGCAAAACATTCATATGAATTGGAGCACCTAGAATATGATTTGGCTTGAACTTTTTAACTAATTTTGGAAATCCATCAATTACAGGAACAGGGATTAAAATATCCTCCATTCCAAATGCTAAAATTGTATAAACACCATTATTAGAGCCAAATCCTAAAAATAAAGGTATAATATCCAAATTCTTATCTTGTGCTTTATAATCATTTTCACCTAATTCAACTTGTCTTACCATTGAAGTAAATGTCTCATTGGTATATTGAATTGGTTTAGGTGATGCAGTTGTTCCACTGGAATATATAATTTCTGCAACTGTACCTTCCTGATAAGGTGAATCTATTTTGCCTTTATAATTTCTACCATTCTTAATAAAGTCATTCCAATTCATATACTTTTCTTTTGTAGGGACTTTAGGCTTTGTTCCTTTCATTCGTTCAATAAAATCTTTAAAATCAGATAAGTAATTCATTCCAAACGGAAGTGACTCTGTTGGAGAAATAAACATAACTTTTTTTATTTGCTCATTTAATTCCTGATTGTTAGACAACATGTCATCAATCATAGGAGAGCAATCTTCCATTGTTATATATATTTTCGTATTGGATTCTTTCATTGTTATCTCTATATCTTTATCGGTTGTTCTAGGATCCAACTCAACAGGAACAGCACCAATTCGATTAAGAGCAAATAACATATAAACAGATTCAGGAGTAGTAGGCATTGATATCACAACATTGTCTTTCTCTTTTACTCCAAGTTCCAAAAATGCTTTTGCAGTTTGTTCTATATTATAAAATAATTCATCATATGTTATTTTTCTACCATAATAATTAAGTGCAATAAAATTTGGATTTTTTTTGTTACGAAGATAAAGATAATCATACATTTTCATTTTTGGCAACTCTGCATCTAACGTTCCTTTTTTAAAATACTTAATTTGTGGTTTATCAATACTTGCATATCCTGTATGATTCTTCTGTTCATAGTATTCGTCACTATTTTCTTTTGGATTTTCTAAATATCTAGCAATAGTTTCAATTTCGTAAATATTATTTTCTGATACTGCATATTCAAATTTTTTTCTTAACATACGTAATGTTTTCAATTTCATCATTGAACCTCCTAGTAAATATTAAATAACTTATATCTTGTATTATACCATATATTTTTATTTATTATCTTATCATTTGATAAATAAAATATTTTCTTAATGATGATGTAATATAGTATCTTTTGTAATTATATCACAATCATTGATTGCTCTATTCATAATTGTTGCTATTGTAGTCATATTATCTTGATCATAATAACCCATACAAGTTGTTAAATTAAATTATGGATTAGTATATAATAATAAAACCTTATAACCTACTTTCGATAATACTGCTCGAAATTAATTTGTATTATAATAAATCAATGACATTTTGTCAATTACGTAAATGAATATTAAAAAAATGAGTTTATAGCGAGAATAAATAAAATTATAATTCCTAATATTTTTGATATTTTACCTGTTTTTTCACTTAAAAGTTTTCCTAACATAAGACCTAAAAATGTAAATGTAGCGCTTATTATAGAAAATATAATTCCTGCTAGTACTAAATTTTGATTATTTAAAGCTAAGGCTATTCCTACAGAAAAACTATCTATACTTACTGCTATTGCAAATAAAATGATGTCTATGATCCCTCCAAGTTCATACTTTGTTTCTTCATCTTTAAATGAGAAAATCATTTCAAATCCCAATATTGTAAATACAACTCCTGCGATTATATCACTATATACCGAAAAATTAGTTAATAATTTATTACTTAAATATCCTCCTAAATTTGGCATTATAAAATGAAATATTCCAACTATTATTGATAATAAAATTATTTTTTTCTTATCAATTCCATTTGTACCATAAATAATTGCAAGAGAAAATGCATCCATACTTAAACCTATTGCCATAAAAAAATAATAAAATATTAAAGACATATTATCACCTTTTATATTTTATTATTTATATTACTTAAAAATACTTATCAATTACTTCTTTTATAAATGAAGAATATTCTATATTATCTTTTTCATTCTCTTCTCCTTCTAATAAACATAATGGTGGAAATAGAACACACCAGAAATTTTCTCCTGCGCCATCTCCTAATGTTACAACTAATGATTCATATTCTCCTTCTTCATATTTTACTCCTTTATATTCTTTTTCTGGAAAATAATTACTACCATAATTTATAGTATAATTTTCTTTTATATTATTATCTATCATTGTTTTATCTATATTAGATTTAAATTCTAATAAATTAGATTTTAAGGTATTTCTAGAATCTTCTAAACTATTACTATTTTTTAAAATAGTAGTTATATCTTGTTTTAGGTTATTAGCAATTATTTTTTTATTCTTTTGATCTTCTTCTTTATTTGTACTTGCTACTACTCTAAATCTAATTGAATCTTTTGGTATTATTACTTCCGTACTTTCATAGTTTGATGCGATAAATAAAATTGTTAATAATAATAGAGTTATTAATATTTTTTTCATATAAAAACCACCTTTCATAATAATAGTGGTCTTTTTATAATTACTTTATTCAAAATTTTTTATAAATATCATTCTATCTTTTTCTGATAAATCTTTTTTTACTTCTATTTTTGAATTACTTAAGTTTTCTTCTATAAGTTTTTCTATATCATTTTTTTGAGTCATACCTATTTCAAATGCTATTAAATATTTATCTTTTAAGTATAATTTTATATCTTTTAATATCCTTTTATATATATTTAATCCATCTGGTCCTCCATATAAAGCAATAGCAGGTTCATTTTCTTTTACTATTTCTTCTATTTCTTCATCATCTTTTATGTAAGGTGGATTACTTATTATAATATCATACTTTTTAGATACATTTTGAAATAAATCACTTTCTATAATGTTAACATCTAAATTCAAATTATTGGCATTTTTTGTTGCTACTTCTAATGCTTCTTTACTTATATCTAATAAATCTACTTGAGCACTTGGTAATAGCTTTTTTAAAGTTAATCCTATAACTCCACTTCCACATCCTATATCTAAAATACTTATATCTTCTTTAAAATTTTCTTTTATATACTTCATAGTATTTTCTACTAATTCTTCTGTTTCAAATCTTGGTATTAATACATTTTCATTTACTATAAATTTATTTCCATAAAAATTTACATTACCTATTACATATTGAAGTGGTTTTCCATTTTTAAGTGAAGCTATTTCTTTTTTAAATATTTCTATTTTTTCTTCTTCAACATAATCAGCTAAATGATTTAATAATTCCAATGGATTTAGATTTAATAAATCTGCAAGTAAGAATTTAACATGATCAGAATGACAAAAGCTTTTTCCATATATTAAAAGGTCTTCAATTCTCATTTAATTCTTCCTTTATTATATAGTTTTTATGACTCATTGCCTTCTAATTTTCTTTTTTGGTCTTCTGCAATTAAGGCATTTATAATATCATTTAAATCTCCATCCATTACTCTATCTAATTGTTTTGTTGTAAATCCAATTCTATGATCTGTTACTCTGTTTTGTGGATAATTATAGGTTCTTATTTTTTCTGCTCTATCTCCTGTTCCTATTTTACTACGTCTTTCTGCTCCCTGCTCTTCTTCTTGTTTTTGTAATTGCTGTTCATAAAGTCTTGCTTTAAGTACTTTCATCGCCTGTTCTTTATTTTGAATTTGACTTCTTTCATTTTGACAAGTTACAACTGTATTTGTAGGTAAGTGAGTTATTCTTACTGCTGAATCTGTAGTATTAACTCCTTGTCCTCCACAACCACTCGATCTATAGATATCTATTCTTAAGTCATTTGGATTAATATCTATTTCTACATCATCATCTACTTCTGGCATTACAAGTACAGTAGCAGTTGAAGTTTGAAGTCTACCATTAGATTCTGTTACAGGAACTCTTTGAACTCTATGAGAACCACTTTCATATTTTAGTTTAGAATAGGCTCCTTCGCCTTTAATTATAAATTCTATTTGACTATATCCTCCTGCAGTACCTTCTATAGAATTATATACATTATAACTAAAGCCATTACTTTCAGCATATTTTGTATACATTCTAAATAAATCTCCTGCAAAAATATTAGCTTCATCTCCTCCTGCGGCTCCTCTAATTTCCATCACTACATTTTTACCATCATTTGGATCTTTTGGGATAAGCAAGATTTCTAATTCTTTATCTAACTTTTCTTTTTCTTCCTTATAAGTTACTAAATCCTCTTTTGCTATTTCCCCAAGTTCTGGATCCTTAATCATATCTTCACAGTCTTTTATATTTTCTAATACTTTTTTATATTTTTTATAGCAAGTAACTATATCTTCAAGTTCGCTCATTTCTTTAGAAAGTTTTGTTGTTTTTTTTATATCACTTAATACTTCTTTTGTAGATAATTCTTTTTCTATATTTTCGTATCTATTTAATGTAGCTTCTAATCTTTCTATCATATTATCTTCCTTTCTAATTAATCATTGATATTATAACATAGTTTAAATATAAAAACTAGAATTATTCTTCTAATCCTAGTTCATCTTCATCTATTACAACTAAATCTTTTAAATCTTCTTCTGTATTATCATATTCGTCATCATCTGTATCATCATAATTATCTTCTTCTATTGCTTCTTCTTGTTCTTCTTTTTCTTTTGGTTCCTCATCGTCTTCTTCCTCTTCTTCATTATCAACTACTTTTACTACTTTATCAGAGGTATGACGACTTCTTAAATCCCATGTACCATCAGGTAATAAGATAAACCTCTTGTCTGTTGATAATGAGGTATAATAGTCACCTATTTTTTGATCAAATGTTTTTTTAGGTAAGCCTAATAATTTTATTATTTCATTAAATAAATCTGCTGTATTTATTGACTTCTTACTTGATTCTAATAAGTAAAAAGTTATATCTTTATTCGATAATGTTTCTAATTCTTCTTTTGGCATTTTAAAAATATTCATAAAATCCTCCTTAATCAACTTAATTATATGCATATTGATATAAAGTTGATATAAATAACAAGATACTTATAACATATATTAGTACTAATTACAATAGTTTTTTACATTTTTTCTGGAACCAATAATCCTAAAATATCTAATAACAATAAATTTGTATTATAAACGACTTTTGTTAAAACTAACCATGACTCTTGTAATCTTTTATCTTCTTCTAATAAAACTTTATTTTCTGAATAAAATTTATTGTATTTATTTGTTAATATATATAAATAATCTGCGATATCATTTAGTGATTTACTATCAAGTGATTTTGTTAAGATATTAGGAAGTTCTAATAGTTCTATAATTATATCTCTATCTGTATCATTATTTATTTTTATGTAATTATCTTGTTTATATTCATATCCTTTTTGTAATAATGATTTCATTCTAATTGTAGAATATAAAAGATAGGGTCCTGTTTTTCCTTCTACATCTGAAAATTTATCTGGACTAAAGATATAATCTGTTATTCTATTAGGAATAAGATCTGCATATTTTAATGCTGATATAGCAATTTTTTCTACTGTTTCTTCTACTTTATCTTCTAAAACTATATCATAATTAATTCTTTTTCTAGTTTCGTCTTTTACCATTTCAATTAGAGCTTTTAATGTCATTACTCCGCCATCTCTTGTTTTAAATGGCTTACCATCTGTTCCATTCATAGTACCAAAACCTATATATTCTAATTTTACATTATCATCTAGTAGTTTTGCTTTTCTAGTAGCGCGAAATACTTGTTCAAAATGTAGTTGTTGTCTTCCATCAGAACAGTACCATATTTCATCTGGATTAAATTTCTTTTTTCTTTCAATTATTGTTGCTAAATCAGTGGTCTCATATGAATAAGAACCATTAGATTTTACTACTAATACTGGTGGCATTGGAGAAGTTTCACCATCTTCTTTTACTTCAATTATAGTTGCACCTTCACTTTTTTTAGTAACACCTCTTTTTTCTAATATTTCTAATAATTCAGGAATGTATTCTGCGGCATCACTTTCTCCTTCTAGTAAATCATAATACACATTTAATTTATCATATACCTGTTTGATTTCTTTTTTTGAAATATCAATTATTTTTTTCCATAAATCATATATTCCTCTTTCATGGTTTTGTAATTTAGTAGTAATTATTCTAGCTTCTTCTAAATAGTTTTCATCTTCTTTAGCTTTTAGGCTTGCGGCAGGATAAATCTTTTCTAAATCATCGTTTGTTATAGGTATTTCTATATCACTATAATCTCCTTTATAATTATCATTAAAGTACTCTAATTCAGGATACATTTTTTTAATTTCTAAAATTACTAATCCTAGTGGTCTTCCATAATCTCCTAAATGAGCATCGCTTATTACTTCATAGCCTAATCTTCTAGCAAGTCTTTTTAATGCTTCACCAATATTTGCACTTCTTAAATGCCCAACATGTAGTGCTTTTGCTACATTAGCACCACCATAATCCATAATTACTTTTTTCTTTTCTTTTTTATCTATATTGTTATTTATATCATCATTAATCAAATTTATTGTATTAACTAAAAACTTATCAGATAAACTGATATTAATAAATCCAGGTCCTGCAATATTAATGTTTGTTAATCTATCATCTTCTTCTAACTTTTTCTTTATTTCTTCTGCAATAACTCGTGGATTTTTACTATATGCTTTAGCAAGATTCATACAATCATTTATTTGATAATCTCCTAAATCTTTTCTTTTAGATACTTCTAGAGTAAAATTATCTATATTATATCCTATATTTTCTATTGTATTTTTTATATCTTTTTCTAATTCTTTTATAATACTCATAGTATCACTCCATATCTATCACATATTTATATAACTCATCATTAAGTATATACTCTATATCTATTTTATTATTAGTATCTTTTATTTTTTTTACTTTTATATCTAAATTTATTTCTTTTTTTAAATCTTTAATATAAATACTAGCATTATTCATATTAAAATCATATTCCATATACATTTCTTTATTATCTCTTATTAATATTTTATTTTCTCTATCATATAAGACTTCTGTTATAGTATTATCTTTATTTTCTTTATAATTAATTTTATTATTTTTTATTTCTAAATCGACTTTATATGTTATTTTATCCGTATTTGAAATAATACTAATAGTTGATTTTTTTTTCATATTATACTCCTCAAAATATATTACAAATTATAACACATTAGATTATTTGCTGCAAATTAATTATTTTATAATTTTCTTTTTAATTATATCACGATTATTTTTAAATTCTATACATATTTTAAATTTAAAAAATTCATACTAACTTTAGAAGGAGAAGATTATATGAAAATTTTAAAAACTATTGGTAAAATTATCCTAACTTTTGTAATTTTCTTCATACTTATAAGAAGTTGTGTATTTTTATATTTAAAAAGTACTCCTAAATTAGAAATAGGTACCGCTAATAATATATTATTATATGATAAAAATAATGAATTGTATTTTGAAGGTAATAAAACTAAAGAGTGGACTCCTTTAAAAAAAATTTCTAAACATATTATTAATTCAACTATTTATGCTGAAGATAAACATTTTTATGAACATAATGGATTTGATTATTTAAGAATTTTAAAAGCTTACTTGATAAATATTTCTAGTGGAGAAACTAGTCAAGGGGCATCTACTATAACACAACAGTATGCAAAAAATTTATTTTTGGATTTTGATAAGACGTGGAAAAGAAAATGGGAGGAAATGTGGTATACAATAAGAATAGAAGAAGACTATAGTAAAGATGAAATATTAGAAGGATATTTAAATACTATTAATTATGGCCATGGGATGTATGGTATTGAAAATGCAAGTCAATTTTATTTCGGAAAAAGCGCTAAAGACCTAAATTTAGCAGAGGCTTCTATGATTACAGGTATACCAAAGTCTCCTTCTAATTATTCTCCATTAGTTGATTATGATATGGCTAAAAAAAGACAACTTTTAGTATTAGAAGCTCTTGTAAATAATAATGTTATTACAGAAGAACAAAAAGAAGAAGCATATAATACTCCTTTAAATATAGTTGGTAAAAAAAGTGAAGGTGATTTATCTAGTGCAATGTATTATCATGATGCAGTTTTACAAGAACTAGAAAATATAGATAGTATACCAAAATCTTTAAATGATACTAAAGGATTAAAAATTTATACTACTTTTTCTTTAGATGCTCAAAGTACTTTAGAAAATAATATTAATGAATCTATTCCTGAAGATTCTAAAGTACAAGTATCTTCTGTAATGATGGATCCAAAAGATGGTTCTATATTAGCATTAATTGGAGGTAAAAATTATAGTGAGTCTTCATATAATAGAGTTACTGAATCTAAAAGACAAGTTGGATCTACTATGAAACCTTATTTATATTATGCTGCTTTGGAGCATGGTTTTACTTCTTCTACTACTTTTACTAGTGAAAAAACTACTTTTTCTTTTGATAATAATGTTACATATACTCCAAAAAATTATAATGATACTTATGGAAATAAACCTATATCTATGGCAACTGCAATTGCATATTCAGAAAATATATATGCAGTTAAAACACATCTATTTTTAGGAGAAGATGCATTAATTAATATCGCTAAAAGAGTTGGTATTACTTCTAAACTAGAAAAAATTCCTTCTCTTCCTTTAGGTACAAATGAAATAAGTATTACCGAAATGGCTGCAGGCTATTCTGCTTTTGCTAATTTAGGTTATAAAGTTACTCCTCATTTAATAGCAAAAGTTGAAGATAAAGATGGTAATGTTTTATATCAGTACAAAAATACTAAACGTGCTATTTTAAATAGTAGTTTATGCTTTATTCTAAATAATATGCTTACTGCTACATATGATAAAGACTATATTGATTATAACTATCCTACTGCTGTTGGAATAGCACCTAAAATGACACACACTTATGCTTTAAAAAGTGGTACTACGTCTACTGATAATTGGGATATTGGATATACTCCTGATATATTAACAGCAGTATGGGTTGGATATGATGATAATACCGAACTTAAAACAAGTGAATATAAGTATGCACAAAATATATGGATAAATACTATGGAAAATTATTTAAAAGATAAGAAAGATAACTGGTATAGTGTTCCTGATAATATGTCTGCTGTTTTAGTAAATCCAATTACAGGAAAACCTGCTACTGATAATGATCCAAAGAAAAAATTAATGTATTTTATAAAGGGCAGTGAACCTAAAGATACAGACCAAGTATTTGATGAAAAAATAGGTAATGCCATTCCTTCATAAAAGATAATAATAAATTATCTTCAGACTGTTGACAAAGTAAAATTTGTTAATAGTCTTTTTATTTTTGAAAAAATGTATTATAATTAAATTGCGA
>CANRPP010000027.1 GCA_947632545.1 uncultured Bacilli bacterium | reverse complement strand
CTTTAAAAGTAATAAATTCTTCAGCACTACTTCTTATCATTAAATCTTTTGCCATTTCTTTATCTCCTTTACAATATTTATCTAAAAATGTAAAAACTTTTTCCAATAGTTTCATTTATTTATAAGGGTTTGTTAAGGTGTTTCCATAAATCCGTATCGCACAGTTAATACTCGCTTTTTGGAAACTTTTTTCTTCATTTGACATTTTAATCACTACCTTTTTCATTTAATAATTTAATTTTTCTGCATTATTAAGAATATCCAATTGATATTTACATATATCACTTAATACTTCAAATCTTTCTTCTTTTGATTTTCCTTTTTTAATTAGCTCAACATTATGCAATAAACCTGCCTGTTTTTTAAAGTGTTCACAATTGAACACTCTAAAATTTGTTGCTTTCTTTGAATTAACTCTATATCAAACAGCAATAATCATATCGAGGTTATATAATTTAGGTTTTCTTTCACCTGTACTTTCGTCGGAAATTCCGACAGAAGTTTCTTCTTTTAATTCACTAGAATTTAAAATATCCCATGATTAAAGTTTTTACATATTAACTTTCTCTTTTATTTCATTTTCTATTATCCAATTTATATCTTCTATTGACTTATCAATATTAAATATACCATTTCCAACTGGATAATAAACAGAATAAACTTTATATACATTATTATTAATTTTTATTTCGTGTCCAATTTTTCTATTTTGAGATACTGAAATTTTTTTATTTAAAATAATTGAACTAACTTGATTTCCAAAAGTAATAATTATTTTAGGTTTAATTATATCTATTTCTTTAAATAATAAATTAAGATATTTTTTTAATACCTTATCTAGTAAAGGTCTTGCATCTATTTGTGTACATTTTCCTAAATTGGTAATAAATATTTTATTATTTTCTATTTCTTCATAAACATAATCACAAAATTCATAATCCCAATCTTTCGGTTTCTTTTCTTGAATTTTTTTAAATACTTCTTCACTTAATAAATTAACTTTATAAAATAACTTCCATATATTTTTAGTTCCAAGCCATGGAGACTTTCTACCTTTCCATGATTTATTACTCGCAATATTTTTACCAGTAGGATTCATAAAAATAAAACAAATATCAGGATTTTTTTCACATCCACCATTATAGATAGAATCCAATTTTTTATCACCATATTTAACTTGCATTTTATCATATTCCTTTTTTAAATCTGCTATTTCCAAGAGATTCACCTTCAATTCTACTAAAAAAATTACATAATTACATTTATCTAATTAACATTATATCATATTGATTTTCATTATAATAAAAAAGATTGTTATAATTAACAATCTTTTACTTATTTAGTTAATACTTTATTCAGTAGGTACAGTAAATGGTTTAACATCTTGTGTTTTTGTATCATTAACTACTTTACCTCTAAAATCATCAGTTCCATTTTTTAATATGTAGAAATATTTTTTTCTAACATCGGCACTATTTACTTTTACTGGTGATCTTCCCACTGCTTTATTAGTATTACCTAAAGCTGCATCTTGTTTTAATGCGTTATAGAAGTCATTAAACATCTCATTAATATTAACAAGATTATTAACTTTTTCCAAATTAGCTTTAGTTTCATTAAATCTCATCATCTTATAGTCTTTATATGAATTTTGATTAGTTATTCTCTTTAATGCCATTAAATCTGTTTTATAATTAGCAATAACTAATCCGTTATTTGGATTTTGCTCTGTTGGTTGGAAGTTTTCAGGATTATTATCTTTATATAAATATTTTTGTTCATAATTAATATTACTATTATATTCGATATAACCATTGTCATATCCAGCATAACCCATCATTTCGTAAGCAAACCATTTAATACTATATGAATCAGGTCTACCATAATCATTGTGTGGTTGATACCAACGTGCTTTATAAATATTTTCACCACCATAATGATTTTGATTATATTGATCCCATTGTCTATTTGGATAAATTACTAAATGATTTTCATATAAATCTTCTATATCCTTTAATGCCATTGTCTCATAGCTTGATTTATCAAGAATAGAATATTTTGTACTATTATATCTTAAATAATTTAATTTATCATCTTCAGGATATGATGTTGTATTTGGATAAGATACTTGAACTGCTACTTTTGATTGCTCTTCTGGTGTTAATTTTAAGAATGCTTCACCTTCAACATAATCCATAATATATAATGTTTGGAATAACTTATTGTAATAGTCATGAATTTTAGTACTATCATTTATTCTTTCTGGAGTTAAATTTGAACCTATTTCTGAACCTTTTGCAAAAGGTACTGATAAATTCATTACAATATCTCCTGCTCCAAATGATTGCATAAGGTTACTATCTGCATAATCTTCTCCACCAGCATTAAATCTTCTGCCATTATCTTTAAGGAATAATCTGGCATCGATATTGTGTGCTGTTTCATGAGACCATGTGTGATATGTATATTCTTGAACATTTCCAACATTAGGATCTAGGTTACCATCCATTACACCTTCTGCTCTCCAAATGATAAATGCTCCATTAGCAGTTGCTGCATTACCATCTGCATAAGCCCATTGTCCAATTACTTCGTTAAAGTTTTTATGGAATGGTTCTTGTGTTGAATATGGTTGTTGTGAAGTTAAGACTCCATTTTCATCATAAGCAAATCTCTTATCAATTTGTACTGTATGAATATTATTAAAGTATTTTGCATCAGTTATAAGCGTTGATGCTGTTTTATAATATTCCTTCATTCTAGTAGCATATGTTTCTATTCTATGTTGTAGAGTTGCTTGTTGTGCTGGATCATCTGGATTTTCTATATAAGTTCTTTGAGCACCAATAATAAATTGACATGGACTAGAAATTACATATGCAGCATTCTTTGGTAATGTAATTATTGGAAGTGCATAATTATACCAAGCAACATTTGTATTTTTATCTTTTGAATTTACATGATCCCATAATGTATACATAATGTCAGTTCTACCTTCAACCGGTAATTCTACTAGATAACCTTTAAATTGTGATTTATACCACTCACTTGGAGTTTTATTACTAAATTCTGATACCATATATGAAAGGAATCCTGTAACATTTTCTATATTTGTATACTTTTTAAACATTCTATTATATGTATCATTAGTTGCATTTAATTGTAAGTTAGCTCCATCTGATAAGAATATATCTACAATCGCTTGAGGAGTTAAATTAGAATCAAATCCTTGGAAATTAAATAATATAAAGTCATTTAACATCATACCATCAATGTCTACACTATAGAAACGTTTAAAATAATTGTATGCATATAATACTTTTTCTATTTTCTTATCTTTTTTAACTTCTGTTTCAATATGATCATTAATAGCATCATTATTAGTTGTATTTGTATAGTTACTTGATGATAAATATTTTAATACAAATTCTTTTAAATCTGCTTTTGTAACATCATAATAATATTCTTTATATATTCTACTATCTGCTACATCACTTAATGGATCTAGATTTTCTTCATATGTTAATGAAGATAAGTAATTAGTTAAGTTATTAACTATTTGAGAGTTACTATTTATTACGTAATGATTAAATGTATAATCAATTTTTAAGCTACTAATTCTATAACTTGCTACCATATCATACGTTTTATCATATTTTACATCGTATTCTACTTTTGCACTATTTTTAAATACTATTTTAAGTTTTTTAATTTTAGCTTTATCATCACTAGTTAAATATGTAACTATATTACCTTTTGAATCTAATGGTACAATATGCATAATCTCTTCAGTATATAGTAAATTATCTTTTGGTATATTTGAAGCAGTTTTAATTATTTTACTCTTTTCATAGAAAGGCATTAATAATTCTAAGTTTTTATATAATATATTATTATTTTCATCATAGCCTTCTTCTTTATCATATTTACCTATATCTTCATTAGTAAATTTTGGAGTTGTATCAAATGAAATATTTTTTAAATTCCAAACATCTTCATTAAATTTAGCATCTTTAAATAATTTTTGATTTACAGATTCTTGTGTAATTTTTGTTAATCCTTCAGGATCTTTATTATCAGTATCTGATGGATCTAGGTAATAACTATTTTCTACTGTTTTATAATTACCGAATTTATTTGAACCACCTGTTGCTAAACTTACACTATTTTTAATAGTTAAATTATTAGCATTAGTAGAACATACAAATCCACAAGAAATATGACCTCCTACACTACCTTTAGTATAAGAATTTGTAATTTCACTATTTATAGCATTACCAACTAAAGCTCCAATATAGTTCCAGTTACCAGATACAGTACCTATAACATAACTGTTACTAATTTTTGAACCATTTAAAGTTCCTACTAAACCACCATTACGTTGAGTATTGTATGCAACACTTAATGTTAAATTCTTAACACGACAGTGATCAATTGTAGAATTATTTGATACATTACCAATTAATGCTCCAGAATCAGCAGGACTGCTAGTTTTTTCCATTTGATTAATTAAAACGTTTTTAATAGTAGCATTATTTGCAGTATTCGATAAAGCACCTTGATATTTATTTGATTTTATTACTATATTTTCTAAATTTAAATTTTTAACTGTACCAGTAATTTCACTAAATAATGCTTTATCTAAATTTTTAATTGTATAACCATTACCATTTAATGTACCAGTAAATTTTTTATCAATTATTGGACTATCTTCAGAAGATGTGTATCCTTTTGCATCTAAATCGTTAGATAAAGTATATTCACCATCAGGATCATTAATTATTTTATTAACAAATGATTCAAATGTTTCAGGATGAAATTCATTTTTAGCTTTTCCATTTTTAATTGGTCCAAAGTCTATTCTTAAGTCTTTAGTTTCTTTAGAATCATTTTTAGTATACTCATAGTCAAGTACTAAAATTAATCTTCCATCAGAATTTAATACTTCTTTTATAGTAGTACGAACTGTTGGTAGATTTTTCATTATAACTTCAACAAAGTAATCATCTTTATTTTTCTTTAATTCATCAAAATCTACTTCATCTATTACTATAATTCTTCCATCAACTTCAGTATATAAATTTGCATCTACTATATCTTTAAGTTCAATATAATTTTTATCTAGGGAAATTACATCATCTAATATGACTACATCATTATAACTATTTTTATTATTTGATTTTGTTATATCACGATCATATGTAGCATATACCTTGATATAGTATCTTACAATATTTTCTTTCTTGTTAAAGGTTATACTATCATTATATGGAAGATTATATAATTCATTATTATCTTCATCATATATTTTTACTCTAATATCATTTTGTTTATTATTTACAGAATTATCTATATCTTTGATATCAAAGTTCATTGTTATATCATTATCATTTACTTTATATGTAAAGTCTTTCATAGTAATAGCGTCTTTTAATACTTCAATACTAGTACTTACTGGCTCTTTTAATATTACTTTTCTACCATTTTGTAAAATAATTTCTGCGATTTCAATATCTTTTACTCCTGAACTACCATAACCTTTAATTGTTGCAGAATATCCATTTTCTACTTCTTCAACTTCGTATTCTTCTCCTTTTATGATTATTTTATCAATAGAAGTTTTTAATTCAGGATTTATTCCTTCTATATTAAAGTTAAGTTTAATATCTTCATTCTTTTCAAAGAATTCGTTATTATTACTACTATTTATGGTTAGATTTTTTAATTCTATATTGTCATAATAACTTTCATCAAATAAACCATATGAAACGCTATATAAAGGTTGATTTGTATAACTATTTAAGTCTTTTTCATCATCTTTTAAAGTATTAGAATCTAAGTCATAATCTCCATAGAATTTTAAATCAAATATTTCATTTCTTACAATATTATCAAAAGTTACTTCATTAGTTCCTATTTTTATTGGTTTTGATTCTCCATTTAATTCAACTGTACCACCTGTAAAACTTAAATCAGGATCAACTACATCAAATTTAAATGTAGTACTACTATTTTTATAATCTTCTTTTAAGATTTCTAAATTTTTTATTTCTGGTTTATCTTTTAATACATCAATTTGTGTTGTATATGGTTCAATTGAATAAAAATCATGAATACTTACATTATAATCTTCATATTGTAATTGTACTCTTGTTGCCACTAAATCAATAACACCAGCCTCACTTGGTACTGTAAATGTTATTTTAGAATTGAAATCACTTACTTTAGAAGCAACATAATTTAGTCCATTTACTGTAATAACTGCAACAGTATTATAAACTCTATTATATTTTTCTTTTGAGTATTCTTTTATACTATCTCCTACTTCTACTTCGTAAGTAATTTGATATTTCTTTTGATTTTTAATAGGATATTTTGATGTAAATTTAACTGCTTTTATATAAATATCTTTTTGAGTTAAAACTTCTGCTTCTCCAATATTTTTATCTTTATATGTAGTTCTATCTGTTCCTAAATCACAATCTGCAAGAAATTTAACTTTATATCTACCATCATTATTTTTTGCATAAGATAAACTAACAGAATTATTTGGTTCTACATTTTCTACTTTATCTACAATATTATCATTAGAATCAGTTAAAACTATATTTAATTTTTGTAATGTTTTATCTTGATCTTTTAAATTATAAGTAACTGAAATTGTTTTATCTTTATTATTATCTACTGCATTGATATTTTCAACATTTGGCAATTTTTTTAATACATTATATGTTAATTTATCAATTTCAAAGTCTTTTCCTCTTACAAATTGTTTTAAGTTATTTATAACTACATCATCTATAGTTATTGTATATTTACCAAAATTTGATGTATCTAATTTATCTAATACTACTTCATAGTGATTTTCATTTTTATTAGTTACATTATATTGAACTCCATCTATAACAATGTATTCAACTGAATAACCTTTACTATTAGTACTATCAAATGAAATAATTGGTTTTTCACCTTTTTCTATAGCATCTGTAATACTTACATTACTTATTTCAAAATTATAATCACTATCTAATCTAAATTTATGGCTATATATTTCTTCATTTTCATAATAATTCTTTTCATTAGATAAATCACTATCTAGATCATATGTTGCTATTACACTAATGGTATATGTAGTATCTTCTTCAAATTTATGAGTAAAATGATTATCTTTTTCTACTTTTTCTTTTAATACTTCGTTTCCTTCACCATCTAGGATAATTATTGTACCATTTATAAATGCATTATCAATATCTTCTAATTTGAAATTAATTTTATCATTTGCATCATCTATATTAAACATATCAACATATGGTACATCTTTTAATATTTCTTTTTCTATTGAAAGTTTTGCTTTTATTTCACGACCATTACTTAAAATAACTCTAGTAATTTTAAATTCATGAACTCCAGGTGAATTAGGTGTAGTAATATTAACACTATAATAACTACCATTATTAATAGCATCATAATACTTACCATCTATTTCTACTTTAGAAATTTTTTCATTAGGAGAGATAACAGCATTAAAGTTTAATGTAATTTCTCCTTTTTTTACATAATATTCTTCATTATCTTTTATGCTTAAAGAAACTGTATAATTAATATCTTGAACACTACTAGCTGCATCTTCAATATCAACTTTAAAATCATTATTAGTGTTATATTTGTTTCTATTTTTGTAACGATATGTATATGATAGATTTCTACTTTCAATATTTCCACTTACTGAATCATATTCATCACTATCTTCTTGTTTTATATTATTTATATCAATTAAATATTTAATAATTTCTTTAGCATCATCATAGTCTTTTTCAGAATCTTTATTAACATCTTTTCTCTTTGATGTTACAACTAATATAGAAATAAACGCTACAAGTAATATAAATATCACTCCAATAAGACTAAATATCTTTTTCTTATCTACTTTTTTATTAATAAATAAATATATAATATACGCAATAAGTATTATCATAGCGTTAAAAAATATTATAATTAGTGGTTTTGTTGAGAATGATTTTATAGTATCTTCTTTTTTATCGTTATATTCTTTTACTTTATTGTTAGGAACTACTTCACCATCTATAGCATCACGTGTTACTACAACTTTGGCATTTGCTTTATCATATTCAAATGTATCTTCACCATCAGATGATGAAATATTAGTTAAAGTTATATTTGCATTACCTACATTTGCATTTTTTCTTACTTTTAGACGTACTTTAAATAACTCATTAGAAAGTTCACCTGTTTTATTAATAATACCAAATTTATGATTTTTTGGATTATATAAGATATTTACGGTATCATCAGGCATAACAAAACTTGCTTCATCTATTGCACTAAAAACTTTATTATCAAAATTTAAAGTAGCAGTTAAAGCATATAATTTTTCATTACTATCTACTTTAGCAGTTACAGTAACTTCTTCACCAATTTCTAAAAATTCTTTATCTGTAGTTAAAGTTATTTTATCCTTTGCAAATACACTAATTGGAAATATAAAAGTTATTATTAATATAAATAAAAAACTTTTTAAATATTTTGTTTTCATATTTTTACCCCCTGATAATCAAAATATTACTTCTTCTGATATATTATATATTCAATTTATAAATATTGTATAAGTGTATATCCATATAAAAAAATATTTCTTTAATATCGCGCTTATTATATCATAAAATACGATTTTTGTAAAGAAATATTTTTATTATTTACTATTTAGATACATTTTTATAATTATCAATAATAGAATTTTTTGTATTATAAATTTTTTGATCTTTTTTATCAATTAGTCCAACTATATATGAAGGATCTATTACATAGTCATTTATTGGTTTTGAATAATCTATTCTTCTACTCACAATTAAATTTTCTTGTTTTTCTTTTTCAGTTGTTTCTCTTACAATTTCCTCATTATTTGGATTTCTAATAACAATAATATAATCACCTACTTTTCTAAAGTCGTTTCCATATTCATAAGTTAATATATCTGATATATCAAATTCCGAAAAAGTAGTTGACGATAAGTTATGACTATCCATAAATAAACCTTTATCTAAAATATTTAAACCATCTGTTAATGTAGAAGTTGCATGATAGAGATATTCTTCATCATTTTTATCATGATCAATTAATTTTTCTAATTCATCCATAAATAAAATATTCGAATAATAATTATCTAAATTATTTTTCTTTTTTTCTTCTGATATTTGGTTGATACAATTATCAAATTCATTTAATATTTTTATATAGTCTTTTAATATAATTAAAAATTCTGCCCAATTTTTCATTACTTGTTCTCTATTATAATAATTTTTATCACTTAATGCTGCTAGTAACTGATAAGATGAATCAAACATATCAGATACATATTGAGACATATCAAATTGTAGATTTTTAAAGTCCAATTCAATTAAATCATAACTATATTTATGTTCTTCTTTTGCTTGTTTTTTTCTATCTTCAAATAATTTATCTACTTCTTCTACAGATTTACAAACTTTAATATCTTCAGTACTACTATTTTCTATTTTATCAGCTACTGTTTTGATTATTTCAGTAGGATTTTTACAGAAATCAATATTATTTTTTTTACATTCATTTAAAATAATAAATTTAGTTTTTTCATATATTTCTAACTTTTTTCTTGAAGCATCACTGTCATCTAACCTATATATATCTGCAAAATCACTTAAGTTTATATCATATTTTTTTTGAATTTTTTGTAATTCTAAATCTTTTTTTCTTTTTTTTGTATGTATAATTTCACTTGCTTTATAGCCTCTTTTATCATCTTTTTTAAAATCTTCAAAATCTTTATAAGTTATATTAAATGAAGATAATAAATCTTCTGCTTTTTTAAATCTGTTTGATATAGAATACTTTTTTAAATATTTAATAGCCTCATCAAATAACATAGCATCTTCTTTTCCATCTGAAAATATTATATATACATATTTTTCATCTATTAATTTTTTACTATCGTTTAAAATTATTAAATCTTTTATTTTAGATTTTCTAACCATAAAATCCTCCATTACTACTATAATTTACTTTTTATTACCAAATCTATTAAAAGGAAATATAGTTAATGAAGTTTTTCCTAGTATTTGGTCTTTTGGAATAAAACCAATAATTCTACTATCTTTTGAATTTAATCTATTATCTCCTAAAACAAAATATGAATCTTCTGGTACTTCGGTTGCATCTAATTCTTCAATTGAATAATCATAAGTCTCTTTATGTGAAAAGTTTTCTTTTACCATTTTTCCATTAACATATAATTTATTATCTTTATATTCAATATTTTCACCAGGTAGTCCAATAATTCTTTTTATAATTAATTCTTCTTTATCATCAACTACTACAATATCAAATCTTTTGATATCTTTAAATCTATAGCTAATTTTATCAAGAATCATAATATCATTATGATGAAGTGTATCTATCATAGATGTACCATTTACTCTAATTGGCATAACTATAAATTTTTTAACAAGTAAAATTATAATTATTAATACTATATATATCCAAAATTCTTTAATAAAGGATTTTACTTTTTCCATATTTACCTCCACTACTATATATATTATAAAATTATATAATTATATTTTCAAGAAAAAAAGCTCCAATTAAGCAGCTTTATCTTCATCTTTTTTAGATACCTTTTGGCCTCTTTCTTTAATTTTATATTGACCAACATAATCTTTTAGGAATGTTAATTTAGCACGTCTTACTTTACCTTTACGTACAACAGTTAAATTATCAATTTTTGGTGAATTCACTGGGAATGTTCTTTCAACTCCAACACCTGAAGATATTTTACGTACTGTAAATGTTTCAGAAACTGATCCACTACGTTTTGCTACTACTGTACCTTCAAAAGCTTGAATACGTTCTCTTTTTCCTTCAATAATCTTATAGTCTACTCTTACAGTATCACCTACACGAAATTCAGGAATATCATTTCTAATTTGTTTTTCATTAATCTTGTCAATAATATTACTCATAGTTATCTCCTTTCTTAATCTACCCAATAATCATAAATAAAAATCCAGCGGATTATTTTCCTGACGAGTTAAATTATAACATATATTATTTATTAATGCAAATATATTTTATAATTTAATAAGTTCTACTATGTCAATATCTTTTGAGACATTACTTTTAAATACAGATAAATCTTCTTTTCCACCAACTACCATACCATAGTGAATTGGTATAACTTTTTTAGGTTTTATCTTATTAATATATTCTGCAGCTTCTTTAGCAGTCATAGTGTATACTCCACCAATTGGAATAAAACAGGTATCTACTTTTATATTATTAATTTCATCTATTAAATCAGTATCACCTGGAATATAATATGTATTACCTTCTATTTCAATTAAATATCCTAACCAATCATTTTCTTTAGGATGAAATTCTTTATTTAAATTATATGCTCTAAAAGTTTCTATTTTTATATTATCTAATAATATTTTTTGATTAGGTTTTAATATTATAATATCATTATTTTTAAAACCCAAATTAATACAATCTTCCTCTATATCTTTAGGTCCTATAATTATAGTGTTATCTTTCTTTATTTTTAAAATATCTTCTTTTGAAAAATGATCCCAATGTGGATGTGTAATAAATATGTAGTCAGCATCATTTACTTTTTCTTGTTTAATCGGATCAAAATAAATAATTTTATCTCCAATAAATTTAATGCTACTTTGACAGTTTATACTAATATCAATCATAATTTAATTCCTTTCTATATTAAATTATATCATAATAAATAGAAAAAGAACTATATAGTTCTTTAATTTGATAGAAGTAAGCGTTTTATTTCTCTTACTGTCAATACTTTTCCTTCACTAACAATATTATTATTTATTATTAGTGCAGGATAATTTGTAATACCATATTTTTTATCTCTATTTAATTTTTTTATATCAACTCTTCTTTCAACTTCATCTATTGCTTTAGTAACCATTTTTAATAATTTCATTCCATTACTACAATCTGTTCCTATTATTTTTATTTCCAATTTATCATCTCCTATATTATATAGATTATTATTTTATTTTTTTCTTTTATCTTTTTCTTATCATCTCCTTACAGTATTAGATTATCAAATCTATTTGTAGAAATTATGTATTTTTTGTGATAATTATGTGAAAAAGATTATTATTTTTTACTTATTTATTTCTACTACTGCACGTATTCCATACGACCTAGTAGAATCATCATAATTTATTTTACCAGAATTAGAGATGGCCCAGGCTGACACTAAATTAGGTGAAAAAGCCGACATAATCCAATATCGATAGTCTAATAAATCATTATCAGTTCCTCCGTAACTAGTGGACCCATTTAAGTAATTGTACATCCATATTGGACAAGACTTAAAATTATTTTCACAACCTATTTTATTCGTTTCCTGAACAGTAAGCATTCTAGCTTGTACTGACTCTTTATGTAAACTATATGTTTTCTCCATACAATAATTATATGCTGCACAACCTGAATATCCTAATGTTGATTTATCATCTCCTATTGAATAATCAAAGGTATTAACATTAGTCCAATTATTTGTTTTTTCCTCTAGTGCATTTAATGCTGTTTCTGGACCATAACTATGATTATTTTCAGTATACCACTGTATACTATTTAGTGTATTTTGTTGACTTTGCAAGGTAATATTTTCTCCATCATCATGTACTACATGAAATCTTACTTTTGTATCACTACTTACCATATATTCTATTATTGTTCCAGGTGGGCAACTATCTTTATCTTTATTAAGGTAACAAGTATCATATTTACACGTACCTTCATCTCCTGTTACACAAAAATTTTCTGAATTCTTTTCTTGATCATAATAATATACTGCTACTATATTTGTATTTTCTGCTTTTGGTACTTTACTTTTATTTGATTTTTCATACAATTCATCTATTGCCTTTTGTACATTATCTGAACTACTACTTCCATTACTATATGTTACATCACTTCCTGTTAATATATTTTCTGCACTATATACTATTGTTGTTGATATAATTATTCCTATTACTATACCTATTAGTATTT
>CANRPP010000026.1 GCA_947632545.1 uncultured Bacilli bacterium | reverse complement strand
GAGATTTATATGTTTCCTGGCGGGCGGAGCACTTTATTATTCTCACCAGCATAGCTGGTGGTTTTATATGCAAAACTGATGTTTTGCATAAATAAAAAGGCGACTACCTATCGCCTTTTCATTTTTTTAAGTATAATTTTGTCTTCATTACTAACTCTATATGATTCTATAATTTTTTGAATAGATTTGTTATAAGTAAATTTATTTAATTTATTACGCTTTAAATAATTATATGTTTTTTTTCTATATTTTATAAAACAGATACTAACAAGCCACGCTATTGCCATATTAATATAATACTCTTCCCTATTAATATTATCAATGAGTATAAATATTGAATCTATATATTTAGAATCAATATAGTAATTAAGTAATAATACTATACCAACTCTAACAATAAATTCATCTTTACTATTTAAGTATTTTTTTATTTGTATAAAATATTTATCTTTATAATTATTTACTATTTTCATACTTGAAATAGATATATCACATAAAGCCCAATTATCTATTTTTTTTATAAATTTATTAAAGTACTTTATAGAAATATCAATATCCTTTATATAAGAAATTACTATTCCTTCTAATAAAACTTCCTCATAACTATTAGATTTTACTATATTTAAAAAACTTATTATATCAGTCTTACTTATCTTTTTAGCTATATTTCTAATGAGAGGTACTCTAATACCTATCATTTTGTATTTAGTTGTAATTAATTTTTTATTAAACTTTTTATAATTATTATCTGATAAATTATTTAAATAAGTAACTAATTTTTTATAGTTTAAATCATTCCAAATAAACATTACTAATTTTTATTCCTTATAATTTTTTTAAATTTGGTCCAAACTTTTTCATTAGAATAATTTAAAATACCTTCTTTATAGATATTAATTCCATGTTTAAATATGAAGATATTAAAAACTATTAAAATAGCTATAGATATTACTACATCTATAATGTTTACTTGACCAATAACTAATAAAGCTGGAGAAAGTAAACACGATATAAATGGAACATATGATAATACTTTTATAAAAATAGCACCATTAAATACAGAAGCCATTATAGCAAGATAATATGCAAGTACAGAAACTAACATAATAGGAGTTTGAATTTGTTGGTAATCTTCCATATTAACAGTCATAGAAGCAAGTATTCCAGCTACTAATGAATAAGCAAAGAAACTTAATAATAGTAGTATTAATGTAAGGGGTATTATATAATATAATTTGTCTATAAATCCATTATTTGATAATGTAGTCCATATTGATGATATCATTGATGTAATCTCTGATGTTTTTGATGTATCAATACTATTTTTTAATAATAATCCTAAAGCACCATAACCTATAAGTAATAACCCTTGTATAATTGCAAATAAATTAGAAGAAATAATTTTAGAGATAAAATGAGTTTTAGGACTAACATTAGATATAATTATTTCCATACTTCTAGAAGATTTTTCTTCATATATTTCAGAACCTATCATTTGAACTAAAAATATAACAAGCATAAAAAATGGTAAAATTATAGTAGGAAAAACACTACCCATTATAGTATTCATATTATCATCAGAAGATGGTTTATCTTTATTAAGTACTACCCTATCTATTTTTATTTCACTAGATATTTTATTTAACTCTTCTATATTAATATTAGAATTTATTAATCCATAATTATATTTAGTAGTTGATAATGATGAAGTTATTAATTGATATTTTATAGTATCAATTTTTTCTTTACTAATAACTTTAGCTTTTAAATATTCTGTATCAGACGAAGTAAATATAATTAAAACTTTATCTTTAAGATTCTTTTCTAAAGATTTTTCACTTTTAGTAGTTTTTTTAATATCAATAGATGTATCATTACCAATAATATTTTTAGAATTATTTATATTATTTTTAAATATATCGTAAACACTATTAGTTTTATCAATAACTACTATTTCTAATTTATCAGAAAAATCTCCTCCAAAATAACTAATAATACTATCAATATTAATAATTCCTACTATAATAACTAGTAATAAAATATTAACTCCTATAAACCATTTAGATTTAATCCTTTTTAATAGACTTGTTTTAGTTAAAAATGATAACTTACTATTCATGATATCCACCTACTTTTTCTATAAAAATATCACTTAAAGTTTTTTTAACAGCATCAAACTTTAATACTTTGTATTTTTTTATTTCTTTAAATATTAAATCTATGGCACTTTCATTATCAATATTTACTTCATAATAATCATTTTTTTTATTAATAGAGTTAACTCCTTTTATTTTAGATAACTTTTCTATATCATAATCTAATACATTTAGTAATATTTTTTTAATTCCATATGAATTCTTTATATCTTCTAAATATCCTTCTAGTATAGATTTTCCTTTTACTAAAATTACTAATTTTTCACAAAATTCTTCTATATATTCCATTTGATGTGAAGAAAAAATTATAGAAGTACCTTTTTTCTTTAAGTCATATACAGCATCTTTTAGCATTTTAACATTTATAGGATCTAATCCTGTAAATGGTTCATCTAATATTAATAATTTTGGATTATTTATAATTGCCGAAATAAATTGTATCTTTTGTTGATTACCTTTACTTAGTTCTTTTATTTTTTTATTTTCATATTCTTTAATTTCAAATCTATCCAACCAATAATCTAATTTTTTTAAGATATCACGTTCATTCATACCTTTTAAAGCACCATAATATAAGATTTGCTCTTTAACAGTTAATTTTGTAAGTAAACTTCTCTCTTCAGTAACAAATCCAATCTTATCAGTTACAGAATAATCTATTTTTTTATTATCCAATAATATAGAACCTTTATCTGCTTCAAGTAGTCCCATAATCATTCTAAAAGTTGTAGTCTTACCTGCACCATTTTCTCCAAGTAAGCCAAATATTTCACCATCAGCTACATTAAAAGTTAAATTATCTACTGCTACTACATCTTGATAAGTCTTTCTAATTCCCTCTACTTTTAACATAAAATCACCTTCTAAAATAATTATATACCTAAATATTAAAAAAACAAAGGATTATGATTCCTTTGTTATAATCTTATTTGGTAATAAAATAACTTTAGTACGATTAGTAAAATTCATTTTTGAAACTATAGTATCTAATTTCTTCTTATTTAAACTATTTATAATATCAACTTTATTATCAATTAATTTATTATATTTAATTTGATCATATACTATATTTGATACAATATTTTCAATAGAATCAACTGTTTTCACTTCATTTGAAATCCATACTTTTTTAATTCTTTCAATATCTTCTTCAATTATTTTAATATTTTTTAATTCTTTTTCAACTTCATCAATAAATAATTCAGGATTTTCTGTTTCTGCTAAAATTATTAATGTCTTATATCCATTTACAGTTTCCCATTCATAATAAAAATTAGTCATTAAATTATTATTACGAACTCTTTCTTTGAAATTAGATGCAGGGCCAAATAAAAGTGACGCAAACATATAAAGATATAAATCAAGTTCAAATTTATTTTTAGTTTGAAATAAGCTTTCTTGCATCTTATATCCTAAAGCTATTTTAGGTATTTTTAAATTAAGTGATAATTCAATATCTTTAGAGGCAACTTCTAAAGGTTCTTTAACTTTTTTATATTTGATAGACGATTGAGTATTTTTCTTTTTTTCTAATGACTTCCTTATAATATCCATAATAGCAGTTTCTGAAAAATTACCTGCTACTACCAAGAACATATTGTTTGGCTGATAAAAAGTATTATAACATTTATATAATTCTTCTTTTGTAATACCATCTATATCTTCACAACTACCTGCAATACTAATTCTTCTAGGATGAACATTATATAAACCCTCTCTTAATTTAGTATCAAGTATCCATTCCGGAACATCTTCTTGCATTTTTATTTCTTCTTTAATAATTCCTTTTTCTTTTTCTACATTATCATCAGTAAAATAAGGCGAATTTACAAATTTTAATAAGAATTTTAAATTTTTTTCTAATTCTTTAGTTCCATAACATATATATTGAGTACTATCAAATGAAGTAAATGCATTAGCACCAGTTCCACTTTCTGAAAAAAATGTAAAAGGATCAACACCATCTTTTTGCTCAAACATTTTGTGTTCTAAAAAATGAGCTGTACCATTTGAGATCTTTATATATTTCTTTAATCCAGCAGGTACAAAAGTATTAATATCACTACCAAATCTAGTAACATATGATATATAATAATTATTTTTATCTTTATATGGGATTAATATAACATCTAAATCGTTTTGTAAAGTTTCAACATAACAATTTAAATCTAACTTTTTTAATGAAATTTTTTTCATTCTTTAACCCCCTCCAAACAATATATAGTATCCATTTTAACCTTTTTTGCAACTTTAATAATTTCTGATTTAGTAACCTCTTGCATTTTTTTTCTACGAGTTTCTAAATCATCTAATCCTAATATATCCATCATAAAATAAAAATCAATAATGTTATCTTGACTTTCAACCATTGAATCAAGAGAAGTTGAATAAAATTCTTTAGCTTTATCAATATCTTCTTCACTAAATTTTCCCTTTTTCATTAAAGTCATTTGTGTATTAGATAAATCTATAGTTTTTCTGACATTACTTTTATCAACACCTGCTCGGATTATTAAAGTATTATCAAGTTTATTTATAACAGAACTTATAGCATAACAAAGTGAGTTTGCCTCACGCACTTCTTGGAATAATTTTGAATCACTTCCGACACCAAGAATTATATTATATAAAGTTAGCGGATAATTTCTTTCATAACTACTAAGACCAAATACCCTACATCCCATAACTAATTTAGATTGAGAATTATCATCTTTTTCTTTCGCCAATAATCTTTTACTACGAGGTTTCACTTCATCAAGATAATAACTAATTCTCTTTTTCTTAAAAGTTTTAAGTTCAAAGTTTTCTCTTATCAATTCCTCTGTTTGATCAAAATCAATATCACCAACTACAAAAATGTCCATTAAATCTTTATTTATCATATTTTTATAATATGAATATAAATTACTAGTATTAATTTTATCTAAATCTTCTTTATAACCACACATTCTATATGATAAAGGACTATTCTCATCCATAACTTCATATAATTTAATAATACTATAATACATTGTATCCTCTTTTAATCCTTCTAAAGAAGTTAAAGCATTTTTCTTAACTACATTTAAAGCGTCTTCTGTAAACTTATTATTAGAAACATTAGGATTATAGATTATTTCTTTTAAAAAACTTAATGATTTTTTATAATTTCCATCTTCAGAATATTTATCATGTAAAATTGTCATATTAATATCAGTATTAATATAATTACCATAACGAGAATTACCAATATATAAAGAAGCATCATAAAGATTTTGTGATTCTATAATTAAATCTTTTTTTGTCTGATAGTTTTTAGAAGAATAAGTAAGTACATTTACTAAAATGTTTCGCATTGTAATTTCATCTTTTTTTATTTGATTTCTAAAACTTACTCTTACTTTAATTGTCCTAAATTTTTTAGTTTTAATCATATGTAGTTTATATGATCCAAAGTTTTTTACTATGTATTCCATAATTCACCTCATTTTTATATTATGCATTTATTTTTGTATTTTATTATAGGATTGAGTCTAAAGCTACTTTAATCATATTTTCTAAACTTTTTTCTCTATCAGTACTAGTTGCAGATAAATTTTTTCCAATAACATCTACAATGGTAAGTAAACAAGCTGCTTTCTTATCTAATTTATTTGCTAAATAGAAAAGTCCAAATGATTCCATTTCCATCGCCACAAATTCTTTATTTGGATAATTTTTAAGATAAGTATAAAAATCATCAAGATAAGGATCAAAAACATCACTTGTAATTATTTCTCCAGTTATTAAGTTAATATTATTATTTTTAGCAGATTTTATTATTCTATTATTTAATTCAATATTTGAAGAAATTTCATTAATATTATCACCACCAAATAACTTTGGATAATTTGATAAACTATATGCAGAAGTTGCTAAAACAACATCTAAAATTTTTAAATCTTGTTTATTAGTACCACATGTTCCAATCCTTATTATTTCTTCTACACCATAAAATTTATATAATTCATATGCATATATTCCAATACTTGCAATACCCATACCAGATGGAAAGATAGTAACTTTCTTATTATTATAATAACCAGTATATGCATACATATTACGAATAGTATTAATAATTTTAACATTACTTAAAAATTTTTCTGCAATAAATTTTGCACGCAATGGATCACCAGGCATCAATACAGTTTTTGCAATATCATTTTCTTTTGCCTCAATATGAGCTGTTGCCATAAATTAACCCTCTTTCTATTTAATTATAACAAAATTAATAACAAAATTCCAAAAAAAACTATAATAAATTTCTATTTTCTTTTTTGTTCATATACAAAGTTTAATACATAATTTTCAGTTGCTGATATTAAACTACTTTGAGCTTCATTATAATATAATTTTAAGTATATTTGATTTTCTTGATTAATATTTAATAAAGTTTTCCCAGTAGTAATACCTGAAATAGAATATTTTATAATACCAGCATTATTTTCAGATACTAATATATCTTTTAAATATGCATCTATTGAACCATTATTTTTAATTCTTATTTTATAAGTTATAGCATCACCTGGTTTTTTTAAACTTACTGCAAAACTAGCAGACATGGGAGATAGTAATTTAGGAGAAGAAGAATTAATAGCAGTACCAACTGTATTGATAGTATCAATATCAATTATTTCAATATTCCAATTAGCATCTGCAGGTTTAATATTAAAAGCATCTATATTTTTAGCTAAAACTGCATATCCTACTGAAAATAATAATACCACGATAAGAAGACAAATTATTATTATTCTTTTTTTTCTTTCTATTTTATTCTTCATCTTTTTTGACCTCATTTTTATCTTCATTATTTAGTTGGACTAACACTTCACGTGGTTTAGATCCATTAGCTGGACCAATAATTCCATTTTCTTCTAAAGTATCAATTATTCTAGCTGCCCTATTATATCCTAATTTAAATCTTCTTTGTAATAAAGACGCGCTAGCTTTTTGTGTATTAATTACAAATTCCACTATTTCATTATATAAAGGATCAGTATCATCATTATTATTTTGTGATAAATTAGTATTATCTGTAGAACTAGATGAATCAAAAGAATCTAGATTTTCCATTTCAGGATCATATTCAACTTTTTGTTGAGACATTGTATAATCAATAATTCTTTTTATCTCATCATCAGTTATAAATGACCCTTGAATACGTATTGGAGAATTCATTCCAATTGGTAAAAATAGCATATCACCCTTACCTAATAATTGTTCTGCACCAGTTTGATCAAGTATTGTTCTTGAATCAATTCCAGAACCAACAGAAAATGCTATACGAGATGGTATATTTGCTTTAATTAAACCCGTAATTACCTCTGTAGAAGGTCTTTGAGTTGCAACTATTAAATGCATTCCAGCTGCACGAGCTTTTTGAGTAATTCTTAATATAGAATCTTCTACTTCTTTTGCAGCAACCATCATTAAATCAGCTAACTCATCTATTATAATAACTATATAAGGCATTTTTTTAATTTTATCTTCTTCATTTTTATGAGATTTATTATATTTATCAACATAATTATTATATCCTTCAATATTTTTAGTCTTTGATTCATTAAATTTTCTATATCTTTCTTCCATTTCCACAACCATTTTAGAAAGTGCTATAGCTGCTTGTTTTGGATCAGTAACTACTTCTCTTAATAAATGTGGTACACCATTATATACAGATAATTCAACAACTTTAGGATCGACCATTACTAATTTTACTTCATCTGGTCTTGCCCTCATTAGTATGGAACAAATAATTCCATTTACGCAAACTGATTTACCACTACCAGTAGTACCAGCAATTAACAAATGTGGCATTTTATTAATTTCACACACACCAATATCACCCATAATACTTTTTCCTAAAGGAACCATTAGTTTCTTATCCATTGCATTAACCATTTTTTTGCTACTAATAATTTCATAAAAACTAACTGGCGTTGGTGCATCATTAGCAAATTCTATTCCTACTGTATTTTTACCAGGAATTGGTGCTTCTATTCTTACATCTTTTTTTGCTAATGCTAATGAAATCTCACGGTTAATTGCAGTAATTTTATTTACTCTAGTTCCACTAGCAATTTCTAATTCATATTGAACAACAGATGGACCTATATGAACTTCAACAACTTTTCCTTTAATTTTAAAATCTTCTAATACTTTTTCCAAAGTAATAATATTTTTTTCAATTAACTCTTGATTAGCACCTTTATTTTTCTTTTTAGGTTTATTCAATAAATCAAGACTAGGAAGTATATATGGTTTATTTAAAGTATTATAATTTTTATCATCACTTTTCGACTCATTATTATCATATAATTCTTCCTTTTTACCTACTTTAGTAACTTCATCTATACTAGATATTTTAATTTTACTATCTACTTCACTATCATTTGAACTACTATCATCATTACCATCATTTATAATAACACCACTATTTTTATTTGAAGATACAATTTTATTTTTTCTTTCTTTTGGTTCTCTATTTTCCCATTTTTCTTTAAAAGTATCAAATATTGAAAAACCAATAAATAACGAAAAACCAACTATAACTAATGTCCATGCTACTATTTGCATACCAGTGTAAGAAAATAATTTATCAAATATAATTGCAAAAATACCACCTATTATTCCACCTCCAATAGAAAATATATCAGAAGTCACACCTGTTTTCATAATATTGTTAAATGCACTAACTAATTGATTTATAGTTTCCTTAAATATAACTAAAATATTTCCATCATTTTGAGATACAAAATCCCTATGCATTAAAATTAAAAAACCTAAAACAAATAAATAAATTCCCATTAATCTAGAAGTAAAAAAATCTGGTGTTTCTCTCTTAATTACCAAATATATACCTAATATTAATAAAACAATTAACAATATCATATAGATTGATCCAACTAAAAATATAGAAAAAGATGTTATAAATTTTCCCACTGGGCCATATTTACCTAATCCTAAAATTGAACAAAGTATAAATAAGACTCCATATAATTCAGCAGAATGATCAAATGATTTTTTTATTTTTCTCTTTTTTTTCTTAGCCATATTACATACCCTCACTATAAAAATTATACCACTTATTATAAAAGATTAAAAGAAAAATAATAGTTAATTATTGTTAACTATTATCTATTCTAATTCTAAAACTTCTATTTCCTCAACAACAGCCATTTGCTGTTCCATAATTAATTTTAACTTCCTTTTAAAAATTTTAATATTATTTTCTAATGTTTCTGATTTAATTTCTATTTTTTCTGCACGAAGTAATGCTTCATTTACTATGCGGCTAGCATTATTTTTTGCATCAGTAATAATCATATTAGATTCTTCTCTAGCCATACGTTTTATATTATCTCCAGCTTCCTCCGCTTTAATAATCGCATCTTTTAATGAATTTTCTAGATTTCTATAATGTTTAAGTTCCTCTACTAATTTTTCTATTTCATCGCGTTGTTGTTTACACTTTTTTACTATTCCTTCAGTCTGGGTAATAACTTCTTCTACAAAATTATTAACTTCACTACGATTATATCCATTGGTTTCATAACTGAATTTTTCCATAGAAATCACCTCAGAATATTGTATTAATAACTATAAATTACCAGTCAAATTCGTCTTCTTCCTCTTCAACTTTTGATTTTTTATTTGATCTTTGAGATTTAGATATAGGTGCATTATCATCACTAATTTTACCTTCTACATTTACATTATTAGGTGTACATAAAAATATTCCCCCACCTAATTTTTGTATATCGCCATCAATCGCATATAAAGTACCACTTAAAAAATCCACTATTCTTTTAGCTTGATCAGGAGTTACCCTTTTTAAATTTACAACAACAGCATTACGCAATTTTAAATAATCTGCTATTTGTTGAGATTCAGAATATGCGCGAGGTTCTAATAACATCATTTTTGAACCAGAAGGGCCATTGTCTTCTTGATATTCCTCTCTTGATTTTTTATAATACTCTTCTTCAAGTGATGTTTCTGTAATATCATCATCTGAACCAAATAAATTTTTTAACTTATCTAGTGCCATAATTTATACCTCCAATATTATTCATTTATTTTATAACTATCTTTATTGTACCATAAAAACTAATAAAAAACTATATGATTTTACATTTTTAATTAATTATTTATTAATGATACCAAATTAATTCTAAATTAACATTATTACTATTAGGTGTTGGATTAGGTAATTCAACATACATTGATATAGGTACTTTAAAAGCAGAACCAAAAGCAATACAATTACCTGGTTGTAGACTTTTAAGTTGTTGAACAATTTCACTAGAAATATTTGGTACCATATTCTTTATATAATTTAAATCTTTTGGATGCAATGTTCTTAAAATTATAAAATTTGAGCATTGTGAAATTGCAGTATCAGATAGTTCAGAAGGTCTTTGCGTAATAAGCCCTAAAAATACACCATATTTACGACCTTCTTTTGTTATTCTCTCAAATATATTATAACCTAAAATATTAACATCTTTATCATTTTGTACATATCGATGAGCTTCCTCAATAATAATATGAAATGGTATACTTCCTCTATTATTATTTTCAACTGCTACTAAAAATAACATTCTTGATAATATTTTAGTAATAACTTTTGCAAGTCTATCATCAATATAATTAATATTAAAATTTACTATTTGGCATTTTTTTCCAGTACTTTTATCAAGCATTAAATTTTTTATATAGTCTATTCTATCAACATATCCATCATAATCAAAATATACACTAGAACTACCATTAACTAATGTATGAAGCCTAACACTTAATACATTAGCATTATCATATATTTTTTCACTTTTTAATATTCCTTCTGATATCAAAGCAAAGTCCATTGCTTCTTCTAAATCTTTTAAAGTATAAGTTTTTTTATCGTCAAAATTAACTTCTTTTTCTGAATCTAAATCTTTATTAATAAAACTTCTAATAAATTCCGTTACCAATTCAATTTCTTGAAATTTACCACTTTTATCAATAAATAAACATTGTTTTAAAGTTCTAACATAGCCAGGTTGCACAATTTGAGTTTCTAGATTTAACTCTCTAGTATTGAATTTGGTCAATATTGCAGTAACTTGATCTCTAATCTTTGTAGAATTAGCACCGCTTAATAAAATATCTTCTAATGCTCTTGCAATAATATCATTTTTACGTTTAATAGTTTCTTCACTATCTCCAGACAAGATTTTAACTAATTTTAATGCCTTTTCTATAATTGGCAACTGATTAGTATCGGTTACATCTAACAATAATGCAACATCATCCACATCTAATAACCATAGTGGTATTTTTATTATATCTGTTTCAGGATTTTGAGTATTTGTTGTATATGTTTTGTATTGTATATTCGGATTAAATTTTGAAAGATTACTAAATGCATTAGTATATTCACCATAAGCATCAAACAAAAATATATTAGATTTTATTGGTGGTTGTTTTGTTGAGGTAAATAACTTTTGAATAATACTAGCAACAGTACAACTTTTTCCAGAACCACTATTTCCTAATATTGAAAAATGGTTACTAAAAAAATCATTAACACTAACATTTATACGATAATTTTTATATACATTAGAAAATCCAAAAAAGGTTTTTCCATCTCCAGGTGTTTGTGAACCAAATATTTTTTCTAATTCTTCCAAAGTGATTATTCTTATTGTTGATTTAAATGATGGTTTAGTAGAAAAGCCAGGTAAAAATTTATTATCTTTTAATTCACCAACAATATTTACTATCATTTTATCTTGACCAATATTAACAATTTCACCAACAATTTTATTTTCCTCATCTTCAAAAACAACATGCAAATTTATTAAATTAGTTTGATTATTTATATCAATATCCAACTTTATAAACACTTGGTTATCAATTATTTCAATAATTTTTCCTAGCATAAATGCACCCTCTTATTCTTATACAATTATAACATAGTATATTTTAAAAATAAAGATAATTTTATATTTAGTATAATATAAAATTATCTTACTATTTTTTAAGAAAAAATTAAAATAACAGATAATAATATAATAGGAGGTAACAAATGAATAAAAGTTTTTATGAACTAAAAGAAAAAGTTGATAAGATTAAAAAGATGGGATGGATAAAATGTGAAAACTCATATTCAAATATTGCAGGTATAAAATTCGAAAAACTATTGGGAAAAGAAATAGAAAATTTTCCTATACCAGATTATGATGATATTGAAATAAAAACAAAATGTAAAAGTAGTAAATCAAAAATAACATTATTTAGTGCTACTCCAGATAGTTTTCTTTTTGAAAATAAACGTCTAGTTAAATTATATGGATATCCAGATAAACAACTACCACAATATAAAGTATTAAATAATCATGTATCTTCAAAAACATTAACATATATAGGAAATAATCATAATTTAGGAATTGAAGTAGATTGGGAAAAGAAATTAGTAATTTTAAATGTTTATCGTGGACAATTACAATTAATTGATAATTTAACTTCATGGTCATTTGAATTAATAGAAGAAAAAATAAACCTAAAGCTTAAAAAATTATGTTATATTACAGTTGATAAAATTAATTATAAAAATTCTACTTATGTAAGGTATTCTGAAGATTCATATTATAATATTAAAAATATAAATAAATTTTTTGAATTAATAGAAAATGGTAAAATATGGATAACTTTTAAACTAGGAGTATTCAAATCAGGCAAAAAAAAAGGTATGTTACATGATCATGGTACAAGTTTTGAAATTTATGAAGAAGATTTAGAATTGTTATATGATAAAATAGTATAATTAAAGGGGTTGCAAGTTCAATTATATATCATTTAATACATAATAAAAAATCCTATATTTAGGATTTATTTTTAAATGGTCGGGAAGACAGGATTTGAACCTGCAACCCCTTGGTCCCAAACCAAGTGCTCTACCAAGTTGAGCCACTTC
>CANRPP010000025.1 GCA_947632545.1 uncultured Bacilli bacterium | reverse complement strand
AATACTTGATTATGGTTCCAAGATAATTTTGCAAGGACTCCTTGCAAAAATTCATCATTATCAAATTCACTAGCAAATTTTTGCATATATCTTAAATTTCTTGCTGACATACCTTTAATTGTAGGAAACTCTATTTTTAAATCTTTTGCTAAAGTATCAATAAAGGATGAACCCCATTTATTATTTTCAATTAATTTTAAACCGATATTATAATACATTAAAATTAAGTCCTTATTAGCACTCTCAGCTATTTTATTCCTAGTTGTTATTAAAGTCCTTTTAATATCATTTAGTACTTCAAAATATTTATCACTATTTTCTAACATAATGACCTCCTTTGCTAGTATCAGTTTATATAATTATACTATAAATACCAATAAATTCCTATATTGCCATTGAATTTTGTTAGATATTTATTTAATTTTGATAAATGGTTTAAAACCCTCTTATCATTCGCTCCAATGACGAATATGTTCGAATTTGTCGGACATTGATGTAAAGAAAAGCCAATTGAACTATTGGTTTTTTATATCCATAGGTTATAGGATTATTTTGATATACTTGTTAAAATTCCTAGGGGTTAAATATTTTGTCAGCAACAAAATATGTTATAAAAAATAATTATAAACTTTATAATTTCTACATATTTCAAATAAAAATTTTTTTAATACTTAGGAACTATTTAAAAATGTGAAATTATATGTTACAATTTGTATAGTATAAGGATAAGGCGGTATTTGTAAATGAATAATTATTGCAGAAATTGCGGTGAAAAGCTTACTAATTCCAACGTTTGTGAAAAATGTGGCACAAAAGTATTAACTAATAGAGTTGGAGAACTAGATAGAGTACTAGCAAAAAAATATATAAGGATATTTTTTATAATGCATATATTATATTTTATAGATTATGTTATTATATTTACGTTACCAAATAATATAGGTAATCCATTATTATCAATAATTTTTAATTTTTTACCATTAGTTTTAATTATTTTTGTTATTTTTGCTAAGAATAAACTTAAGTATAGTAAATTTTTTAATATAGTGTTTTGGATAATGCTGTTATTAATAATATTAATAATATTATTTATACTATTTCTGTTTATATCTTGTGAATATCAATTTTAGGAGGAGAATATGAATAATTTTTGTACAAACTGTGGTAAAAAATTAGAAACCAATGCAATTAAATGTAATGAATGTAATACATATGTAGTTGATTTAAAAGTTATTAATAAGAAAAAAATATTTCATATTGTAAGTATAATTATAATTGTTTTGATATTAGCAATAATTGCGACTATTATTTGCTATAATTTATATTATAAAAATTTAAATAAATCTATATATAATAAATATTTAAAATATGATTTTAATGAGGCACAATATGTTAAATATGATTCTTGTCGTGCATGTGAAGGTTCATGTGATGGTTCATGTACAAGTTCTCCTAAAATAATTGGTTGTTTTAAGTATTATTATAAATCAAATCCTAATATAGGAAATCCAGATATTGTTGTTTTTTCTAATAAAGGTGATATTTCAATAGATTCTTATTCAAATATAATTAATAAATATGGATTTAATGAAGAAAAAGATGAAGAAGATATTATGTATCAAACAGAAAAGAGATCCTATTTAAATATTGAAGTTGATTATATAGATATTAATAATATTATTAAAATATACAAAATGGTTAATGAAATAATTGATATCTATAAAAAAGATAATAAAAATTATTTATATATTTCAATTGATTATGACAATGATAAACATATTGAAATATCAAATGAAGATACAAATAATAAATCTACATTTGAATGGAGTTTTTATAATATTCGACTATTAAATCCTAATTTAGATGATGTAAAAAAAATATATAACCGAGCTGATGACACATTTAATTCATCAAATAAGGAGTATTATTATAATGATTAATACAGATTTACCAATTTATTCATTAATAATACTAATTGCATTTTTAATTAACATTGTTGTTATATGTTATATTTCTTATAAAAAAAATAGATTTAATTATGATCTGATCTATTTGCTAATATTTGAACATATAGGTATGATAGTCGGTGCTAAATTATATTCTTTTTTTTCAAATCCAGCAAAATATGATTATCAATTTGATATTTTTAAAAGTGGGTTTTCGTCTGTTGGAGCTGTTATAGGTATAATTATAATGTCAATTATTTATATAAAAATGTTTAAATCAAATATTAAAATGATTATAGAAACATTTATTTGCAGTATTCCTCTTGTTTATTCAATAGGTAAAATAGCTTGTTTTTTAACAGGATGCTGTTATGGTATAGAATATAGTGGACCATTTAGTGTTACATATTTATATTCTCAAAATGATATAAATGGAATTAGTTTATTTCCAGTACAGTTACTTGAATCTATAGTGTTTTTTATAATATTTATAATTTCTTTCAATATAGTAATAAAAGACAAAGTAAATAATAAGAGTATTGGAATTCTTACTACGATGATTTTTGCATGTAAGTTTTTATTAGATTTTTTAAGATTTACACATATGAAAAATTTAATATCATTTAATCAAATAATGTGTGTTCCTTTTATATTAATTGGTTTATCTTTAATTATATTTAAAAAAGAATATATTGATATTAAAAAGTAGATGCGTTAATATATGTACAATGATTGATATTAATCAATCGTCTTTATGTGAAAGAGTTGTATATCACTTCGTCGTTCACTCTCTTGACGAATCTGTTCGAACTTCTTAAAATTTTATATAGAAGATTTGTCAAAAGTCTTTTTAATTATTATAAATATGTCAAGGAAACTTGCATAAAATAAAAAAAGAGGACATTCAATTCTGTAAGTGAATGACATCTCTATAAAAGTGTGCAACACTCTATCATATAAGTGTTATGAACCCCATTTCTTGGACAAAAAGAAATGAGGTTTTTTAAGTTATTAAAATATACAAGTCTTTATGACATTTGTTCTCTTAATGATATTGTTATCATATGTTCTTTTCTTTATATTTATATTATTAATTTTTATTATATAATTTTTTAGTTATTTTTAAATTATATTTTATTAAGTAATATAAAAAAACAATTTTACTTAATTGTTTTCTTTAATCTTTTTAAATTATTTTTATTTTGTTCTTCTTTAGATAATAATTTATCTTTAACTTGCTCTACATAATTTGAAAATGTTATATTAGAACTTTCTAAATCTATATATTCTCCTGAAAAACTATTATAAATTTTTGATCTTATTTGACCATTTAAATCTATATAACAATATAATGTAGTTGATAATCCATTAGGTGTTTTTACATCTTTTTCTGCTAGAGCTAGACTATCTTTTTTTATAGGTTCTTGTTCAAATTTTTTAATATTACTAAATTCATAAGATATATATTTTCCTTCATCTATGCCATATATAACTGCACTATTTTGAAATCCATAATTTGTAATTAGAATACGATTTTCACTAATTCTTTGATGTTTACCTTCAGGTAATTCATTAATAGTTTCTAATTTATTATTAACATATCTTATATGATTATAATATATTGGAAAGTCAAATGCATCATTTAGACTATTACTTGATACTATGAAATTATTATTTGGGAAGATTTCAATACTACTATTATTTGAAGAAAATGGAATTATTGTTTCATATTTTTCATTTATAACTCCTGTAATGGTAGATGGACTATCATTAAAAAATGAAACTTTTTTTTGTTCAATTTCAGATAATTCTTTAACTATAATAGCGTATCCATATTTAAATTCTATATTAGAATCATCTGCATTTAATTTAAATTGTTTTCCAAATCTATTTGTATAGGTAATTTTAAACATAGTAATTCCTCCTAAATTTATTAGTGATTATAACATAAATTTTAAAAATAGTCTAGAAATTATTTATTAATATGTTATTATATAAAAAGGAGGATTATTATGAAGAAAAAAATATATTTAGTAGTAGTTATGTTACTTTTAATTATTAGTTGTGGTTGTGGTAAAAATAATACAGAAGAATTACTAGGAATAGATTTTAGTAAGTCTTCAAATGAAGCAGTACTAGAAAAATATAAAACTGAAAATCCTGTAGTTGCAATGTATATTGAAAATTATGGTGCAATAGTTATGGAATTATATCCAGATAAAGCAGAGAATACTGTTAATAATTTTATTTCTTTAGTTAAAAATGGTTTCTATGACAATAATACATTTCATAGATTAGTACCTGGTTTTGTATTACAAGGAGGAGATCCTACAGGGACTGGTACTGGTGGTCCTAGTTATAGTATAAAGGGTGAGTTTAGTAATAATGGTTATGAAAAAAATGATTTAAAACATGATAAGAAAATAGTTTCTATGGCAAGAAGTCAAGATAAAGATTCTGGAGGTAGTCAATTCTTTATTATGTTAGATAAATCTAGTTATTTAGATGGTGATTATGCAGCTTTTGGTAAAGTAATAGATGGTTGGGATATAATAGAAAAAATTGAGGATAATGAAATTGTAAGTGATGACGCAACAGGAGCACTACAAAATAATTTAAAAATAAAAAAAGCTTTAGTAGATACTAAAGGTAAGGAATATAAAGAAGTAGAAAAAATAGAAGAGTAGTTCTTCTATTTTTGTTTAGTATATTTAACTTTACATGTATCAAAAATTAGTTTAGCAGCAATATCATCAGCTGTTCCATTATATTTATCATCGCTATAAACAATTTCTTTTATACCTGACTGAACTATAGCTTTAGCGCATTCACTGCAAGGAAATAGAGTAACATATAATCTTGAATTAACTAAATCTTTTCTACTACCACGATAGTTTAAGATAGCATTTAATTCAGAATGGCATACATAAGCATATTTTGTATCATATCTATTTTTCCCCTCTCTGTTCCATGGAAATTTATTATCTGGAAAACCATTTGGAGTACCATTATAGCCAATTGATAAAATTCTATTATCTTTATCAACGATACAACATCCTACTTTAGTAGATGGGTCTTTACTCCTTTTAGCAGCAAGTTCTGCAATACCCATAAAAAATTCATCCCAACTTATATAGTCTTTACTTTGTAAATTAATTGTTTTCATAAAAACACCTCAACTCTATTTTAACATAAAAAGTTTATATTGAAAAAAAATATGTAATATATTATAATATCCATAGATGCATTGAACCTGAGGAGTATATAATATCTTTTTTTAGAGACGTTATGGATGGTGAAAATAACGATAAGCTATTATAGAAGGTAGCAGGGGAGCATAATTATTGAAACTAAGTAAATAATTCCGGGTAATTCCGTTAAGAATATTAAGGTTATTAAGTAACAAATTAAGGTGGTACCACGTAAACTCACGTCCTTATTGGATGTGGGTTTTTATATTTTAAGGAAGTGATTTTATGCCCTCTTGGGGAAGTACATATTGCTTTAGCTAATAAATTAAATAAAAAATTAAATTTAGGTAATGATTTTATTATTGGTAATATTTTACCTGATGCAACTAATGGTTTTATAGTTAAAAATATATCAAATATAAATAGTCATTCTAAAACTCATTATAATTTTGAAGGAATAAATAAACCTCCTAAAATTAATATAGATATGTTTTTAAAGATTATAATACTAAATTAAATAATCCCTTAATACTTGGTTCATTAATCCATTTAATAACAGATAATTATTTTAATGAGTATACAATAAAAAAACATGTTAGTATAATTGATGGAAAAAGGGTTGCAATATTAAATGATGGAAGTATTTTAAAAGATATTGTTCCTTGGAAGTTAAAACAGGAAGATTTTGGTAAGTTTGCAGACTATTTTATCTATAATAAACAGTTAGGTAATAAAATTAATCTTACAGATGAAACTATAAATTTAAGTAAAGATTTAGTTTATGATATTAATTCTAAAGATTTATTACTTGTTGTAGATAAAATTAATTCTATTATAGATAAAAGAGTAGAAAAACTAAAAAAATATAGAATGTTTACTGAAGATGAATTATTAAATCTTTTTGATAGTTGTTATAATTATTGTTATGGGGTAATAAATAATTTAGAAAAAGATAATAAAATAAAAATAAAAGAAAGAAGATGAAATTATGTTAGATAAAAAATATAATCACACTGAAGTTGAAAAAAATAAGTATAATTTTTGGAAAGATAATGGTTATTTTAAATCAGGAGATTTATCTAAAAAACCATTTTGTATTGTAATTCCTCCTCCAAATGTAACAGGTAAACTTCATTTAGGACATGCTTGGGATGTAACTTTACAAGATATTATTATTCGTTATAAAAGAATGCAAGGTTATGATTGCCTATGGCTTCCAGGAATGGATCATGCTGGTATTGCTACTCAATCTAAAGTAGATAAAAAGTTGCTTGAAGAAGGTATAAATCCTCGTCAAATGGATAGAGAAGAATGGACTAAAAAGGCATGGGAATGGAAGGATGAATTTGCCAAAACTATACATGAACAATGGGCTAAAATGGGTATTAGTGTAGATTATTCAAAAGAAAGATTTACTTTAGATAGTGGTTTAAATGATGCAGTTAATAAGGTATTTATTGATTTATATAATAAAGGTTTAATTTACAGAGGTGAAAGAATTATAAATTGGGATCCTGTACAGATGACTGCACTTTCTAATGAAGAAGTTATTTATCAAGAAGATAAAGGAGCATTTTATCATCTAAAGTATTTTATAGAAGATAGTGATAAGTATTTAGAAGTTGCTACAACAAGACCTGAAACATTATTTGGAGATACAGCAGTAGCAGTAAATCCAACTGATAAAAGATATAAAGATTTGATTGGAAAAAATGTAATACTACCAATAGTAAATAAAAAAATTCCGATAATTGGTGATGTTCATGCTGATAAAGAATTTGGAACAGGTGTTGTTAAAATAACTCCAGCTCATGATCCTAATGACTTTGAAGTTGGACTTCGTCATAATCTTCCAAGAATTATAGTAATGAATAAAGATGCAACAATGAATGAAAATGCTTTAAAATATGAAGGAATGACTAGAGAAGAGTGTAGAGAAGCACTAGTTAAAGATTTGGAAAAAGAAGGACTTTTAATTAAAGTAGAAGAAATAATTCATAGTGTAGGTCATAGTGAGAGAAGCAATGCTGTTGTTGAACCTTATTTATCTAAACAATGGTTTGTTAAAATGAGACCACTTGCAGATAGAGTTTTAGAAAATCAAAAAGATAAAGATAAAAAGGTTAATTTTGTTCCTCCTAGATATGAAAAAACAATGAATCATTGGATGGAAATTACATATGATTGGTGTATTTCTAGACAATTATGGTGGGGTCATCAAATTCCTGCATGGTATAAGGGTGATGAAGTAAAAGTACAAACTTCCTCACCTGGTGATGGTTGGGTACAAGATTCTGATGTTTTAGATACATGGTTTTCAAGTGCTCTTTGGCCATTTTCATCACTTGGTTGGCCTAATGATATGGAATTAGTTAATAGATATTATCCTACTAATGTTTTAGTAACTGGATATGATATAATTCCATTTTGGGTTAATAGAATGACTTTTCAAGGTTTAGAGTTTACTAATAAATGTCCATTTAAAGATTGTTTAATACATGGTTTAATTCGTGATAAACAAGGAAGAAAAATGTCTAAATCATTAGGTAATGGCGTTGATCCTATGGATGTTATTGATGAATATGGTTGTGATTCTTTAAGATATTTTTTAACTACAAACTCATCACCTGGTGCAGATTTAAGATATGATGAAAATAAAGTTAAATCAAGTTGGAATTTTATTAATAAACTTTGGAATGCTTCAAGATTTGTACTTATGAATATAGAAGACTTAACTGATAATAAAATAGATAATGAACAATTAACTTTAAGTGATAGGTGGATTCTTACAAAAAAGAATTTAATTATAAAAAGTGTAATAAATAGTATGGATAAATATAATTTCCATAATGTAGGTAATGAATTATATACATTTATTTGGGAAGATTTTTGTGATAATTATATAGAACTTTCTAAATCCAATATGACTACTAATACTAAAAAAGTTTTACTTGATGTATTAACAGATATTTTAAAATTATTGCATCCATTTATGCCCTATGTTACAGAAGAAATTTATAGTATGCTTCCAGTAAAAGAATGTGAATCTATTATGATTACTAAATATCCTATAATAAATAAAGATTATATATTTAAAGAAGATGCTAATAAATTATCTAAAATATTAGAAGATATAGTATCTATTAGAAATATTAAAGCTACAAATAAAATTACAAAAGATGCAAAAGTTCTTATAAAAGCCGATTTAGAAGTTATATCTATATATAAATCACAATTAAAAATAAAAGATGAAAATATTTGTAATAATATTATAAATAATATGTCAACATCTAATTATAAATCTAAATATATTGATATTACTTATTTTTATGAAAAACAAGTAGAAAATGAGTCTATAGTATTAGAAGAAATAAATAAATTAGAGCAGTCAATTGCAAGAAGAAAAAAATTACTATCTAATGAAAATTATGTTAATAAAGCTCCTAAAAACATAGTAGATATGGATAGAAAAAAACTACAAGAGGAAATAGAAAAATTAGAACTATTAAAAAAATAACTTAGCGGTTATTTTTTTTAGGTTTTAAATGTAATATTAATTGTTTAATTTTAGAAAATACATATTTTATTATAGTGACAATAACTAAACATAATATAAATATTAATATGGCATATAAAAGTTCCCATAAAAATTGTTGCATAGGAGATAAGTTATACATATTTTGATATGTTCTGTGGTAGAAGCTACATGTTTTTAATTTTTCTATAATCATATAATGTATTAGATATATACCTAAAGTTTTGTTACCAATAAAATTAATAATTTTATTATTTTTAAATATTCTACCTATATTGGCTAATAATATGAAGATTCCAGTTGAATATATTAAATTACCCATAGTTGGATTTTCTCTATAATAAGTATCAGAAGCAATATTAAATAACATATATTTATATAGTAAACCTATTGTTATAAGAAAAATAATAGTAACTATTTTCTTAGTTTTATTTTCATTTCTATGTATATATAATTCATATCCAACTATAGGATATATTAATAAATCATCATTAAATATTTTAGGTAAATAATCAACACTATCAATGATATTAATTTTAATTAAATCATTAATAATCATTTTTATAATAAATAATATCAATACAATTCTTCTAAATAAATTTTCCTCTTTTTTATTTGTACACATTTTTTTTAATATTGGATACATGATTAATAGTAAACAATATAAATTTATATACCATAAATGAGAAGTTATATATTTATAATCTGGAATATGTAGTGTTATGATATTTAATATTAAGATTTTAAACTCCTTGAATGGAATTGATAGTAAACAATTAAGTAGTGATTTTTCTCCTATAATCCAATTATATAATATAATAGATATTACTAAAGTTAAAATTCCAAGTGAAAAGATTTTTATCATTTTTAATAGCTGTTTTTTATAATTTTTTGATTCATTATATGAAGCATAACCTATAATCATTATAAATACTGCTACTCCAAAATTAATGTATATTGATATGATATCATTTGATGTACCAAATAAACATAAATGAATATGCAATAGTATAACACTTAAACAAGCAATTATTCTAATAAATTCAATGTAACTTTTTCTTACTTGCATATAATCACCATCTTAATTATAACATAACTTTTTTACTATAATATTTTTTTCGACAAATTATTTAAATTTTATTTGTTAATATTTTTATGGTGATAATAAATGAGGAAAACATTACTATTAATGACTGTTGCTATAATATCTGGAGGGATTATAGGTATTGCTTTATTTTCAGAGTATAAAGAAACTTCTTCAGTATTTAGTGATAAGAAAAAATTATATTTTTTAGAAGAGGGTATATATTCTTCTAAAAAATTATTAGAATATAATACAAAAAATATAGATCCAAAATTAATTGTTGAAAAAGATGGTAAATATCATTTATATGTTGGAATAACAGGAGAGCAAAAAAATATTTCTAAAATTAAAAATATATATAAAAATAAAGGATATTCAATTTATGAAAAAGAATTAGAAATTGATAATTTAGAGTTTTTATCTAATGTAGAGCAATTTGATATTTTACTTGATAATGCAAATAATGAAAGTGATATTTCTGCAATAGAAGAAGTTGTATTATCTAATTATGAAAATTTAGTAATGTAAAATTATAGTTTATTTCTAATAATAAAATGAGGTGAATTATGAAATTATTAGAAATACCAATTAATGAAAGACCAAGAGAAAGATTAATTAATGAAGGATGTGATAAATTAAGTAATGAAGAGTTATTATCTATTATTTTAAAAACTGGAACTAAAAATAAGTCTGTAAAAGATTTATCTTTAGAGTTATTAAAACAGTGTAAAAATATTAATAATTTAAAAAATATGAGTTTTGAACAATTATTAAATATACGGGGTATAGGCAAAGTAAAGGCTATTGAGTTATTAGCGACTATTGAACTTGGTAAAAGAATATTTTTGAATAATAATGTAAAGAATAATAAAAGATTAACATCATCTAAAGATATATGGGAAGCTACTAAATATTTATTTTATGGTAAAAAACAAGAATACTTTTATTGTCTATACTTTAATAATAAACAAGAATTAATTGAAAGGAAATTATTATTTATGGGAACAATAAATAGAAGTATAGTTCATCCTAGAGAAGTATTTAAAGAAGCATATTTACATAGTGCATCTAGTATAGTATGTATACATAATCATCCATCAGGAGATGTTAATCCAAGTAGAGAAGATATAAATTTTACTAGAAGTTTAGTTGAAATTGGAAAAATACAGGGTATACCTGTTGTAGATCATATAATAGTAAGTGATAATAATTATTATAGCTTTTATGAAAATGATAATAATTTTATTATTTAATATTGTATCTAATATTTTTTTATATTATAATAAATAGGAACGAAAGTTAGGTGATATAAATGTATAAAAAGAAGAAACAGAAACAAAAAAAATATATAATTATTTTTATAAGTTGTATATGTGTTTTTTTACTTTTATTTGCATCAATTTCACTTAATCGGAATTATACAATTGTAGAATCAGGCTTTAAAGATGTAGCAATGGTTATAAATAAAATTTTTATGTATCCTTTTACATCATTAAATGAAGATAAGGGTAAAGATTTATCAAAAAGTTATGTTATTCAAAAAAATGTTAATGCATCACTTGAAAATGAAATTACTGAATTAAAAGAAGCATTAGAACTAAAAAATACTTTAACAGAATATAATACTGTTACTACAACAGTTTTATCTAGAAATAAAAGTTATTGGTTTAATATAATTACAATTGATAAGGGTAAGCTTTCAGGTATAGATAAGGATATGGTAGTAATTACTAAAAATGGATTAGTAGGTAAAATATCAAAAGTGAGTGAGAACTCTAGTGAAGTTAAATTAATTACTAGTGATGATGTTAATTATAAAGTATCAGTATCTATAGCTACAGCAAATGGAGATACAGTTGCAATATTAAATGGTTATGATAATAAAACTTCATTATTAAAAGTAGTAGGTGTTGATAAATCATTAAATGTTTCAGTAGGAGATAAAGTAGTTACTAGTGGATTAGGTGGAAAAGAACCAAGAGGAATATATGTTGGTTCAGTAAAAAAAATTGAAAATGATAAATATAATATAAGTAAAACTTTATATTTAGAAACTGGTCAAGATTTTGATTCTATTCATTATTTAACAGTTTTAAAGGAGAAAAAATAATGTTAATAAGTATAATTATTATATTAATATCATTTATAATTGATGGAGTTTTAACAAATTTTCTACCATATGGAGTAGGTAATTTATCATTATTCACACCATTAACTACTATAGTTGCTTTAATAATTTGTTACACCTTTTTCTATCGCAAAGAAAGATCATATTATATCATGGCTTTTATAGTTGGTATAATATACGATATATTTTATACAAATTTATTATTTTTAGATGGTTTTATATTTTTAATAATTTCATTTTTTATAACTAAAATATATAAAATATCAGGCTTTAATTTTATATGGATACTTATTGATATATTACTTTCAATAATTATATATGAATGTAGTCTAGCTTTAATTATAATGATATTTAATTTAGTACCTATGTCATTTAATAGATTATTATATAAGATAAGTCATAGTATAATTCTTAATTTAATTTATGGTGAATTATTGTATTTTATAACTATGCTTTTACCTAAAAAATATAAAAAAGTTATGATTAATTAATTTTAATCATATTTTTTTTATTTATTCATATTATTAATTAGGGAGATATAAATATGAATATAGAAGATTATAGAGCAAAGAAAAAAGTTGTAAAAAAACTAGTACTTAAAAAAAGTGTAAAAAATTTTATTAGTAGATGTTTAATTGTTATAATATTATTTTTACTGGCATTAATTATGATAAAGAGTAATACTTCTTTTAAAAATAAATTAATTAAATATGTTTATGAAGATAATTTAGAATTTACAAAATTAAAATCTATTTATGAAAAATATTTTGGAAAGATTCTAGCTGTTGATAAGATAGCGCCTACAGAAGAAAAAGTGTTTAATGAAAAAATTTCATATAATAAGGCTAATGTATATAAAGATGGAGTTTCATTAAGTGTTGATTCAAATTATATGGTTCCAGTTTTAGAAAGTGGTATTGTTGTTTTTATGGGTGAAAAAGAGGGGTATGGTAATACAGTTATTATTGAGCAGATTGATGGTGTAGATGTATGGTATTCAAATATTTCTACTACTAATATAAAAATGTATGACTATATGGAAAAGGGTGGATTATTAGGTGAAGTAAAAGGTAATAAATTATATATGATATTTCAAAAAGATGGGAAGTATTTAGATTATAAAAAATATTTATAATTATATATATGTAAGCCCTTTATTTTTATTATTTGCACTTATGGCATTTTTAATAGGTGCATTTATGCCTTTTATTATTCTTTTATTACTAATTATAGTACATGAAGTAGGACACTTTGTTGCTGCATTAATATTTAATGTTGATGTAGATAAAATTTATATATATCCATTTGGTGGAGTGTCAAAATTTAATATGTCCCTAAATGAAAGTTTATTAAAGGAATTTATTATATTATTGATGGGACCATTATTTCAAATGATATGTTATCTAGTAATAATAAATATAAGTTATTTTAGTAAATATTATAATTTAATAGAAACATATAATTATACAATATTGATTTTTAATTTATTACCTATATATCCTCTTGATGGAGGTAAATTATTAAATATATTATTATCTATAAAATTATCTTATAGAAATAGTTTTAATATTTCTATATATATTTCATATTTAACATCAATAATAATTGGTATATTTTTAATATGTAGAAATTTATCCTTAAATATAATAGTAATTATAAGTTTTTTATTTTATAAAATAAGTATAGAATATAAAAAAAGAGGGTATATATTTGATAAATTTTTACTTGAAAGATATTTAAATAAATATAGTTTTAAAAGAAGAAAAAAAGTAGATGATATAAGTAAGTTTGTTAGGGGAAAATACCATATAGTAAAGAAAGGAAATAAATACTATACTGAAAAAACTATATTGGAAAATAAATTTAGTGATAAGTATTGACTTTTAAAATTAGGCTATGCTATAATTTTATTGCTAACTTGTTTTGGGGCATTAGCTCAGCTGGGAGAGCGTCACGTTTGCACCGTGAAGGTCAGCGGTTCGATCCCGCTATGCTCCACCATGTAGAAATTAATCCTTATTTATAAGGATTTTTATTTTATATTGCCGATATAGTTTAGTGGTAAAACAGATCCTTGGTAAGGATCAGCGGTAAGTTCAATTCTTACTATCGGCACCATTGGGAAATCTGGTCGAACTTTTTTCGACATTGATATATAGGTCAACCTAAAAATAGGTTGATTTTTCTTTT
>CANRPP010000024.1 GCA_947632545.1 uncultured Bacilli bacterium | reverse complement strand
GAATTATCCAATGAAGGAGAAATACCAAACTGTGAAGTTTGGGCATGATTTATTTATAAATCATTTTGTTCTATAAAAATAATTGTATTTTTATGTTGTTTTGTAAAAAAAAGTGTGTTATTATATAGATAATAGAGTAAAAGAATAAAATAGGTGGTGTGTGAGATGGAAATAAAAAAAGGAATCTCTCAAATGGCAGAATATCCAAATGTAGAAATTAATTATGTTGTACCAAAAAGTGGTAATATGCATTATGTATTAAAGGATGGAGTTTTAGGAAATGGTGTAATTATCGCAACACTTGATCCAAGACACGCTATTGATGAAGTTAATCCATGTCAAAATATTGGAGCTTTTTCTGCTACAGGTGATATTTTAGTTGATTTTAATAAAAAGGATATAAAAAGAATTACAGATAATTTATTATTAGTAGTAAATTCTGTTCCAACTACCAATGAAGTTGCATCAATTGGTGATGCTACTGCTGAAGCTAATAAAGGTTTAATTGTAGAAATGATGATGCAAGAAATGGGACCTACAGGAGAGATTATTTTCGAAGATCCATATAGTGAGGCTAATGTATATAGTACGGATAGCTATAATAATAAATTAGGATTAGATTGTAGTTTTATAGGAAAAAATAAAGAAGGTTTATATTTCCATACAAATGATGTTAATTCATTATCAAAATTTATTAGGGTAGATGAATTTAGTAATGAAGAAGATGTAATAGATGTTGATGTTTCTAATACTAATGAAGAATCTGTAGAGGCAATGCCTGATTCTAATATTAATTCAACTTCATTAAGCGATTTAAGTATTTCTGATAATAGTGATACAACTAATAGTGAAAATAATGATGATTTACCACCAGTACCTGAAGTTGAGTCTACTGATACTAATAGTTATAATGATAATAAAGAAAATGAAGAAAATGAAGAAACAAATGATAATGAAATAGATCAAGATGAAGATGATAATAAAGTAGCTTTAGAAGATTCTCCAGCTATGGTTTCATTAAGTAATGTAGAAGGCGATACTGAAGAAGAAAATACTGAGGATAATAAAGAAGATATAGATACTACTTCTAATGATAGTGATGATGATTCTAAAAATCAAGATCAAGAAGAATCTGAAGAAGATAGTAAAGATAAAGATGATTCTACAGATGATACTTACAATGAAGAAGAAGTTGATAATGATTCTGAAGAACAAAAAGAAGAAATAGAAGAAGAAGATGATACAGATTTCGATGAAGAAAAAGAAAAAGATGAAGAAGAGTATGAAGATAATTATGAATCTGATGATGATGTCGATGATGATATAGAAGAGGATGATATGGAAATGAAAAGATCAAGAAGATATCAAAGAAGAAAAACTTCAATTTTTGATGATTCAGAAAATGAATCTGAAATACTTGATAATGCTATAGAATTAATTAACAAAATGTTAGAAGAAACAGATAAATTAAATAGAAGAATTAAAAAACTTGAATCAAAACTTGCACAAAAAGAAAAAATAATAAAAGAACAATCTAGATTATTAGATGAAACAGATAGTAAAAAATCTGAATTAAATGCTTTATTAAATAAAGCGAATAGATTATTAGATAATATAGAGTAGGCATATGCCTACTTTTAAATTAGGTGATATAAATGGAAGATTATGATATAGAAAAGTTAGTTAATGATTTAGATTTTTCCAAAAATAGTTTAAATGATTGTGGTAATAAAATATTTCTTACTAATTTTGAAATAGAAACTTTAAATAAGTATAATATTGATTATAGTAAAGCAATATCTCTTAAAGATATATTATTTTTAGTAGAAGAAATTTTAAATGAAGATAGTTCTCTAGAAGATTTAGAAAATATTTCAAAATCTATTGCAGAAAGAGATTATTATCTAAATAGTAATAAATAGAAAAAGAAAATGAAATTCTTTCTTTTTTTTGTTATAATTAAATAGTGGGAGTGTGATTATATGATATATTTAGACTATTCAGCAACAACTCCAGTAAATGATTATGTTTTAGATACTTTTGTACGTGTTACAAAAGAATTTATAGGTAATCCTAATTCATTACATAAATTAGGAGTTGAAGCTAAAGAATTAATAGATGCATCTACTAAGCAAATTGCAGATTTATTAAATGTATCAGAAAAAGAAATTATTTATACATCTGGTGCAAGTGAAGCTAATAATACTGCTATTAAAGGAATATGTTATAGATATAAAAATAGAGGAAGACATATAATTACTACTAGACTTGAACACTCTTCTGTTACTGCAACACTTAATTACTTACAAAATGAAGGTTTTGATATTGATTTTGTAAAAACAGATTCATATGGAAGAGTTGATTTAGAAGATTTAAAATCATTAATTAGAGATGATACTATATTAGTTACAATTGCAAGTGTTAATAGTGAAGTAGGTATCATTCAACCTATAGAAGAAATAGGTAATATACTTAAAAATTATCCTAAAATATATTTTCATAGTGATATGACACAGTCTATTGGTAAGATTAATATTAATATCGAAAATGTTGATTTAATTAGTTTTTCGTCTCAAAAAATATATGGAATTAAAGGAATAGGGTGCTTAATAAAAAAAGATAATATAGTAATAGATCCTTTAATACATGGGGGAAAGTCTACAACTATATATAGAAGTGGAACTCCAGCTGTTGGATTAATCGCATCAGTTGCTAAAGCTTTAAGACTTGCTTTAGAAAACTTAAATGAAAAGTATAATTATATTACTTCACTAAATGAATATTTAAGAAATAAACTTTCTAAAAATAAAAATATTCATATAAATAGTAATAAATATGCAGTACCTCATATTTTAAATATTAGTATACTAGGTATTAAACCAGAAACAATACTTCATGCTTTAGAAGAAGAGGATATTTATATTTCAACTCAAACTGCTTGTGCAAGTAAGAGTGATAAATCTACTGCTGTTTTAGAAACTACTAAAAATGAAGAGTATTCTAAACATAGTATTAGAATAAGTTTAAGTCATTTAACAAAAAAAGAAGAGTTAGATACTTTTTATACTATTTTAGAAAAAAAAGTAGAGGAGTTGAAAAAACTAAATGAAAGTCATTAAAATTACTGCTATATGGTGTAGTGCATGTTTAATAATGAATAAAATCTGGAATAAAGTATTAGAAAAAAAAGATATAGAAACAGTATCTTTAGATTTAGATTTTGATTCTGAGAAGGCAGAAAAATATACACCAGGTGATGTTTTACCAGTATTTATTTTTATTAAAGATAACAAGGAAGTAAAAAGAATAGTTGGTGAACATAGTTATGAAGAATTGCTTGAAGTTATAGAAAATATAGGTGATTAAATGAAAAAATTAAGAATAGTTTTACTATTAATTATATCTTTTTTTGTCTGCACTTGTAATTGTTATGCTAAAGAGGATTTAAAAGTATATTTCTTTCATGGTGATGGATGTCCACATTGTAAGGAAGAAAATAAGTTTTTAAAAAAAATAAAAAAAGACTATCAAGATATTGATATAGTAAAATATGAAGTTTGGAATAATAAAGATAATCAAGAGTTAATGGAACTTGTAAAAAGAAAGATGAACATAAAAGAAGTAGGTGTTCCTATTACAATAGTAGGATCTACTTATATAGTAGGATATACAGAGTCATATAATGATAAAATTATGAGAATTATAAATTTTTATATTGATAATAGTAATAAGTATTCAGATGTAGTTGGTAGTATAAAAAATAATACTTTTGGTAATAAAAAAATAGTAGATGAATTTAAAAAGGTAGAAAAACAAACTGATAAACAAACTACAATAGATGTACCTATTTTAGGAAAAACTAATTTAAAAGATTTTTCAATAGAAGTAGCAGCAGTTATAATAGGATTAGTAGATGGCTTTAATCCTTGTGCTATGTGGGTACTTTTATTTCTAATTAGTATGTTATTAGGTATGAAAAATAGAAAAAGAATGTGGATTATTGGTTTAACATTTTTATTTACATCAGCAGTTATTTATATGGCTATAATGTTATCTTGGATTAATATTGTAGTTAATGTTGGAACCTCTATTATATTCAAAAATTTAATAGCAGGTATTGCTATTATAGGTTCTATTATTAATATAAAATCATTTATAAATGAAGTAAGAAAAGATTCAGGATGCCAAGTAGTTGATGATAAAAAAAGAAAAAAGATATTTGAAAAAATAAAAAAATTTACTACAGAGAAAAACTTATTTTTAGCCTTACTTGGAGTTATATTACTAGCTATAAGTGTTAATGTTGTTGAACTTTTATGTTCAGCAGGTCTTCCTATAGTATTTACACAATTACTTGCCATTAATAAAGTACATGGTATTGTGGCTTTATATTATACATTTATTTATATAGTATTTTTCTTGTTAGATGATATACTTATTTTCGTTATAGCGATGATAACTACTAAAATAGTAGCTATATCAACTAAATATAATAAGTATTCTCATTTAATTGGTGCTATTATAATGTTTATTATAGGGATACTTTTAATTATTAAACCAGAATGGTTAATGTTTAATTTTAAATAATACTAGTAATATTTTATAATTTGTTATATAATTAGATTAAGAATATATAAAGGGTGATAAATGTGAGTGATAAAATAGTTATAGTTAATAAGAATGGAGAAGAGGAAGAAGTTGAATTAGTTACATATTTAAATACTAGAGATAATATGAATCAATATATTGTTTATACTAAAAATGAAAAACAACCTAATGGAGATATCGTTATATACATTTCTAAATTAATAGATGAAGATGGACAAAAAAAGATTATTGAAATTAATGATGAAGAAGAATGGAAAAGTGTTCAATCTCTATTAAAGGAAATTGCTAACGCATAGTAAGGTTGGGATAATATGTATAATAATTTTGATTATCAGAATTGTATAGAAAAAATAAAGTCTGCTTTATATGATATATATGAACATCAAGAAATTATAATTGGTGAAGAAGAAGATGAAAATAAAAAAGGTGAGCAAGTAGAAAAGTATATTAAAGTTAAAGATTTAGCAGTAAAATTATTAGAAGATATAAACAATTTATATTCAGTTGATAATGTAGATAATGTAACTAATAATGAAATTGAACCTACCATTGTCCAAGAATCAAAACAGGATGAATTATTAAAAAATAGTGAAATTTCTAATGATACTAATGTAGAAGACGATAAAGAAGAAGAAAAAGAAGAAAATGTAGATTTAGATGATTTACCAAAATTTTATTTAGATAATAGAAATGGAGAAAAACCAAATTTTGCTTATGTGCCTAATTCTATATTTACTAAATTAAAAGATAATGCTATTTTAGACCTTTTTAATAATAAATTTTATAAACAAGATGATGATAAAAAAAGAGGTATAATTGTTAGAGAAGATCAATTTATGAAATTATCATTATCAAGAGATAGACAAGAAGGAGTATTAAAAGAAGCTAAAGAATTTAGAATTTTAGAAGCTAAAAAATCAAGAAAAAGATTACAAGAGATAGATTAATTTTAAAAAATATATAGGGTGATATTTATGAATAGTGAATTAGATAAAATAAATAGTGAACAAAAACAAGTAGGTGATGCAACACCAACTATTACAGTTGTTGATAGTAGTAGTATTCCTAGTATAGAGGCTACTATAAGTATTGATAATAGTGGTAATGTGGACCCAATGTCTTTAGAATATAATGAATATAGAAATGATTTAAATAAAATATATGCAACTACAACAGATGAAAATTCATTGATTTCTAAATTTATTGTAGAAAATGGTAAATGTAGTCATACATTAGTTATTAAATATGCTAATGGTGTAACATCCACAGAAAAAAGTCACATATTTGATTATAATGAAAATTTTAAAAATGGTTTTTTACTTCCAATGATAGAAGACTATAATAAATATAATTCTATATTTGATGATAGTGTTGTTATTAAAGATAATTCACTTTCAACATTTACTGCCAGAACTAAAGATAATGATAGTCTAATTATAGAAAATATTGATATGGAACTATCTAGTAAACTTAGTGATTTAGTATATATAAAAGATAGTGATAATCCAAATTTAGCTGATAGTAATACTATAAATCAAGTTTATAATGAACATGGTATTGGAAATATCTCTGTAATAGTATTAACAATATTATTAATAGGTATAACAGTAATTGGTACAATATTTTTTACTGTAATGGCTAATAAATAAGAGAAATATATTTTCTCTTTTAATATGCAAAAATATGTATTTTTGATATAATTAGTAATGGAGGCATATATGAAGCTAGTAGTAGAAAATTTATCTAAAAGTTATGGAAAAAAAGAAGTATTAAGAGATATTAATTTTACATTTGAAGAAGGTAAAATATATGGTCTTATTGGAAGAAATGGTGCAGGTAAGACTACTTTTTTTAATTCTTTAAATGAGGATATTGATGTATCATCTGGAAAATTTAATTTAGTAGAAAATAATAGTAGTAAAAAATTATCTAGTGATGATATAGGTTATGTTATTTCAACCCCAATAGTACCAGAGTTTTTAACTGCTAAAGAATTCTTAAGTTTTTATCTTGAAATAAATAAAGATAAAATTAAAGATATTAAAGAGCTTAATTACTATTTTAATTTAGTTAAAATAGATAAAGAAGATCAAGATAAGCTATTAAAAGAATATTCAACCGGTATGAAAAATAAAATGCAGATACTTATTAATTTTATATCTAATTCAAAAGTTATACTTCTAGATGAACCACTTACATCTTTAGATGTTGTTGTTCAAGATGATATGAAAAAACTATTAAAACAAATGAAAAAAGATCATATAATTATATTTTCTACTCATATTTTAGAATTAGCTATAGATTTATGTGATGAAATTATAATATTAAATAATAAAAAATTAGAATTAATAGAAAAGAAAAGTCTAAATACTAAAAATTATAAAGATAAAATAATAAAAGCTCTAAAGGATATAGAATAATGAATACACTTAAGACTTCATTTGATATAGACTTTTGTTATGCTATTAATTCATTTATTTATACATTAAAGAAAACTCCAATAATTAAAAATATAATTAGTGATAATATATATAGTAAAAAAGGTTTTAAAATATTTACTAAAATACTAGCACTACTTTGTACTACAGTTAGATTTATAGTATCTAAATTTTCATATTACCTAATAATATTTATGATATTTAATGCATTAAAATTTAATAATAATAATTATTTTATTCATTTAGTATTTGTGTTTACTATAATTGGTATGTTTATAAATACTAATATTTTAAATACTAGTAGAAAAAAATATATTAGTATAATCTTATTTAAAATGGATTCAAAGAAATTTATTATTAGTAGTTATATCTATCAGGCAATATTCAATTTAGTTTTAAATATATTTTTACTATCAATATTTTTTATAATATTAAACTTACCTCTTTATATGGTAATTGTTATTAGTTTATTTATATTATTTAGTAAAACTATTGGAGAAAGTTTAAATATTAAATATTATAAAAAAAATAATATTAGAATAAGTGATGATAAGTTTATATGTATATTAGTATTAGTAGTTGGAGTTATTTTATCTTTATTACCAATATTTAATATATATTTTAATAATAATATAATTATTATATCTACACTTATATCTATAATATTTGGTATTTATAGTTATTTATATATTAGTAAAGTTGATAATTATAAAGAAATTTATAAAAAAGTAAATAGTTATAATATAGCAATGAATAGTAAATATCAAAGTGATTATAGTATTCAGTCATATATTGATATTAAAAATAAAGATAAGATTATTGATAATAAAAAAATAAAAAATAAAAAAGGGTATGATTTATTTAATACTATATTTTTTGAAAGACATAAAACTATACTTTCTAGAAGTTCTAATATAAATATAGTATTAATTATAGTATTATTTATTGTTACTATTTTATCTATATATGAAGTACCAAATATAAAGAGTAATATAAATCATTTTCTTATGAATAATTTAGGATTTTTTGTTTTAGTTATGTATTTTATTAATAGAGGTAATAGTATAACAAAATCAATGTATTTTAATTGTGATCACGCTATGCTTACATTTAATTTTTATAGGGAAAAAAATGTTATATTAAGTTTATTTAAGAAAAGATTAATTAAAATGATAGAAATTAATATTAAACCTGCATTATTGTTAGGTATATTTATTCCAATTATTATATTTTTAACTGGAGGAGCTAATTATTTTTATGATTATATAAATATATTTATATATATTGTGTCGCTTAGTGTCTTTTTTTCAGTACATTATCTTGTAATCTATTATTTAATGCAACCATATAATAGTGATATGAAGATAGTTAATAATAATTATAATATAATATTATTTTTAACATACTTCATAGCATACCAATTTACTATGTTAAATTTATCTTCTACAATATTTACTATAATGATGATTATTTTTACAATTATATATGTAAATATAGCGTTAATCTTAATTTATAAGAAAGCTCCGAAAACCTTTAAATTAAAGTAATTTGTCTGTAAAATTCCTTGTAAAATTGACTTAAAACTATATATATGGTAGTATATTAGTACATGAATAAATTGGGGGTTTTATATAAAAAATGAGGTGAATTAATTTTGATAAAGGCAAAGATTATTAGTGCCGTTATGTCTGTAGTTGGTGTTGCTATGATATCAATTGCAGTATTAGTTGAAAATGATCTACCAGTAAAAAATGACTTAAAAAAGGCTACTAATAGTATCAATGTTATAAATATGTCATCATCTAATAGAATGGTGAAGACAAAAATAGAAAAGCCTACTAATAGTTCTCTTACAGTAAGTGAGGCTAAGGTAGAAGAGGTTTCTATGGAGCAAGCTCCTCAAGCAGAATATATTCCTCCAAGAGTGGAAGTATATGAGGGTATGACAATTGAAGAATTAGCAAGTAAACTTGATAGAAATTTAGGTAATGATATACTTGCAGGTAAAGGTAGATTAATTGCTGATAAGTGTATATCACTTGGAGTTGATCCTTATATTGTTGTAGCAATTATGTTACATGAGACTGGATGTAAGTCAAGTTGTAGTACACTAGCAAGATCATGTAATAATTTTGGAGGTCAAAAAGGCGCTCCAGGATGTAATGGTGGTGCTTATAAAGCATATGCTACTGTAGATGATGGTATAATTGGTATGATTGAAAATTTATATAATAAATATTATACTAGAGGATTTAATACAGTTGAACTAATTGGTCCTAGGTATGCAGAAAGTAATACTTGGGTATCAAAAATTAACTGGTATGTTGGACAAATAAGAGCTAGTTAAATGCTAGTTCTTTTTTTAATTTATATGCATATAATATAAGTGTAAACTTGACAAATTCTATGATTTATGCTATAATTTATTTGTAATTGATGGCACATTATTCTAGTCAGTTACTTTATTATGAAGACGGGATTAAACAACCGTTAAAGAGCATATCTGTGAAACCTTTGGTGTTTGCTTCTTACGCCCAGTGAGGGGTGGATGCTGAGGGGTGAGGATTTTGGGCGCTCGTAATGGCATACGATAAACGACCCAACTTCCGTGGAGACCCATACTTGTGGTAAGCCTATACGTAACTTCTACTGACGGACTTATTACGATATGGATTTGAACCTATATTGTGGCGAAAGCTATGTATAGTGTAGCTTGTCTTGAGTGAAGGTACTGGGATTAGTGAACTTTCTTAATTGTTTGGCCAGACATTTAAGAATTGCGCTATGAAATTATCTTTGCAAAAAAGAATTAATAATAAAGACTGGTGAGGAAATCTCCTAGAGTGCGCTAATTTGGGATTGCAGTGGGTACTAAGTGGCAATCAAGTCGTGTGATGTGGCAACACCACACTAACTTCTTTAAAGGGGAACCACTTATTTGGTAACGAATAAGTAGAAGTTGGGGAAATCCTACTTGACCTAAGACTCAAAGTTTACCATTTTACAGCCATTAATTTTTTTTTGCAAAAAAATATAGAGGTATATATGAAAAAAAATAAAGATTTAGAAAATTTAAAAATTCAAACTAGAAGAAGAGAAAAAATAAAGAAAGAATTAGTTGATAAGCGATGGGTACTAACTATTATTATAATATCATTTTCAATAAGTTTTTCACTATCTTTTGTATCAGAAGTTACTGTACCAAATTTTAATTTAGTAATTGGAATTATAGTATCACTGTTATTTATACTTCTTGGAGTTTTATTTGATATTATAGGTGTAAGTGTTACTACTGCAGATGAGAAAATATTCCACTCAATGAACTCAAGAAAAGTAAAAGGCGCTAATATCGCTGTGTTATTTAAAAAAAATAGTGATAAAGTATCAAGTTTTTGTTGTGATGTAATAGGTGATATATGTGGAGTAATATCTGGTTCTACTGCTGTTACTATCGCAAGCTTAATATCAAAGACTACATCAATAAATTTATTTTTAATGACTTTAATAACAACTGCAATAGTAGCAAGTTTAACAATAGGTGGTAAAGCCATAGGTAAAAGTTTTGCTATTAATAAATGTGATATTATTCTTTATGAATTTTCAAAGTTTGTATCACACTTTTATAAGGGTAAATAGGTGATTATATGGTATTTTATATTAATAGTAAAAAAGTTAGATATAATCCATATCATATGAAAAAAGATCTAAAATTAGGTGAAGGTTTAGAAGTAGAAGTATATAAAATTAATAATAAAGCTGTAAAATTTTTTAAACAATCACCGGGTAAAGATATTCTTATATCAAAAAAATTAATTGAAAAAATGAAAAATATAAAAACAAATAGGATATTATTACCAACTGAACCACTATTAGATAAACATCATAATATTAGGGGCTATCAAATGGATTATATTAAAAATTTAGGTATGGATAATTATTTTAATTTGGATAAAAATAAATTAAGTAAAGAAAATCAATTACTTAAAGAAGACGTTGAAATATTAAGTGATAATAAAATTTTAATGGAAGATTTGAATGATAGAAATACAATTTATCATAATGGACTTTATTTAGTTGATCCTGGTAGTTATCAGTTTGATCCTAGTATCAATTTAGAGCAGGCATATGGAATTAATATGGATAAAATTAATGAATATTTAATTTATGATCTTATAAGAAATTATCATTTAATTAAATATAATAAATTTAATAAATATGCAAGTTTTGCTTTTTGTAAGGAAATAAATAGTGAATATTTAGAAAGTGGAAAAAAAGATGTTATAGAATTTTTATCAAATATTGAAGAGAATAATTTAAGTGAATTCATAGAAAGAAGAGTAAGATGTAAAAAATAATAAATTCTCTTGAAAAATAACTTATTTATGATATAATAATAAATCAATTAAGTTTAGGGGTGTAAATATGAATGATAAAATTTGGGAAAATTATATTGTATTAGGAGATAATGTTTATATTTTTAGTACTGATGGTACTTTGCAAAAAAGAAATTTATTTCCTAATATAGATAAAATTTTATTATTAGAAAATAGGCTTTCTTATTTAAAAGAAGTTTATACTAACTCATTTTATAATCTATTATCATCTAACTATGAAAATCCAATTTCTAAAATTAAGTTTAATATTTCAGCTATCGCATCAACATTAATATTAGAAGTTGGTTTAATAAATATTCTACCTAGTAATAATATACTATCATCTATAGGTACTATAGTTTTTCCTGTTTCTACAATTACTGTTTCTAATATAGTTAAAGCAAAAATAAATAAAAAGAAATCTGAAGAAATAGTAAATAGTTCTTATGCAGTTATTAAACTTTGTGAATTAGAAAAATCAAAATGTGTAAGTGAGATTAAAGAGTTAAAAAAAGATAAAATAGATAAAGATAAAGTAGTTAAGAATAGACCTATTCTAATTGATGAAGATAAAAATTATCATTATCAATTTTTAGCTAAAGAAGGTTTATTAGAAGATTATGGAAAAATGGAAAAAAATTTAATAAAAAAATATAAAAGAGGTAAATTAGAGGGTTATCTTGGTTCAATTGGTTGTGATGAAGATGAAAAATCTATTATCACTGATTTAGTTAAAGAAAATAATTCTATTAATAAAAAAAAGACATTGCAATATAAAAAGATTAGATAGACAATTAACTTGTCTTTTTTTGTATTTTTTGATAAAATCTTAATAGTTTTGAGGTGATAATATGTTACAGGTTAATAATGTTAGTTTAAAGTTTGGTAAAAGAACTTTATTTGAAGATGTTAATTTAAAATTTACTAATGGTAATTGTTATGGATTAATAGGCGCTAATGGTAGTGGAAAATCTACATTTTTAAAGATTTTATCAGGAGAAGTTGAAACTACTACTGGTGAGGTTACTATGACTAAAGGAGAAAGACTTTCTATTTTAAAACAAGACCATTATCAATATGATGATATGAGAGTTATTGATGTTGTTATAATGGGTAATGAAAGATTATATAAAATAATTGAGGAGAAAAATGAATTATATTCTCACACTGAATTTAGTGATGAAGATGGAATGAAACTTGCTAATTTGGAAGCTGAATTTATGGATTTAGATGGTTGGAATGCAGAAAGTGATGCCGCAACACTTTTAAATAATTTAGGAGTTGAGAGTAGCTATCATTATTCATTAATGAAAGAAATTCCAGTAAAAGATAGAGTAAAAGTATTGTTAGCAGGTGCTTTATTTGGCAATCCTGATATCTTACTTTTAGATGAACCTACAAATAGTTTAGATATTAATGCAATTAAATGGTTAGAAGAATTTTTAATTAATTTTAATAATACAGTAATTGTAGTTTCTCATGATAGACATTTTCTAAATAATGTTTGTACCCATATCGCAGATATTGATTATGGTAAAATAAAACTATATATTGGTAACTATGACTTCTGGTATGAATCATCAGAATTATTACAAAAACAAATGAGAGATTCTAATAAAAAGAAAGAAGATAAAATAAAAGAATTACAATCATTTATCGCAAGATTTTCAGCTAATGCTTCTAAATCAAGACAGGCAACTTCTAGAAAGAAAATGTTAGAAAAAATAGAGTTAGATGAAATAGTTCCTTCATCTAGAAAATATCCATATATTGATTTTAAAATAGAAAAACCTGCTGGAAAAGAAAAATTAAAAGTAACAAGTTTAACAAAAGAAGTTGATGGTAAGAAAATATTTAATAAAATTTCATTTACTATTTTAAAAGGAGATAAAGTTGCTATTATCGCAGAAGATGATTTTGTAAAAACAACATTATTTAATATTTTATGTGGTAAAGATAAAGATTATAAAGGAATGATTGAGTGGGGAAAAACTATTAATTATGGATATTTACCACAGGATAATACACAATATTTTAATACAGATAAAAATATTATGGAATGGATTGGAAGTTTTTATGATATAAAAGATGAAACTATACTTAGAGGATTTTTAGGAAGAATGTTATTTTCAGGTGATGATGTATTTAAGAAAGTAAATGTTTTGTCAGGAGGAGAAAAAGCTCGTTGTATGATATCTAAAATGATGCTTGAAGAACCAAACTTTTTAATATTAGATGAACCTACAAATCACCTAGATCTAGAAAGTATTACATCATTAAATAAAGGTATGGAAAGATTTTTAGGTGAAATAATATTTACAACAAGAGATTATGAACTTAATTCAACTGTCGCTAATAGAATAATTGAAATAAAAAAAGATGGCTCTATAATAGATAGAAAAGTAAGTTATGAAGACTATATAGATAATAATTAATAGTTGTATACTAATATGTAAAGAGGCTTACTATTTAGTGTATTTTTTAAAAAAACTATGTTATTCTAATAATAGGTGATGAATATATGTATTGTCCAAAATGTAATAAAGAAGTAAATACCGGAAAATTATTTTGTAATGTATGTGGTTCTAGATTAGTTGAAAAAGATGCAGAAATTAAAGATAATGAAATTATTGATACTAGTAGTGGTTTTACTCAAACAATAGATGTTCCTTCTATGGTTAAATCTTATGTAGGAGATAGTTATGATAAGATAAGAGCAGTTAGTTTTTCTATTTGGTATTTTATATTTGGTGTTTATTATGCACTTTATAGAAAAATGTATTTATTTAGTTTTATTTACTTGGCAGCTTATCTAATATTATTATATTTTATGCCTACATTTTGTTTAATTTTATCAGGAGTTGTAAATATAGTTGTATCATTAATATTTAATAATATGTATTTAAAAAGTGTAGAAAATAAAGTTCAAAATATAAGAAGAAAAAATTCAGGACTTAATAGAAGTGATTTATTAAAATTATGTAAATATACAGGTGGAGTAAACTATTTACCATCACTTCTAGCGATGATTATAGTATTTATGTTTTCTTACAGTATAAATAAGAATAAGATAGATGAATTAATAAATGAAGCTACTGGGGCACCTGTTGAGGATTATCACGATTTAGTATTTGAAAATCCAAATGGTTTTTCAAAAAAATCTATTTCAGATGATAAGTATACATATAATTATGAAACAAAGAAAGATTCATGTAATTATACAATAGAAATAACTTCTACTCCTAATACAGCTTATAATTATTTAAATAGAAAAACAGATTACTCTGAACAAGATCAAAAAAGTGCTATTTCAGAAGTAGAATTAAATGGTGATAAATGGAACTATATGGAAGTTGATACACATGGAACTGCCTATGTATATGATTATGCTATTATAAAAAATCATTCTTTATATAATGTTACATATACAGTATATGAAGATTCTGGTATATGCACTAATTTAAAAGATAATTTAATTAATTCATTAGATTTTAAAAAGTAAATTAAATCCATATTTTATGGATTTTTTTATGTTATAAATTTGGTTAGTTCGTTAAATTAAGAGATAACGTCACGGATGATGATGGTTGTCTCTTTATAGTTGAAAGTTCTCGTAAATAAAGTAAAATAAATAAAAAAATAGTATTAATTTATGAAAAAAGAGATAATATATAATTGATTTAAGTCAAATTATTGCATACAAAAGGAACGAGAAGTTAGAAAAATTTTTTTTGTAAATATTTAACGTCTCGAGAGTAGCAATAGATAATATTGAAATATTGACGTTTATAGAAAAAAGTATATTTCAATAAAAATCAATATATGAGCTAATATTATAAACTATTTAAAAATAAATAACAAATAAAGAATAACTTTATTTGGAAAAATATTGTAAAAGAAATAAAAAATAAATACAAGGGTCAAGATAAACAAATAAATTTGCCCTTGTATTTATTTTTGTATTCCCCCATCATAGTTAAAAGGTAACGTCACTATAGATAAAAAACGTGACGTTAAGTAAATAATTTACGAAATTTGGTTAGTTAACATATAGTAAAATTTTATTGACAAAACGCTCTGGGGGGGGGGTAGAATTGTATTATAAGATAAAAAAATACG
>CANRPP010000023.1 GCA_947632545.1 uncultured Bacilli bacterium | reverse complement strand
CATATTAAGGGGTTATGAAAAAATAGTAGAAAAATTAACAAGTGTAGGTGCTAAAATAAGGAATAAAGAAATATAATATTATTAGCTTTATTCTTTTTTTTTGGAGGCAGAATGAAATTTATAAAAAAATATATAAAATTAATTGTATTAATAATAACCTGTATATTTGTATACTTAATATATACAAACAATAGTAATATAAAAAACATTAATTATATTTCTTTAGGTGATGGTTATGCTAAAGGTATAAATTCTTATGGAGAAGTAAATTATGGCTATAGTGACTATTTAAAAGATGAAATAAATAGTAGTAATCAATTAAATAATTATTATAATTATGGAGAAGAAGACATAAAAATAAATGATTTATATAACAATATTTTAATCAATAAACAAGAAGATAAAAAACCAAATATAAAACAGGCTCTAAGAGATGCAAATATATTAACTATTTCTATAGGATTAAATGATTTAATATATAGAAAAAATATACAAGTTAGTAATATAGGTAATAATGAAGAAAATATAATTCAAAATGTAATTATAGATTTAGATCAATTAATAACAGAAATAAAAAAATATTATAAATATGATATTTATCTAATTGGATATTATAACTTTTATCCACAAAATTCTGTGGATAAAAAATTATTAGATAAATTAAATAAAAAATATAAAGAATTTTCTAAAAGAAAGAAAATAATATATATTGATAATAGTAATATGAATAATAATTTAATTACATATTTAGACAATCCTAATAGTTATTATCCTAATACAGAAGGATATAAAAAAATATATTCAAATTTATCATCTAAAATAAATTATTGACATAATCTATTTTTTATGATATAATAAGGAACACTGAGGAGTGATAAGATGAAATTAGGAGAATTTTTATCTACAATACCTGATTATGAAGAAATGTCACTATTACCTAATAATATTGCAGTAGGTGATGTATTAAAAGTACGTGTTAGTGGTGATATTAGAGAAGATAATGAAGAATGGGGATATTTATATTTACCAAAGGGAACAAAAATACTACCTCATACGCATATTGATGATATGGAAAAATATGAGCTAATATTTGGTAAAATAATAATAAATGGAAAAGAAGCAAAATATAATACTTGTCTACCTGGAAAACAACATTCAATTGATATGGCTGTAGAAAATTCTTTAATTAAATATAATAAAACTAAAGTGTTAAAAAAAGACAAAAAAATAAATGAAAATCCTAAAAGTTACAAAAAAACTTGCTAAAAGTAAGAAAACTTGTTATACTAATAACGCATTGAATTACTATGACTTAAAAAAGTCATGGCGGAAGGAGAGAAGAATATGAAAGCAGGAATACATCCAGAATATATGGATTGTACAGTTACTTGTGCATGTGGAGAAACTTTTAAAACAAAATCAAATAAACCAGAAATAAGTGTAGAAGTTTGTTCAAAATGTCATCCTTTTTATACTGGAAAACAAAGAGGAGCATCTCGCGCAGGTCGTGTAGATAAATTTAATAAAAAATACGGATTTAATCAAAATGAAACTGCTTAATGCAGTTTTTATTTTTGACAATTTTTATAAATATTGCTAATATTAATCTATAAATATTATAGTAAAAGGAGATAAAAAATGAAAATAGCCATAGCAAGTGATCATCGTGGTGTTGATTATAAAAAAGAAATAATAAAATATTTAGAAGAAAAAGGAAATATAATAATAGATTGTAGTAAGGTAAATACAGATACAGATGATTATCCAGATTTTGCTTTTGAAGTATGTAATAAAGTAGTAGAAAAAGAAGCAGAAATTGGAATACTAGTTTGTCGAACAGGAATAGGAATGTCAATTGCGGCAAATAAAGTAAAAGGAATTAGATGCGCAAAAATAAATTCAGTAGAAGACGCTACTTTAAGTAGAAACGATAATGGAGCCAATGTAATGACATTTAACTATACAGATGATATGGAAAATATAAAAAAATATATAGACGCTTTTATGAGTGCAGAAGTAATTAATGATGAAAGACATCAAAGAAGAGTAAACAAAATAATCGCATATGAGGAAGAACATGTCAGGTAAATTTTTTGTATATATATTTTCTACAATAATAGTTATATGGTCAATGGATGCTGTAAATATAAATAAAATTTTTAAAAAAAATAAAATTATTCAAGCACGAGTTTTTTATTTTCTACTTGGTATATCATTAATATATTTAGTAGCAAATTTCTTTATGGATTTATTTTTATCTGTAAAAAGTTTTTAGTATAAAACTTTTTTTTTGGTTCAAACTTTTAATGAGGTGATAATATGGAAAAAAGATTAAGACCAAAAAAAATAGTAATTTCATGTTTATATGCAGTTTTATTTATAACAGTTGCAACAGGAGCATTTTTAATTAGTAAAAGTATGAAAGGAAATAATGATGTAGTAGAAGATAATTATACATATGTCTCTAGTATAATAATGGATAATCAAATACCAGTTATGAATGAAACAAAAAAAATGATTAAACCATATACAAATGAACAAGTTAGTGTTGGTAAATCATACTATGACTATAAAGGAGAAAGTAAAAGTCAAGAAAGCTCAATTACATATTATGATGGAAGCTACATTCAAAATTCTGGAATTGATTATGTTTTAAAAGATGTATTTGATGTAGTATCAGTATTAGATGGAACAGTAACAGATGTAAAACAAGATGAAATATTAGGTAACGTTGTAGAAATAAAACATGGAAATGACTATGTAACTACCTATCAAAGTTTAAGTGAAGTATCCGTAAAAAAAGGTGATACTGTAACTCAAGGTCAAGTAATTGGTAAAAGTGGAACAAACAAACTAGATAAAGATATGGGTAATCATTTACATTTTGAATTATATACAAATGGTCAAATCGTAGATCCAAATCTATATATAGATAAAGAAATAAAAAGTGAATAGCATTTCTAAAAATGCTATTTTTTTCTCATAAAATAAAAACTTATTACTATACTTTATTAGAAAGAAGGTATTAAGTTGCAAAAAGAAATAGAAAAAAGAGTATTAAAAGAAGCTAATATATTACTTAATACAAAAAAGACTATTAGAGAAGTTGCGGATATTATGAAAGTTAGTAAAAGTACTGTTCATAATGATATGAGAAAAAGATTAAAAAGCATAAATAATGAATTATATTTAGATATAAATACTCTATTTTTAGAGCATATTAAAGTAAGACATTTATTAGGAGGATTATCAACTAAAAAAAAATATAAAAAAAATACTATAAAATAGCAATTTTATGGTAAAATATATAATGATTGAAAAAAAGGAGTGAATTTTATGCTATCAAAAGATATTGGAATAGATTTGGGAACGGCTAATGTATTGATATATATTAAAGGACAAGGCATAGTTTTAAATGAGCCTAGTATAGTAGCAATAGATACTGAAACTAAAAAAGTAATAGCAGTAGGTACAGAAGCAAACGAAATGCTAGGAAGAACTCCTGGTAAGATAAAATCTATAAGACCAATGAAAGATGGAGTAATTGCAGATTTTGAAATTACAGAAATAATGTTAAATACATTTATAAAGAAAATAAAATGTAAATCATTTATAACAAGACCAAGAATATTAATATGTTGTCCTTCTAATATTACACCAGTAGAAAAAAATGCTATTAAGGAAGCAGCAGAAAGAACGGGTGCTAGAAAAGTATTTATAGAAGAAGAACCAAAAGTAGCTGCAATAGGAGCAGGAATGGATATATCAAAACCAACTGCCAATATGGTTATAGATATTGGTGGAGGTACTACAGATATTGCAGTATTATCATTAAATGATATAGTAACATCAGCATCAATTAGAGTAGCAGGAAATGTTTTTAATCAAGATATAGTAAAATATATAAGAGATAAATATAAACTATTAATTGGGGATAGAACTGCAGAAGAAATAAAAATTAATTTCGCAAGTTGCTATAAAGGTGATAAAAAGGAAACATTAGAAGTAAAAGGAAGAAATTTAATAACAGGTCTACCTCATATGATAACTATAACTCAAGAAGAAACAGAAGAAGCTCTAAAAGATAGTGTTTATAAAATAGTTAAAGCTGCGACAGGAGTATTAGAACAAACTCCACCTGAATTATCCGCAGATATAGTAAATAAAGGAATAGTACTAACTGGTGGAGGTGCTATGTTAAAAGGCTTAACTGATTTATTAAATAAAGAATTAGAAGTTCCTGTTTTAATAGCTGATACTCCACTTACATGTGTAGTAGAAGGAACAGGAGTTTTACTAGAAAGACCAAGTGATTTAGAAGAAGACTAAAATAGTCTTTTTTTGTTTCTTGAAATTTGTTATAATTAAATAGAAAAGAGGAAAAATTATGAGAAGTGATTTATTAGATGCTTTAAAAATAGTATTAGTTACCTTTATTTTTTCAGCAATAATAATGCCAATAATGAAAATGGTAGCTAATCACATAGGCGCAATAGATATTCCAAGAAAGGAAGAAGGACATAGACATATTCATAAAAAGCCTATACCAAAATTAGGAGCATTAGGAGTATATCTTGGTTTCTTATTTGGATATATGTTATTTGGACAACAAAGTATTCAAATGAATTCTATTCTAATAGGAAGTTTTATAATGGTATTAACTGGTATAGTTGATGATATAAAACCAATAAGAGCATATCAAAAATTATTAGGGCAATTAGCAGCAGCATCAGTCATAGTATTTTATGGTGGCATATTATTAAATAATGTTACGGCATTTGGTTTTTCTATAGATTTTGGAATACTAGCATATCCACTAACAATTTTATTTATAGTAGCATGTGCAAATATAATTAATCTAATAGATGGACTAGATGGATTAAGTGGTGGAGTATGCTGTATATTCTATCTAACAATAGGGATAATCGGATTCTATCAAGCTAGAAGTGGAAGTTTAGTAATGATATTAACATTTATAATGTTAGGTTCTACTTTAGGATTTTTATTACATAATTTTTATCCAGCAAAAATCTTTGCAGGAGATTGTGCAACATTTATGGGTTTCATAATAGCGATTATCACACTATTAGAGTTTAAAGGAGCAGCTTTAACTTCATTATTTGTACCACTTTTAATATTAGGTATTCCAATATTAGATACCGCTTTTGCAATAATAAGAAGAATTTTAAAAAGACAACCAATATTTTCTGCAGATAAAGAACATCTCCATCATCAATTATTAGGAATGAATTTTTCACAAAGAACTACAGTACTAATAATTTATGGAATGAATATATTATTTGCAACTGCATCAATACTATATACTATTAAAGATCCAACATTAGGTAAAATAGTTTATATTATCATATTTATAATAGTATTATGGTTTGTCTTACATACAAGTATTATTTCAGATAAAAATCCAAAAATGGCAAAAAAAATAGAGAAAAAATTAGGAGTAAAAGTAAAAACAAAGTCTAATAAGAAAAAGAAAAAGTAACTTCAAATCAAAAGTTGCTTTTTTGTTAATATTTACTATATAGTGGAAAAATATGGTAAAATTACTATGGTGATGTATACATGATAAATTTTATTATATGTGAGGATGATAAATCTTTAAGAGGGAATAACAAAAACGAAATTATAAAATTTATGATGAATTATGATATTGATTATAAGATTCACGAATTTGCTGGCTATACAAAGAAATTTGAGGAATATGCAAAATCAGATAATGGTTTTAATATTTATTTACTTGATATTATTACTAATGAAGGTTCAGGTATTGATGCAGCAAGAATGATAAGAGAAAAATATGATGATTGGGTATCAGTAATTATTATAATAACATCTCATCAAGAATATAAATATGAAGCATTATCAAGTAGACTATATTTATTAGATTTTATAAATAAATTAGATAGATCGGATAAAAAATTAAGAGATGATTTATCAATAGCTATGAAAAATTATGATAAAAGATATAAAACTTTAAGTTATGAATATAACCATACATACTATAGAATAGAATTAAGACAAATTATTTGTATAGAAAAAGAACCAGATAGTAAAAGATGTATTATAAAAACAAAGTCAGGTGAAGAAATTATACCAGGTACTTTAAATAGTGTATATGAAAAATTAGATTCTAGATTTTTTAAAACTCATAAAAGTTTAATAGTAAATTTAGATGAAATCAAAAGATATGAAATAAGAAAGAATAAATTAACATTTAAAAACGGAGAACATACACATCTAATTTCAAGAGACAAAAAGAAGGAGTTGATTAAACGTGTCTGTGCCAATTACTAAATTTATATGTACTGCAATGATAGCAATAGTTGGATTAATAGTTGTAAAAAATATAAGTGGAAGTAAAGCTATATTGCTATCTATAAAAAACATATTATTAATGCTTTGTTTAATTATACTACCTGCATTTCTTTACGCAAAAGAATATTCATATCTATATACTTTAATAAATTATCTTATTACAATAATTACATATAAGTATGTACTAAACATTAGTTTTACTAAGGCAATTATATCATGTGGTATAATGATTCTTAGTATACTTGTTTTGGAATTTATATTTATGTGTATTTTACTCCCATTTTTTACTGCATCCCAAGCTAGAAATTCTGAAATTGTAAATTTAATAATAAATATAATTTTTTCCGTTTTACTATTAGTTACATATAGTAATAAAAAAATAAAAGAAAAAGCATCATTTTTAATTAATAAATTAGAAAAAAGAACTGGTACAAGAATAATTTTATTCGTAATATTAGCTATTATAGTAACTAGTGTTATATTATTTATTGAAAGTTCAAAATTTAATATTAAAACGTTTTTTAATACTAATTTATTAGTCACAATAATAGTATTTTTGTTAGTTATTATATTTGTAAATGAACAAAACAGCTATGAAAAGTTATCTGATGAATATGATAATTTGTTTAATTATGTAAAAATATTTGAAGATTGGATTGAAGATGAACAATTAACAAGACATGAATACAAAAATCAGTTAGCTGTAATTAGATGCTTAACAAAAGAGAAAAAAGTAAAGGATAAGATAGATGAAATTATATCAGATACTATTAATATTGATAAGCATATGATAAGTCAATTAAAAAACTTACCTAATGGTGGTATTAAAGGTTTATTATATTATAAAATTGCCATTGCAAATAATCAGAAGGTAAATTTAGAAGTAGATGTATCTCCTGAATCTGGTAAAAATCTTAAGAATTTATCAGATGATGAATTAAAAGTATTATCAAAGTTAATCGGTATATATTGTGATAATGCAATAGAAGCAGCAAAAGAAACTAAAAAGAAGATAATATTAATAGAAATATATGATATTAATGATATAACTAATATTGTAATTAGTAATACTTATAATAAAAATAAGTTATCAGCAAATCGTTATGAAAAAGGTTCAACTACTAAAGGAGAAAATAGAGGCTATGGTCTATACTTTGCAAAAAAAATGTTATCTAAAACTTCTTGGATAGAAGAAAAACAAGAAGTAATAGATGGTTATTATATAGAAACACTAAAAATATCAAATAAAAAAAAGAAATCTAAATAATAGATTTCTTTTTTATTAATCTTTAATTGATTTAATGTTATTTGGTTCATCTAAAAATGCCCAAGCACATCCCATACTAGCTGCACTAGTTGCAAGTAAAGCAATAGCGCTAACTAAAGCTGCAATTCTTTTTTTCATAATTTTACTACTCCCTTCTTATCTATTTGAAAAATATTTAAAATATTTTTCCTCATTTTTTAGCATTACCATAAGGTTGCTTCATTATCTTATAAGTAATTGGATTAATTACTATAGCTTCTATAATAATAGCTGTTAATAATAATAAAGATAATGTTTTATTTTTTATATACATACTACTAACAAAATAAATAACTCCAATAGATATTGTTAAAATCTTTCTAATTATAATTTTTCTTTTATTATAAAAGGGTCTTTTAACAGTATCAGCAGGGGCAAATGGAATAAAGGAAATTATACCTATAATAGATAATATATTAACTAATCTATAATCTATATTTGTTCTTAAAAATATACAAGGTAATATTATAAATAAAAGTAAAGATGTAATTAAACATTCTAAACTAGTTCTAGCATGTATACCAAAACCAAAATATCTTATAACATTAAATAATAATAATAATATAATTATTTCCTTAAACATATTTAATAATACTGCCAAAGCTATAATTACAATCATTTTTGTTATTGTTAGATATATGCCTTCCAAACCATACTGAAGTTTTTCTAAATCATCTTCAGAATAGTCTTGGTATTTTTTTAAAAAAGATAAAGAAGAGTTAATAAACAAACTTTTCACATGTATCACTCCTATCCCCGCATAATAGATTATCATTAAAAAATTATCTATTAATAAAAAAACTTTTAAATACGCAAATATGATATACCAATACATTATTTGTCGTATTTTGTAGAAAAACTGTCAAAAAAAGGAAATAAATAAACATTTAAAAGAAAAAATACTATATATTAGATTAAATTGCTAAAATAGAATAGCTCGAGTACAACAGAAGTAATCGAAGTAATAAATGAAGGAGGCACTAGAATGATAGGCAAGGTAAAATGGTTTAATAACGAAAAAGGTTATGGTTTCATTGAATATAAAGAAAATGAAGATATATTTGTCCATTATTCAACAATTGAGTCTGATGGATATAAAACTTTATCAGAAGGTCAATATGTAGAATTTACTCTATTAGATACTAGTAAAGGATATCAAGCATCAAATGTTAAATTAATAAAAGAACCAGCTGTTACAAAATAGGTGGTTTTTTTGTATAATTTTTAAAAATTATATTTAAAGATTTATAATAAATGTTATAATATAAATAGGAGGTGATACTATGGAATTAGTTATTCGTGGTGATAAAATAAAAATAACAGATGCAATGAAAAGCTATATAGAAGAAAAGATTGGTAAATTAGATAAATACCTAGAAGATGCAGCTAATATTCGTGCAACTGTTGTTGTAAAAGTAAAAAATCACAATCAAATAGTAGAAGTAACTATACCATTAAAATCATTTATTTTGAGATCAGAGGAGTCTCAAGAAGATTTTTATGCAGCAGTTGATAAAGCATTAGATAAGTTAGAAAGGCAAATAAGAAAAAATAAGACAAGACTTATGTCAAAAAACACCAAGACTTATGATTTTTCATTCTCCGAAATAGAAGATTATGACGATAATGAAGAAAAAATTATTAAAAGAAAAAAAATAGAAGTTAAACCTATGGATGAAGAAGAAGCAATAATTCAAATGGAACTTTTAAATCATCAATTCTATATGTATAAAGATAGTAATACAGACTCATACTCTGTTGTATATAAAAGAAAAGATGGAGGATATGGAATAATCGAGTCTGAATAAAAACACATTACAATAAAGAAACTATAAAATATCATAAAATTTATAGTTTCTTTTTGTTTACTTTTATATTTTGAATTTGTTATTATTGTTGTCCTAACTCTATTTCAAATTATCTTTTCGTTTATTTTTAAAGATGAAAAAATAAATAATATAAATAAATTAGACTTACCGAGTTATAAAAAATTGAGAGAAAAATATCCTACTGTAAATAAGATGCATATTATATCATTAATAAATGGAATTATTTTTACAGGCGTCTTTCAAAGTTTAGTTACACTTTATATAATTAAGGTATTAAATAGTAGTATTGAACTTGGTGCATTTTCATCTGTATTTGCTATAATAACATGTTTACTTGGTTACTTTTTTGCTAAAATATTACCCAAAAAATATTATAAGCCTACGATACTAATATCAGGAATATTTACTATGGTAGGTATTATGTTATTAATTTATAAAGTAACATATATAAATGTAGTTATATTTAATTTTTTACAGATAATATCATCTACTTTATTACAATTAATTATAGATAATGCTGAACTAGATATGGCAAATTATAATGGCATAATAAAAGAATATAGAGTAGAATATTTTGTTACAATGGAAAAATATATTTTTGTGGGTAGATTTATAGGTTATATCTTATATATATTATTAGGAATATCTACAAGTTATTTATTTAGTAATATAATTTTATTGATATTTGGTCTTATTGTAATACTATTAAGTATTACTACAATGAGGTTAAAAGATTGGAAAAGAGGTTAAAGCAAAATAAAATTAATCATAATGCTTTTATTCTTTCTTTTTTTTTGGTACAATAAGTAATTAGGAGATGGTGTTAATGGGATTATTAAGAAAAATGTTTGACCATGAGTATAAAGAATTAAAAAGATTTACAAAAATAGCAGATGAAGTAATGGCTTTAGACGAAGAAATGTCTAAATTTACTGATACTGAATTGCAAGATAAAACAGCTGAATTTAAAGAAAGATTAAAAAAAGGTGAAACTTTAGAAGATATTTTAGTTGAGGCTTTTGCTGTTGCAAGAGAAGCATCATTTAGGGTTATAGGAGAAAAGCATTTCTATGTTCAAATTCTAGGTGCTCTAGCAATTCATTATGGTAATATTGCTGAAATGAAAACAGGTGAAGGAAAAACTTTAACTTCAGTTCTACCAGCATATTTAAATGCCTTGGAAGGAAAAGGAGTTCACATTATTACAGTAAATGAATATCTAGCAAATCGTGATGCTGAATGGATGGGTGGAATTCATAGATTTTTAGGTTTAACTGTAGGTGTAAACGAAAGAGATTTATCACCAAAAGAAAAACAAGAAGCTTATAATTGTGATATTACTTATTCAACAAATAATGAAATAGGTTTCGATTATTTAAGAGATAATATGGTAGTACATAAAGAAGATAGAGTACAAAGACCAATGAATTTTGCTATTATAGATGAGGTTGATTCAGTTTTAATAGATGAAGCAAGAACGCCACTTATTATTTCAGGTGGACAAATGAAAAGTGCAAATTTATATATAGATGCAGATAGATTTGCAAAAAGTCTAAAAATTGATAAAGAATTTACATATGATGAAAAAACTAAAAGTGTTAACTTAACAGATGAAGGTACTGCTAAAGGTGAAAAAGCATTTAATGTAAAAAATTTATATGATGCAGAAAATGCTACTTTAGTTCATTATATAAATCAAGCTTTACGTGCTAACTATGCAATGAAATTAGATGTAGATTATGTAGTACAAGAAGGAGAAATTGTAATAGTAGATCAATTTACTGGACGTTTAATGAAAGGTAGAGCATATTCAGATGGCTTGCATCAAGCAATAGAAGCTAAAGAAGGAGTCGCAATTAATGAAGAAACAAAGACTTTAGCAACAATAACATTCCAAAACTTATTTAGAATGTATAAAAAATTATCAGGAATGACTGGTACTGCTAAAACAGAAGAAGAAGAATTTAGAAATATCTACAATATGTATGTTATAGAAATACCAACTAATAAGCCAGTAATAAGAATAGATGAAGCAGATTTAGTCTATGCAACTCGTGAAGCAAAATATAAAGCAATAATAGAATTTGTAAAAGAAAGATATGAAAAAGGTCAACCAGTATTAATAGGTACAATTGCAATAGAAACAAGTGAATTAATAAGTAAATTATTAAAACAAGCACATATTCCACATGAAGTATTAAATGCAAAAAATCATGCTCGTGAAGCAGAGATAATTTCTAAAATTGGACAACATAAATCAGTAACCATCGCAACTAATATGGCAGGTCGTGGAACTGATATTAAACTTTCTGATGAAATTAAAGAATTAGGAGGATTATGTGTTGTTGGTACTGAACGTCATGAATCACGCCGTATTGATAATCAGTTACGTGGTCGTTCTGGACGTCAAGGAGATCCTGGATATACACAATTCTTTGTATCAATGAAAGATGATTTAATGGTTAGATTTGGATCAGATAGAGTTAGTACATTAATGGAAACAATGGGAATGGGAGACCAAGCTATTAGAAGTAAAACATTTACTAAATCTATTGGTACTGCTCAAAAACGTGTTGAAGGTAATAACTTTGATATTCGTAAACAATTATTACAATATGATGATGTAATGAATAATCAAAGAGAAATTATGTATGATAGGAGAAATGAAATATTAGATTCTGAATCAATTCATGAAACAGTAATTTCAACATTCAGACATCATATTGAAGATTTAGTTAAGTCACATCTCGCACCAGAAGATTATATAACTGATGAAGATTTAAAAGATATAGTAGAATTTGCAAATCAAAATTTATTAAAGAAAGATATAAAAACAACATATCTAAAAGATTTAGATACAGATAATATGATCGATAAATTATCTAAAAAAGTTATAAGTGACTATGAAGAAAAATTACAAGATATACCTAAAGAAGTTGTAGATGAATTTGAAAAAGCAATAACACTTCAAGTTATAGATAACTATTGGATGGAACATATAAATACAATGTCACATTTAAGAGAAGGAATCTATTTAAGAGGATATGCTCAAGAAGATCCATTACGTGCATATACAATGGAAGGTTTTGATTTATTTGATGATATGGTTCAAAAAATAGATAAAGATGTATCAGTCTTCTTATTAAGAGCTGAAATAAGACAAAACATTGAGAGAAAAGAAGTAAGTAAAACTAAACTAACTAATGAAGGTGGAAAAGAACCAGCAAAGAAAAAACCAAAAAGAGTAAATAAAATTGGAAGAAATGAACCATGTCCATGTGGCAGTGGTAAGAAATACAAAAATTGCTGTGGTAAGTAGTAGGTTTTATAAGGGTTTGCGAGGCATATGGTTTTGAAAAAATCATAAAAATAACCTAAAAAAATGAAAAATGTGTTCAAAATGTGCACAAAAAATTCAATTTGTTCCCAAAAATGTCAAAAAACCACGTAAAATCAAGGGTTTTCCAATGGGAATATTTCTTATTAGCTTTAAAAGAGAAAGAAAATAATAAAAAATAGTTTTGAATTAATTATTTCTAATAAGACAAATTGAAATTATTTATTTAAGTAAATCTTTATAGATTATTATATTTCTAATAAAATTGTGAGCTAATGATAACAATGTTCCCAATTTGTTTGCAAAAAAATAAAAACCTAAAAAATCATTTGAAATTTAAGAAATGTTAACGAATAAGTATGTTAACATTTTAATTTTTATGAAAAAATAAAAATGTGTTCTTACCTACATACATATATTATATAAATGTATGTAGAAAGGGACAAGTGAAGATGAATAAAGGAGTAAAAACGCTAATTAAATTAATATTGTTTAGAACTATAAATAATTGTATAATATAGATATCAAAAAATAATAATTAATTTATAAAAAGGAGGTTTTGGTTTGAATATGAAAGATAAATTAATCGGAAACGAAAAAAATATTATATTTTATAATGATGAAGAAGGAAATACTAAAGTAGAAGTATTACTTGAAAATGAAGATGTTTGGTTAAACACTGAAGCTTTAGCAACTTTATTTAATATTGATAGAAGCGGTATTGTTAGACATATCAATAATATTTATAAAGATGAGGAATTAAATGAAAATAGCACATGTGCAAAAATTGCACATGTGGGTAATGAAGGAAAACAAACATATAATACAAAATATTATAATTTAGATATGATTATTTCTATAGGATTTAGAGTTAATTCTAAAAAAGCAATTAAATTTAGAACTTGGGCAAATAAAATAATTAAGGATTATATGGTTCAAGGATTTGTATTAAATGATGAAAGATTTATGAAAGCTAATAAGAGAGACCAAGAATATTTTCAAAAATTACTTGAAAGAATTAAATTAATTCGTACAAGTGAAAGAATGTTTTACCAAAAAATTACAGATATTTTTGCAGAATGTTCAATAGACTATGATAAAAATAGTGAAATAGCAATGGAATTTTATAAAACAATTCAAAATAAATTTCATTACGCTATAACTGGACAAACTGCTGCTGAAATAATTTATAACAGAGTTGATTCTACAAAAGAAAATATGGGTCTTACCAATTGGGAGAAATCACCTGATGGTAAAATACTGAAATCAGATATTACTATTGCCAAAAATTATTTAGATGAAAAAGAAATTAAAAATTTAAATAATTTAGTAAACTTATTTTTAGATATAGCTGAAAACAATGCTGAAAGAAGTATTGCAATGTATATGGATGATTGGAAAAACGAAGTTGAAAATGCTTTAAAAGTTTTTCATTATGATGTATTAGAAGGAAAAGGAACAGTTTCTCATAAACAAGCTTTAAAAAAAGCAGAAAAAGAATATGAAAAATTTAAAGTTATACAAGATAGAAACTATGTATCAGATTTTGATAGATTATTAAATGAAACAAAGCAAGTAGAAAATAAATAAATTGTATATTTTACAAAAAACAAAATAATGATATATAATAAAATTTAATATAGATTCATACTGAAATGAGATGATAAAATGAATAGACCAATAGGTATTTTAGATTCAGGAATAGGTGGAGTAACAGTATTAAAAGAAATAATAAAATTATTACCAAATCAACAATATATTTACTATAGTGATTCTATAAATAATCCATATGGAGAAAAAACAAAAGATGAAGTATTTAAATGTGTTGATAAAATTGTTAAATTTTTCATAGATAAAAATTGTAAAGCTATAGTTTTTGCTTGTAATACTGCAACTGCTTTAACTATTAATGAGATACGAAATAAATATAAAGATATAATTATTGTAGGGATAGAGCCTGCATATAAAATGATTCATGATTTTGCAAATAATAAAAAGACATTAGTTATGGCTACTCCAGGTACTATTAATAGTGAAAAGTTCATAAATTTATATAATAAATATGATAATGGAAATACCATGTTATTATCTTGCCCCTCTCTAGCGACTTTAATTGAAGAAGAAAAAGATGAAGAAATAAAAAAATATCTACAAGAAAAAATACCGAAAGATAATTTTGAAGCAGTAGTTTTAGGTTGTACCCATTATCCACTTATAAAAAAACAAATTGAAGAAATATTAGGACATATAGAATTTTATGATGGAGGCTATGGTGTTGCTTTAAGACTAAAAAACCTATTAGAAGAAAATAATCTTATATCAGATTCTACATATAATATTTTATTTTATGATTCTTCTAATAATAGTGATAAAGAAAAAAGATTTTATGAGTTATTAAAAGAAAGGAAATAAAATTTTGAAAATAAAAACTAATTTAATATGTATTATAATTATTATATTAATTATATCAATATTTCTAATAATAGATTCACAAACTAAAAGTAATAAAGAAGTAATAAAAGAAAACGATAATATAAAGGAAAGTAAGAGTATGGATCATAAATTAAAAATAACTATAAATAATAAAGAATTAATATTTGATTTAGAAGATAATAAATCCGTTAAAGCATTAATTGATAAACTAAAAGAAGAGTCAATTGAAATAAATGCAAAAGAGTATGGTGGTTTTGAAAAAGTAGGCGATTTAGGTTTTACATTACCCACTGATGATAAGGAGATTAAAACATCACCTGGAGATTTAGTTTTATATCAAGGAAATCAAATAAGTTTATTTTATAATGAAAATAGTTGGAGTTATACTAAACTTGGAAAAGTATCAAATGTAAGTAAGAATGATTTAATTAATATTCTAGGTAAGGGGGATATTAAAATGACTTTATCATTATATGAAAATAACAAGTAAAATACTTGTCAGAGTGTAGACAAACCCCTAGAATTTTTCTAGAGGTTTTCTTATGCAATTTTTAAAAATTGAACTTTGATAATTT
>CANRPP010000022.1 GCA_947632545.1 uncultured Bacilli bacterium | reverse complement strand
GAATTATCCAATGAAGGAGAAATACCAAACTGTGAAGTTTGGGCATGATTTATTTATAAATCATTTTGTTCTATAAATTTATGCTAAAATATAATAAAGTAATTTTATGATTTGAATAAAATTAAAATAATTGTATCATTATTAATATATAAGTTAAATCACAGGGAGGTTTTTATGAAAGATAAAATTATTGATATAGCAAAAAGTTATCTTCTTAAATATCCTAATGAACAAATTAAAATAGATAAGTTAATTAAATATGTTAATTCATCAACTGATAAAGAAATAGTTGATTGGAATAATTTAAATGGTCATTTAACTACAGGAGCATTTCTATATGCGATAAATGAGAAAAAGTTTTTAACTTTATATCATAAAGATTTAAAAACATATTTATATCCTGGTGGTCATATGGATATAAATGATAAATCCCCTTTAGATGCTGCTAAAAGAGAACTAAAAGAAGAAACAGGATTAGGTAATGTTAAATTAATTACTAACTATATAGAATCAGTTCCTTTTGATATTGCAATACATAATGTTCCATATAATGAAAGAATTAATTTAGAGGGACATGTTCATTTTGATTTTAGATATTTATTTTGTATTGATAAAATTACTAATATTACGATTGATACTTTAGAATCAGGTGGTTATAAATGGATGTCAATAGAAGAATTAAAAAAGGATTTTATCGATAAAACAGTTATAAATAAACTATATGATTTAATAAGTATGGAAATAGGAAAGAATTAATTTCTAAAAACAAACTATTAGTTATGTGATATAATAATAGGTATAAATAAAAAATAAAATTAATTAGAAGGATATATTATGGAAAAAGCAAAAGTATATTTTACAAAAAATATAACTAAAGATAGTGTAGTAGAAATTTATAAAAAGTTAGGAGTAAAGCTTCCTGGAAAAGTAGCAGTTAAACTACATTCTGGAGAAGATGGAAATCAAAATTATGTAAAACCAGAATTTGTAAAAGATATAATTGAATATGTAAATGGTACAGTAGTTGAGTGTAATACTGCTTATGAAGGGGCAAGGAATACAACTAAAAAGCATCAAGAGTTAATGGAAAAACATGGCTGGACTAAATATTTTGATGTAGATATATTAGATAGTGAAGGAGAAGATAAAGTATTAGATATCCCAAATGGTAAAATAATTAAGAAAAATTATGTAGGAAAAAATATTGATAATTATGATTCAATGTTAGTACTATCTCATTTTAAAGGGCATCCAATGGGAGGTTATGGAGGTGCATTAAAACAATTATCAATTGGAGTTGCATCTAGTAAAGGGAAAAGATATATTCATTGTGCTGGTGCTGAAAACGGTTCTTATGAAGATATGTTCCATACTGATCAAGATAAATTCTTAGAATCAATGGCTGATGCTGCTAAATCAGTAGTTAATCTTTTTAAAGATAATATTGCCTATATAAATATTATGTGTAATTTATCAGTTGACTGTGACTGTTGTAATGTTGCAGAAGATCCATGTATGAAAGATATTGGTATTTTAGCATCAACTGATCCCGTAGCAATAGATCAAGCTTGTATAGATTTAATATATAATTCAAATAATAAAGGAAAAGACCATTTTATTGAAAGAGTAGAAAGTAGAAATGGAATTCATACTATAGAAGCTGCAGAAGAACTAGGCATCGGCACTAGAGAATATGAACTTATAAATATTGATGAAAAATAAAAAGAAATAGAAAAAACTATTTCTTTTTTTGTGGGTTATTATGTCTTACAATTTTATCATATTCATTTCCTAATAATTCTTTAAAGAAATCATTTCTAACATTATTCATAATATTAGTATCATTTATAACTATATGATAATCTCCTGATGTTCCATAATATACTACATACCATGATTTAAGAGTAGCTTCATATAAAATATCATCTTCAAAAAGCATATCTTCATATAAAAATAATTCTTCATCATTAGCATCATAATAATCACTAAAAGGTCTAACATAACCTAGAGTTATTCCAAGTCTATTAGGTTTATTTAATGTATAAGATAGTTCATGTTCAAATATAGAATACTCCTCATCATAATATTTATCTCCTTCTTTTTTTAATAAAACAACATTACCTATAATCATAGATTGTTCTTTAGACAAATCGTCAAAAGGATTGCTTTCTGGATTATTCATAAGCCTTTGGTAATTTAATTTATTTTCAAAGTAACTGGGAGTTGCAAAAATTAAGCCTAAATAGTAATCATTTACATTAAACATAATATCACCTATATATATTTTCTTAATATTTTACAACTTAATTTTAATTTTATCAAGATAATATAATCTATAATAGAAAATTATATAGATAAATAAGATATTAAATAATTTATGCAATTAAGTAAAATTTGTTACAAATAACATAACTAGCTATAATAAAACTTCATATAATATCGTGGAATGGATGTGATTCTATGATATTATATTATTTAGTTTTAGTCCCTGCATTTTATTATATTGGTAAATTCTTTATATATTTTATAGTAAAAAAATATGGTAAGTTTTCTTATGATGGTTTTGGTGCAGCAGGCTTTAAATATGATTCGTTAAAAGATATTTTCTATTCTACTAAAAATGCTTGGCAAAAAAAATTTGGATATAGTCATCTTTATGATGTAGCCGCTCCAATTTGTAGGATGATTATTGATACTGAACCAATTCGTTTTTATTATAATAATAAGAATTGGTTAATCACTTTTTGGAAAGGGCAGTATGGAATAACAACAGGGGGAGAAGTTGGAATATATAATACGCAAGAGCAAAAAGTAAATAAGAAAACACTATATTTACCTATTGAAGATGAAGAAATGTTAGATATGTGTTTTACGTTATCTAAAAAAGATAAAATAATTACTAAAGTATGCGCTAAACATTGGTGGCTTGCTGTATTCAAATTAGGAATGTTTAGTAATCCAAAAGAATTATCTATGGATATAATGATTAAATTCCCAAATTCTGAAATGTTAGAAGCATTTTTAAAATCCTTTAAAAAATTACACTACAGAAAAAAAGATTATATGGTAGTAGATAATACATTTATATGTAAATATAAAAAGCCTCATAGTAGAAAAATATGGACAAGATTTTGGCTTACCGATATGATTAGTCAACATTATAATAAAAAGAATGTCTATCTGTATCATAAATATTTACAAGACTCTATAGATAATAATAAAATAGATGATTCTAAAAGCAATAAAAAACAAGTACTTATAAATAATATAATTCCTGATATTTTAAAAAATGAAGAAGAAAAGAATGCTAAAAAGACTGATAAATTAGTACCTAAAGATAATAAAAATGTTATTTTATTAAGGGATGATATCTATTCAACTATTGGTGATAGTAATTATGATTAATAGATTAGATAAAGTCTATAGTAAATCTAAAACTATTAAAATAAATAATAAATCAAAGTTTGTTATAATGAGTGATTGTCATAGAGGTTTAGGAAATAATAATGATAATTTTTTAAAAAATAAGTTAATATATGAAGTAGCACTAAACTATTATTATAGAAAAAAGTATACCTATATTGAATTAGGTGATGGGGATGAAATGTGGGAAGTAAAAAATTATAAAAATATTATAAGAGAGTATATAGATATATTTAGATTATTAAGAAGGTTTCACTTAAAAAATAGATTAATTATGATATATGGTAATCATGATATAGTTAAGAAAAAAGAATCAGTTGTAAAAAAATATTTTTATAAATATTATGATAAGAAAACTAAAAAAGAGGAGAATCTTTTAAATAATTTAATAGTATATGAATCTTTAATATTAAAAAGTAAAGATAATGAAATTTTTATGCTTCATGGTCATCAAGTTGATTTTTTAAATGGTACTATCTGGTATATTGCAAGATTTTTAGTAAGATATATTTGGCGTTTTTTAGAATCAATTGGTATAACTTCACCTATTATAAAAGCTAGAAATTATAAAGTAACAAATAAAGTAGAAAAAAGATTAGAAAAATGGAGTTTAAGAAATAATAAAATCTTAATATCTGGACATACTCATCATCCTATATATCCTAAAATAGGTAATAGTTTATACTTTAATGATGGTTCATGTATCCATTCTGATGGAATAACTTGTATAGAGATATTACATGGAAAAATATCTTTAGTTAAATGGAGTTATAAAGTAAAGAAAAATAAATTATATATAAAAAAAGAATTATTAGATGGTAATAAAAGTATTAGAAAATTTTATATTAAAAAGAAAAGATCTACATAATTGTAGGTCTTTTAATTTTTATTTAATTTTGTTTCACAATATATACAACGATATATATTTCTTTCTTTATCAGTCAAAATAAATACTTGATCAAGTTCCTTTTCAGTAGAGGTTATACATCTTGGATTATTACACATACAAACATTAACCAATTTTTCAGGTAAAGTTAATTTTTTCTTTTCAATAATTTTATCATTTTTTACTACATTAATTGTTATATTAGAATCAATATAGGCTAATTTATCCATATCTAAATTAATTAATTCTCCAACTTTTATAATATCTTTAGTTCCACTTTTTTTACTTTTAGCATTTGTAATTATAGCAACTTGGCAATCAAGTTTTCCTAATTCTAATAATTCATATATTTTCATAGCATTACCAGAAGTTATGTGGTCTATAACATAACCATTTTTTATAGTATCAATATTCATTATTTTACCTCCAATAATTTTAAAATTAAAGCCATTCTTATATATACTCCATATTTAGCTTGAAGAAAATATTTACTACGAGGATCATTATCAACATCGGTTGAAATTTCATTTACTCTAGGTAGAGGATGCATAATACATAAATCATCTTTAGCGTTTTTTAGTTTATTTTTATCTAAAATATAATAATCTTTTAATCTTATATAATCTGCTTCATTAAAAAATCTTTCTTTTTGAACTCTAGTCATATATAAAATATCTAGTCTACTCATATATTCTTCTATGTTATTTGTCTCTATATATTCTATATTATTTTTTTCTAAAACTTCTTTTTTAACATATTCAGGTAGCTCTAATTCTTTTGGTGAAATTAAAATAAATTTTATATTCTTATATCTAGACATTGCAGTTATTAAAGAATGAACTGTTCTTCCAAATTTTAAATCTCCACATAAACCAATTACAAGATTATTTAATCTTTTCTTTTCACGATTGATAGTAAGTAAATCAGTCAAAGTTTGTGTTGGATGATTATGCCCTCCATCACCTGCATTTATTATAGGAATAGAAGATTTATTACAAGCAACTAAAGGAGCGCCTTCTTTATAGTGACGCATTGCGATAATATCAGCATACCCTCCAACTACTTGAATAGTATCAGATAAACTTTCACCCTTAGCTACTGAACTACTATTTGCTTCAGAAAACCCTAATACATTACCACCTAAACGTAACATAGCAGATTCAAAACTAAGTCTCGTTCTAGTACTTGGCTCAAAAAATAAAGTAGCTAATATTTTACCATTACATTTATCCTTATATTTATTAGGATTTGCAATAATATCATTAGCTACTTTTATTAAATCATCTATTTCATCTACAGATAATTCCTCAATATTTGTTAAATGTCTTACTTCTTTATTCATAATAAATTTCCTCCGATTTTTTCTATTGTATCAAAGATAATTAATTATGTAAAATAATATTTATTAATTTAATAAAATACAATTATTTAAAAAATACTAATAATATAGTATAATAATTATATAAAAAATAGAAAAGGAAAAATACTATGGAGAATAAAAAACCGATTTTATATACACTAGGTAAATTTATACTAGGACCAATATTTAAATTATACTATAATCCAAAAATAATTGGTAAAGAAAATATACCAACAAAGGGTAGTATTATAATAGCAGGCAATCATAAACATATATATGATCAATGTCATACAATTATATCTACTAATAGATTTATTACATATATGGCTAAAAAAGAATATTTTAATTCCAAGAAAACTAGATGGTTTTTTAAAGCAGTTGGGTGTATTCCTGTAGATAGAAATAAAAAAGATACTGATGCAGTTGAAAGTGCTATCAAAGTATTAAATAAAAAAGGTGCAGTTGGAATATTTCCAGAAGGTACAAGAAATAAAACTAATAAAATACTTCTAGATTTTAAATTTGGAGCAGTTTCTATGGCTAAAAAAACAAATTCTTATATAGTACCTTTCGGAATAACAGGTGACTATAAATTTAGAAGTAAAAATTTAATTGTAAGATATGGTAAACCTTTTAAAGTAGGAAATATGAATTTAGAAGATGCTAATAAAAAATTATATAATGAAGTAAAAAAGTTAATGGAGAAAAACTATGAATAAGAAAAAAGAATCTATTTTATATATAATTGTTAGACCTATAATAACTTTTTTATTTAAAATATTTTTTACTCCTAAAATAATAGGTAGTAAAAATATACCTACTGAGGGCAGAATAATTTTAGCAGGTAATCATACAAGTAATTTTGATTGTTTATTATTAATATCTTGTACAAAAAGACCAATTCATTTTTTAGCTAAAAAAGAGTTATGGAAAGGATTTAAAAAAATAATATTTAATAACTTGGGCTTAATTCCTGTAGATAGAAAAAATAAAAATCATAATGCATTAGTTAGTGCAGAAGAATATTTAGATAATGAAATGCTTATAGGTATATTTCCAGAAGGAACAACTGAAAAAGAAGGTAAAATGCTTCCATTTAAAATAGGTGCAGTTAAAATGGCAAATGATAAAAACTCAAAGATAGTACCATTTGTAATAAAAGGAAAATATAAATTATTTTCTAAAAATTTAACTATAGAGTTTTTAAAACCTATTAAAATAACATCTAATTTAGAAATAGAAATAAAAAAATTAGAAGATATAATACATTCTAAAATAGAAGGTGATAATAATGTCAATATTTAATATATTTAGAAGAAAAAAACCAATACCAGCACCATGGAGTAAATACTATAAAGAAGAAGAGTTAGATATAAAAATTCCTAATATTAGTATGTATGAACAAGTAAAAAGAAGTTCTATAAAATATCCAAAGTATAAAGCAATAGAATATTTTAATAATAATATTACTTATACTAAATTAATAAAATTAATTGATAAAGCAGCTAATTCTTTTAAAAAATTAGGAGTAAAAAAAGGAGATATAGTATCTATATGTTTACCAAATGTACCAGAGGCTTTAATAGCGTTATATGGATTAAATAAAATAGGTGCTATTGCTAGTATGATTCATCCTCTATCATCAGAAAATGAAATAAAAGAAAGTTTAATATCTACTAAAAGTAAATATTTAGTATTTATTGATATGTATTATAAAAATATTGAAGATATAATATTTTCTACTAAAATAAAAAAAGTAATTATAGTATCAGCTAGTAATTATATGAAGTTTCCTTTAAATATAGGTTATTTATTAACACAAATTGGTAAATATAAAAGACCTCCTCGTAATAAATTTTATATAAGATGGAAAAAGTTTTTATCCCTAGGAAAAAATAATTATAGTTTTAAATCATATGGTAAAAATACTCCAGCAGTTATATTAAATAGTGGAGGAACTAGTGGAAAACCTAAAAATGTAGTATTACAAAATAGATCATTTATTTTAGCAGCAAAGCAAGAACAAATTTCCCTTAAAAATTTAAATGCAGGAGATTGTTGTCTAGCTATTATGCCTAATTTTCATGGATTTGGATTAAGCGTATGTATGCATACTCCTCTAGCTCTTGGCTGTTATACTATTATGATTCCAAAATTTAATGGTAAGAAATTTGATACACTATTTAAAAAGACAAGACCAACTTGTGTATTAGGTGTACCAACATTATGGGAAGCACTAATAACATATAAAAATGAAGAAAACCTAGATCTATCATTTTTAAAATATGCAGTTAGTGGAGGAGATGTTTTAACAAAAAAATTAGAAGATGAAGTAAATGAATTCCTAGAAGAACATAATTGTACTACAAAATTAACACAAGGATATGGTCTATCAGAAGCATGTGCTGCAGTATGTTTAGGACGAGATAGTGTAAATAAAAGTGGTTCTGTTGGGATACCTTTTCCAGGTAATCATATTAAAATAATTGATCCTGCTACTAGAAAAACCGTTCCTTATAATGAAGTAGGAGAAATTGTTATCAATTCTAAAGCTTTAATGATGGGATATTTAAATGATGAGGCGGAAACAAATACTGCCCTACAAGTTCATAAAGATGGCCATATCTGGTTACATACAGGAGATTTAGGTTATATGGATTCAGATGGTTTTGTATATTATAAAGGACGACAGAAAAGAATGATTATAACAAGTGGTTATAATGTATATCCATCACATATTGAAGAAGTAATAGAGTCACATCCTGCTGTATTACAATGCACAGTAGTAGGAATTAAACATCCATATAAACAAGAAGTTCCAAAAGCATTTATAGTATTAAATGAAGGATATTTTAAACTAGCAGTTAAATCAGATATTAAAAAATATTGTGAAAAAAATTTAGCAAAATATATGGTACCATATGAATTTGTATATAGAAAAAAATTACCTAAAACAAAAATAGGTAAAATAGATTTTAAAACTTTACAAGCTGATACAAATGGTGATGATTAAAAAAAGTGAAATATAAATATAATATTTTTTTAATTAATATATTAAAATAAAATAAAGTATGATATAATGATTAAAAGATAGGAGGTAAAAGTATGATACTTTACATTATTATTGCAATTTTAATTTTAATAGTAGTATATGCTATTGCAACATACAATAGTTTTGTACAACTAAATAATAAGGTTAAGGAAGCATTTTCTACTATGGATGTTTACTTAAAGAAAAGATGGGATTTAATTCCTAATTTAGTAGAGGTAGTTAAAGGATATGCTAAACATGAAAAGGATACACTAAAAGAAGTTATAGACTTACGAAATGGTGCTTATGATAAGATGTCAGATGATGAAAAAATAAAAGCCAATGAACAATTATCTAAAGGCATTGTTAAGATTATGGCTTTATCTGAAGCTTATCCAGATTTAAAAGCAAATGAAAATTTTAAGGATTTAAGTAATCAATTATCTCAAATAGAAGATGATATTGCAAATTCAAGAAAATATTACAATGGAGTAGTTAGAATATATAATAATAAAGTTGAAATGTTCCCTAGTAATTTATTTGCAACAATATTTGGATATAAATCTAAAACAATGTTTGAAGCAAATGAACAAGAAAGAGAAAATGTTGAAGTTAAGTTTTAGTATGGAGGTATGCAATGAGAAAAAGTAATAAAAAAAAATCATTACTTATTGTAATTATACTATCTATACTATTTCTAAATCCAATAAATATATATGCTTTAACAAGAGAAACTGCATATACAAGTATCAATGATACAACTGATTTAACAATTGGTGACCTATATTTTTCAGATATAGGTTTTAATAATTCTACTAATTCATATAAAACATTTGGTTTAACAGGATTAGTAACAAATAGTTCAGAAAATAAAATAGATTATGATACAGAAATTGATTATTATGATTCAAATTATAATTTGCTTTATAGTGACTCTATATCTAATGTTGCTGATTTAGGTAATAGTAGTTATAGTCAATTATCTAATTATAATAACTTAAAAATAGATTACAATAAGATATCTTATTATAAACTATCAGTAAATCTAAATGATAATATATCTAATAATAAAATTGTTATTCCTAGTCAAAGTAATAAATATAGTTCATATGAATATGTTATTGATAAATATGATATTAATATAGTTGTAAATAAAAATAATACATTTGATATAACAGAAAAAATAACCGCATATTTTAATGTCCCAAAACATGGTATATTTAGAACTATTCCACTTAAAAATAAAATTACAAGATTGGATGGTACAACATCAACTAATAGAGCGCAAATAACAAATTTAGATGTTGATAATAGATATACAACATCATATGAGAATAATAATTATAAAATAAAAATTGGATCAGAAGATGAAACAGTAGTAAAAGAACATACTTATGTAATTAAATATACTTACAATATTGGTAAAGATCCCATTAAAGATTATGATGAATTATATTACAATATAATAGGTACTGATTGGGATACTGTTATTGGAAATGTAACTTTTAATATTAAAATGCCAAAAGAGTTTGATTCCAGTAAATTAGGTTTTTCTAAAGGTACTGTAGGTTCTATAGATAACAATGATGTTAAATATAACGTTGAAGGAAATACTATAACAGGAAGTTATGATGGAATTCTTGAACCAGGTGAGGCTTTTACAGTAAGATGTGAACTAGATGATGGCTATTTCGTTGGAGCAGGTTTAAAGACTAATCCTATTATATATTTAATATTTATTCTACCAATCATATTTTTAATAATTTCAATTATTTTATGGCATAAATACGGTAGAGACGATAAAGTTATTGAAACAGTAGAGTTTTATCCACCAGAGGGATTAAATAGTCTAGAAGTAGGATTTTTATATAAAGGAAAAGCTGATAGTCAAGATGTTACTTCCTTATTAATTTATCTTGCAAATAAAGGATATATAAAAATCACAGAAACTGAAACAAAGTCACTATTCTCAAAATCAAAAGGATTTAAGATTACTAAATTAAAAGAATATGATGGAAATAATGAAAATGAAAAAAAATTCTTAAAAGGATTATTTACAAAAGATTTATTTTCTACTTATATGTTTGAAGAAGAAGATAATAATGAATCTAATAATATAAATGAGGTTACCTCTTCAGATTTATATAATAATTTTTATATTACAATGAATGAAATATTACATAACATAAATTGTAAAAAAAATAAAAATGAAATATTTAATAAAACAGCATCAAGTAAGATTATATTTGTTATATTAATGATAATTATAACTTTCTGTTTAATTACAATTCCACCTATTATAGAGTCTGGAAATTCAGGACTATTAATTATTGCATTATTATTTCCTGGAATTGGTTTTTCACTTATGTTTAGTATGTTGCTTGGTGGAAAACAAACTATTTATGTTAATGGTAAAGCTACTAATTCATCTATAGTCACAAAATTATTTGGATTGTTTTGGGGAGTAATGTTTGGAGGAATGCCTTGGGTATTTACGGTATTACCTTCACTACAACAAAATCCAATATATTTAGTAGCGTATATTATTGGTATGATTTGTATTATTGGAATGATAATTTGTGTTAAATATTTACCAAGAAGAACGAAATATGGTAATGAAATATTAGGAAGATTACGAGGATTTAAAAACTTTTTAGAAACATCTGAAAAAGATAAATTAGAAGCAATGGTTATGGAAAATCCAACATATTTCTATGATATTTTACCATATACGTATGTTTTAGGAGTATCAGATAAATGGATTAGTAAATTTGAAACAATTACCATGCAAGCACCATATTGGTATGATAGTCCAAATGCCTTCGATGTAGCCTCTTTTGGTGCATTTATGAATGCTACTATGACATCTGCACAAAGTTCTATGTCATCTAGCCACTCTAGTTCTTCAGTATCAAGTGGTGGAGGATTTTCTGGAGGTGGCTCTGGAGGAGGTGGAGGCGGCTCTTGGTAGCACTCTAGATATAGAAAAAAATGACAAAATAATTAACCCCTAGGAATTTTGACAAGAGTATCAAAATATCCAAGGGGATTTTTATTGCAATAAAAAATCATCTCTATTTATAGATGAAATATATTTGAATGTCGGAGTATTTCGAACAGATTTGTTATTGTAAAGAATAGTAAAGCTACTTATAACTTTTCCATCACAACTAGGCATTAATACATTTTGTATCAATTTCTATCTATATATTTCCATAAATTATTAATAATTCCAACACAAATGCTAAAATGATAAATTCAAAATATTATAGAAGTTTAGAATTAAATGATTATATAAAGTATAATAGATTACTATATTTATTTAGATTGTAATTATAAAAAAATTAAAATTGACAAATTTCAATTAAAAAGGTTTGACAAACATTTACAACTTATATATAATATCACTCAATAGAGGGTGGTGATATTTTGTTTACAGAGTTTCTTACAAAAAACGAATTTTCTGATAAATATATTCAATTATTTACTATAAGATTTACAATAGGAAATTTAGAAATGGAAGATGAAAAAACAGAAATTACTATACCAGAACGTTCAATAGAAATGTATAATAATATGAATGCTTTTTTATAGTATATTAAATAAAAATCCAGACAAAATTTCACCATATGATTTAATTGAAATAGCTAATATTATTAATAATGGCTTTTATCCAAAAGGATTTAGAAAAACACAGGTTAATGTAAGAAAAGCAAATAATTTTTTTCCTATTGCAGCAAAAAATGTACCAAATGCAATATATTCTTTATTTAATGCTTATAATAATATTTGGAATGATTTAGATGTTTATGAAAAAGAAGCAAAATTCCATATTGAACTTATTAGAATACAGCCTTTTGAAGATGGTAATAAAAGAACAGCAAGGATTTTAACTAATTTTAATTTATGTAAAAATAATAAAGCTCCAATTGTTATAAATAAAGAACAAACTGAACAATACTTTAAATATATTGATGAATATGATGTAGATAAAATGACAGAATTATTTAAACAAAATTCTAAACAGGAGTTTAACGTAATGTTAAACCTATATCAGAATATATGTGGTGATAGTATTGAACAAGATGTAGAAGAGGCAAAAACTGATAATGATGTAAAACTTTATAAATTTATTAAAGACAAGAGAAGAAAATTTGGTGATTAAATACATAAACTTATAAGTATTTTACTATAATTAATAAATTTTTGGATAAATTAATAATTTATTATTAACTTTATTCTCAATATATTCAAGATTTTTTTAAGAGACTTATCCTTTCTTAAATAACAAAAAACTAACATTTCTGTTAGTATTTATTACTCTTAAAATATTAGTTCAAGTTTCCTATCAATATGGAGCGATTGTAGAAGATATCTACAATTTTTTTTTAAATATTAAGCATTACTTATTAAACAATTCACTATGTGAGCCAGTGCTAATTAAAAATAATATTAATTCATTATTATTATATTTGTAAACTAATAACCAATCTGGTTCAATATGACATTCAAAACAATCCTTATATTGCTTATTTTTAATTAGGTTATGATTATGATGTTTTTTGTCTAATTTATCACCATTAGATAATTTATTTAAAATTTCAATTAGCTTTTTAATATCTTTACCTTGTTTAACAGCTTTTTTTAATTGTTTTTTGAATAGACTTGTACCTTTTATTTCATATTTTGTATTTTCTACTCCCGGCATCATTTAAGCATGTCTTCAATAAAAGTATTTACGTTGTGATAACCTTTAACTTTTATTTTGCCTTTTTCTATATCATCTAATTCTTGTAAAGCAGCCTTTAGTTCAGTGCTTGGTTCTGATGTAGGTATATTAGGTTTAAAAGGTAAAGCCTGGTCTCTAACACTTTGAGTTAAAAACATATTTAATGCAACACTTGTGTTCATACCTAGACTTTTAAATAATTTATCTGCTTGAGTTTTTAAATTTTTATTTACCCTAAAACTCATATTTATAGTGTTAGATATATTTGCCATAAAATCATCTCCTAACTGACATAAATATATCATAAATTCAATATATAGTCAATATTATTTCAATATCATTTCTATATTACTTTTTAATATTATTATATGCATTAAATAAATTTTTATATAATAAAAAAGTATTTATATATCAAAAATTATTTAAATATGACTAAATTTTTAAAGCAAACAAAAATTCTTGAAAACAAGGTTAAATAATAAATATAGCGATTGTAGAAAATATCTACAACTATAATAGTACTTTATGATATAATTGTTATTAGAGGTGTTGGTTATGAATTTAAAAGATAAAATAGAAAATTATATACCTTTTGATGAACAAGAAGAAAGAGATAAAGAACAATTTTTAAAATTTATAGATACTTTTGATGATGTTTTGACTAGAGATAATATTTTTGGCCATTTTACAGCATCAGCTTTTGTTGTTAATAAAGAAAGGACAAAAATGGTAGTAGTTTATCATATTATAAATGAGGGTTGGATTTATCCAGGTGGTCATGTTGATGGTGAAGAAGATTTTTTATCAGTTGCTGTTCGAGAAGTGAAAGAAGAAACTGGATTAAAAGTAGATGTTTTAGATCAAAATATTTTTTCTATTCAATCTGCTGCAGGTAAAGGTCATATTAAGCGTGGTAAATATGTTTCTGCTCACCTTCATTTAGATGTGGTATATATTATGGAAGCAGACGATAAAATACCATTAGTTTATAGAGAAGATGAATCAAAAGGAGTTAAATGGATCCCATTTGAAGAAGCAACTAATGAAACAATGTGCGACTTCATTAGACCAATCCATAAAAAATTAATAAAAAAATTAAATATAAAACAAAATTACTAACCTCATAGAAATTTTGACAAGTATATTACAACATTAATATTTTTTAACTAATTTTTTGCTCTTTTTTAAATACCCTTAACAAGCTAATTGATTTTGAAAAATTAAATTTCTAATGTAAGAATAATCTTTTTAATTAAAATAATTTGCCTTTTGGCCACTAACAATGCCATATTTGTTTATTAAATTTTGAATATCTTCTTTAGAGAAAACGAATTTATTAAATCCTAATTTTTTTAAACAATTATATGCATTAATTACTTCATTTGGTATTTCATTTTCTATTTGCCATCCAAATTGTGGGTATATAACCATTCTTTGTATATCACCAACTATTACTGAAATTTTATCATTTATTTTTTCGACATCTGCTTCTAATTTATTTATAAATTCTTCAAATGTTATATCTGGAGAAGTAATTGTTAGTTCTTTATTTTTTATAATTGCCTTAGCCGAAGAAAAAGTTCTTCTTTCTACGCAAGCATGATGAACTATGATTATTTTTTCTGATTTTATGTTTTTATCATTTAATAATTTAAGTGAAAATCTAAAATTATCACCAGTGTTAGTGGAACAATTTTCTATTAAAATTCTATTTTTTGGAACACCCTTACTAATAGCAATATCTTTGTAAATTTCTGCTTCAGTTTTACTAAAATGGTCATTTGTTATTTTACCTAGACCACCAGAAAAAACAATTAATGGTGCATAATCGTCTTTAAACAAATTTGCGCATTTAATAGGGACTAATAAATCAGAACAACCACATCCTATAATTACATCAGCTTTTGAAATAGGCATATCCAAATTCATATAATCCCATATAACTTTCAATTTGCTTATTATTTTTACTCGATTTTCAAAATAAGTATTCATTTAGACCTCCTTAATATATTATAACATTTAATATAAATGTTTAGAATGAAATATAAAGAAAATACCAATTTTTCTTTTAGAATCTTGCTCATTACTAAATTCATTTAAATCAAATTTAATTTTGAAATCTTTGTAATTTATAAATAGTTCTTGTATACTTAATTTATAAATATTGGTTATTGGTCTAATTGGTCAAAAATGTTATAATATTTTTATAAGTAAATAATAATTTTTAAATTTTAACACAATGAGAGAGATCAAATATTATGAATTTTGATAAATATGAAATATCAATTAAAGATATCAAACAAAATTACCTTCATTTATACTTTAGGTGCTTATCTGTTAAGACAGAATGGTTTCCACAATTTATAGCAGATGGATATTTTGGATTGTTTAAAAAACTAAATTACATAGAAAAAGAACATATAAAGTGTTTGAAAAAATACTAAATAAATCAATTTTATTGAATTTAGATTTAATAGAAAATGTTGATTTTAAAAATGATGACGAAAAAATAAATGGACTAAAGGAGAATAATAATGAATAAATATTATGATAATTTAAATGATGAAGTAAAAGAATATTTTAGTATCCTATCTCCAGAATTTCCAGAATGGTTATTAAAATATATTGATACACCAGAAATGAAAAGAATAGGAAAGATTAGTATGAGCTGTGGTACAGATTATTCTAAATGTTTTAATATTAAATATTGGTATTCTAATTTGGATCATAGTGTGGGGGTCGCACTTATTATATGGCATTTTACTCACGATAAAAAGCAAACTCTTGCTGGTTTATTTCATGATATTGCTACGCCCGCATTTAAACACTGCATTGATTTTATGAATGGTGATTCTGAAACACAAGGGTCAACAGAAGAAAGGACTACTGATATTATCAGAAATTCAAAAGAAATAATGTCATTACTAAAAAAAGATGGAATTAAGTTAGAAGAAGTAGATGATTATAAGATTTATCCTATTGCTGATAATGATACCCCAAGACTTTCTGCCGATAGATTTGAATATAATTTCTCAAGTGGATTAACATTTTTTAGAGTATGGGAATTAGATAAAATTAGAAAAATGTATAATAATATAGTTATTTCTAAAAATGAAGATGGTATCGATGAATTAGTCTTTAAAGATAAGGATGTATGTGAAGAATATATTCATACTATATCTAAATTATGGCCTGAATGGATTAGTGATAAAGATAGAATAGTTATGCAATTTTTAGCTGATATGTGCAAATCTATGAATAATTTAGGATACTTAACAATAGATGACTTATACACTCTATCTGAACAAGATATAATTAATAAATTCTTGAATTGTGATGATAGTTATTTATCAGAAAGTTTTAAAAAATTTCAATCTGCTTCAAAAGTTAATAAAAGCGACGAATATGTTGAAGGAAAATATTGTACAAATGTTAAACCAAAAACAAGATATATTGTACCATTAGTATTAAATAATGGTAGTGTTACTAGAATAAATCAAATTTCAGAATCCGCAAAGAATGAAATAAATACATATTTAAATTTATCTAAAGGAGAGCATTATATATATTTTGATTTTGAATTTACTCCATATGACAACAGAAATGAAAAAAAGATTAATAAAATAAAATAATTGATTTTATTGACTAAATAATATAAAACTCCTATAATAATCTACAGAAATGAGGAGTTTTTATGTCAAAAGAGCAAAATGTAATAAATTATTATGTTATATGTAACAGGTTAAAGAATGTTATTAGAACAGGCTGGAAAAATTGGAATGTTCAAAGAGAAAGAATTGAAAGTGTTGCTGAACATATTTTTGGAGTCCAAATGCTAGCTATTGCAATGAAATCAGAGTATAAATATGATGTTGATATTATGAAAGTTATATATATGCTAGCAGTTCACGAACTTGGTGAGACTGTCATTGGTGATTTAACTCAATTTCAAATATCAAAAGAAGAAAAAGAAAAAATGGAACACGAAGCAGTACATAGAATATTAAATGGTTTATTAGATGGTAATCAAATTGAAGAATTATTTTTGGAATTTGATGCACATAATACAAAAGAATCAATGTTTGCTTATCAGTGTGATAAATTAGAATGTGAT
>CANRPP010000021.1 GCA_947632545.1 uncultured Bacilli bacterium | reverse complement strand
ATTTTTATATTCCCCATCATAGTTAAAAGGTAACGTCACGATAGATAAAAAACGTGACGTTAAATAAATAATTTACACTTTTTTTTATGTTTAAATTTATTAGTTAACATATAGTAAAATTTTATTGACAAAGCGCTCTGGGGGGGGGGTAGAATTGTATTATAAGATAAAAAAATACGGAGTGTAGTTATGAAAAAGATAGTAAAAAAGCATTATAGATTTATAATAGGTTTGATAATAGGAATAATAATACCACCAACAATAGCATGTGCATCACAAAGTATATTAACAGGAAGTGATGTATCATATAATACAGGAACAAGTCATGGAAGTAAAAATAATATCCAAGGAGCGATAGATGAATTATATGAAAAAGCAAATTCTTGTAGTAAAAGTAATAAGAACATAGTATCTGCTTATACATATAGTGAAAGTGGAAATAATAAATGTATAACAGGAGATGAATCGACTTGTCAAAAAACAGAATGCTATAAAAATAAAGAAAAAAATTCATGTAAAACAGGAGATATAATAACATATAAAGTAAATGATGATACTACAGTAAGATTTCATGTAATGTTTGATGAGGGAGATTATATAACAATGCAATCTCAAAGAGCTACAATATATGAAGTTAAATGGTCCACTGAATCTGAAGGTCCGTATGGTTGGGGTTCTGCTGGTACATGGGGTCCTATAGAAGCATTACCTAAATTGGAAGAAGCAACAAAAAATTGGACTAATGTAGAAAATCAAACATATGAAATGGGAAAAACAGTATTTAAAATTAACAATTATACTGGCTGTATGTCCGCATTTGGTGGTACTACGGAGATAGAATGTACAAAAAATACATATACAATGGATATAAGAACAGCAAAAGCAAGAATGATAACACTGCAAGAAGCAAAAGAACTAGGATGTAAAAACATTAATAAATTATATGTTGAATGTCCAATTTGGATGCATAATTATTTAAATGGCTCTACAAGCGGAAAAGGAACAGAAAATGATGAAAAATCTTCAGGTAGTTATTGGACTATGAATAATTTTACAAATGGTCAACCTTATCTTATTGACGTTATAAATATATTAGAAATTCTTTATCGTAGTTTAAGTGAAAAATCAGATGCTCGAGCAGTCATACAAATATCAAAATAAGAATTTAAAAGTAATTAATTAAATTATAATAAGTAAAGTCTTGTAAAAATAGACTTTTTTCTTTTATTAAATAAGTAATACATGTTATACTAATAATAGGTGATAAGTATGAAAAAAATATCTATTTTATCATTGCATTTAGGTTATGGTGGTATTGAAAAATCAATAGTTGCTTTAGCTAATTTATTAGTAGAAAAATATCAAGTAGAAATAGCATGTACATATAAATTATATGATGAACCTGTATTTTTACTTGATCCTAGAGTTAAAGTTATATATTTAACTAAATATAAACCAAATAAGAAGGAAATAAAAAATTCTTTTAAAAAATATCGTTTTATAAAATTATTTAAAGAGGTATTAAAAGGCATTAAAATATTAAATGCTAGAAAAAAGACAATGATTAAATATATTTCTAATACAAATAGCGATATTATTATTGCAACAAGAGATATATTTGATGAGTGGCTTGGTGAATATGCGAAACCTAATGTACTTAAAATAGGTTGGGAACATAATCACTATCATGAAGATTTAAAATATGCTGATAATATTACAAGATGTGCATCTAATTTAGATTATTTAATTTTAGTATCTAAAGCATTAAGAAATTTTTATAGATTAAAACTTAATAAAACTAATTGTAAATGTGTATATATTCCTAATATTTTAGATTCATTTCCTAGTAAATGTGCACCATTAAAAGAAAAAAGACTTGTATCAGTTGGTAGATTATCTAAAGAAAAAGGATATATGGACTTATTAGGTATATATAATATTTTAGTAAAAAAACATCCTGATTGGACTTTAGATATTGTAGGAGACGGAGTAGAAAGAACTAATCTAGAAGAATATATTAAACTTCATAATTTATCAGATAAAGTAACACTACATGGTTTTCAAAATAAAGAATATATTGATAAATTATTAAATAAGTCATCTATATATTTAATGGCATCATATACAGAAAGTTTTGGAATTGTTTTAATAGAAGCGATGAGTCATGGTCTTCCATGTATTGCTTTCTCATCAGCAGAAGGAGCACGCGAATTAATTGATAGTGGAAGAAATGGATATTTGATAAAAAATAGAAGTGTTAGAGCTTATATTAAAAAGGTAGAAGATTTAATGAATGATATTGATGCTAGAAAAAAAATTGGTCATGAATCACGAAAAAGTGTAAAAAAATATAATGGTGAAGAAGTAGTTAAACTTTGGTATAAAATTATAGAAAAGAAGTGATTATATGAAAAAAGTTTTATTTATATCTTCAACTGGAGGTCATTTAGCAGAATTATTACAACTTAAAAATATGTTTAATCATTATGATTTCCATATAATAACGGAAAAGACTAAATCTAATTTAAAATTAAAAAATGATTATAAAAATAGAATAAATTACTTAGTATATGGAACTAAAGATCATATGTTACTATATCCATTTAAACTATTATATAACTCTATAAAAAGTCTATACTTTTATCTTAAAATACATCCTGATTATGTTATAACAACAGGAGCACACACAGCAGGACCAATGTGTTGTATTGCTAAAATATTTGGAAGTAGAGTAGTCTATATAGAAACATTTGCTAATATAAATTCAAAAACTATTACGGGAAGTCTTCTTTATCATATTGCTGATAAATTTATTGTTCAGTGGGATAGTATGAAAAAACTATATCCTAATAGTGAAGTAGGGGGATGGATTTATTAATGATTTTAGTAACATTAGGTACACAAGATAAAGAATTTACTAGACTTTTAAAAGTTATTGATAAAGAAATAGAAAAAGGAAATATAAAAGATAAAGTAATAGTTCAAGCAGGATATACAAAATATTCTTCAAAAAATATGGAAATACATGATTTAATAGAAATGAAAGAATTAGATAATCTTGTAAAAAAATGTGATTTATTAATTACCCATGGAGGAGTAGGATCAATACTTAGTGGTTTAACAAATAATAAAAAAGTAATTGCTGCTGCAAGATTAAAAAAATATAAAGAACACACTAATGATCACCAAAAACAAATTATAAAAGCTTTTGAAGATAAAGGTTATATTCTAGCACTTAGAGATTTTAATAAATTTGATAAAGTATTAGAAAAAGCTAAAACATTTAAACCTAAAAAATATAAAAGTAATAATAAAAACTTTGTTAAATTAATAGATACCTATATAGAAAAAGATAGTAATATTAGTTGGTATAATAAATATAGAGATTTAACTAAATATGGTTATAATGGTATTATAATATCATTAATAAATTTAGTTATATTTTCTTTAATATCATCAAATACTAGTTTTTATATAAGTATAATTCTATCATATATATTAACTTTAATAATTAGTTTAATTCTAAATTTATTATGTGATATAAAAATAAAGAAAAATGTATGGAGATATACATTTATTAAAATATTATCATTAATTATTGATATATCATTAATGATAATATGTAATAAAGTATTTTCTATAGTACCTATATTAAGCAAAACTATATCTAATATTGTTATAATGATTATAAGTTTTATAATTATAAAATATATTTTTAGAAAAGAGGATGTATAATGGAAAAAATATCAGTTGTTGTACCTTGTTACAATGAGGAAAAATCTATACCACTATTTTATAGTGAAATAGATAAAATTAGTAAAAAAATGAAAAAATTAAATTTTGAGTTTTTATTTATTAATGATGGTTCATCTGATAAAACATTAGATGTCTGCAAAGAATTAGCAAAGAAAGATAAAAGAGTAAAATATATATCTTTTTCAAGAAATTTTGGTAAAGAAGCTGCTATGTATGCAGGAATGGAACATTCAATAGGTGATTATGTTACTATTATGGATGTCGATTTACAAGATCCTCCAGAATTATTACCTAAAATGTATAATTGTATAAAAGAAAAAGGATATGATTGTGTTGCTACTAGAAGAGTTACTAGGAAAGGAGAACCACCTATTAGAAGCTTTTTAGCAAGACGCTTTTATAAATTAATAAATAAAATGAGTGATATAGAAATGGTTGATGGAGCAAGAGATTATAGATTGATGACTAGACAAGTTGTTGATTCTATCTTATCCATGAAGGAATATAATCGTTACTCTAAAGGTTTATTTAGTTTCGTTGGATATAAAACTAAATGGTTAGAATATGAAAATAGAGAAAGAGCAATAGGAGAGACTAAATACAATATATGGAAACTTTTTATGTATGCATTTGAAGGAATAATTGCATTTTCAACAACACCTTTATGGATAGCAGCTATTGTAGGAATAATATTTTGCTTAATCTCATTTATAGCTATAATATTTATAATAATAAAGACACTATGTTATGGAGATCCTGTAGGTGGATGGCCATCTATGGTATGTATAATTTTTATGGTTAGTGGAATTCAACTTTTCTGTATAGGTATTATAGGAGCATATTTATCTAAAACATATTTAGAGACTAAAAACAGACCAATTTATATAATTAAAGAGAAGAATTAATATAATTCTTTTTTTATAATAAAAAATATGATATATTTATATAGTATAATAGTTAGTAGGTGAACTTATGAGTGATAAGAAAAAAATAACAATACTAATTTTATTAGGTATTATTTCTATAGTAGTAGGTCTAATTATTTTATTTATTTCTAATTTAAAAAAAGATCAACAAAATATGAATGACAGAATTAGTATTATTATTAAAGAATATAACAGCTTTAGTCAAGACTTAAATAAAGTTAATAAAACTCGTGATACATTACATAAGGATTTTTTAGATAAAATATATTATGATACTTTTGAAAAAAATGATACTTCATATAAAAATAGATTATTAGAATATGAAGAAGATGTTACAGATATTAGTAAAAATAATAAAAAATTAAAAGAATATTGCAATAGTAATATATATTATTCTTCTAGTGATGCTAATAGTAAGTGTAGTGCTTTTAATTTAGCATATGAACAAATGGTTAATTCATTTGTTGATGATATTAATAAATATAATAGTAATATATCTGCGTATAATTCATGGTTAAATGAGCAAGGTAATACTAGTAGTTTGAAGCTTGAAAAATATAAAACTAAAAAAACATATATAGATTTTAATAAAGATGGGAACTATTCTGGAAAAGAGGAAGTAAAAAAGGATGAAAAGAAGTGAAATAGAAGAAATATCTATTAGTGATATGAATAATATTGGTAATAGTTTAGTAGAGGATACTTCAAAACCTAAAAAAAATAAATTGTCAAAAAGAAAAAAAATAATAATAATTAGTGGTAGTAGTTTTGGAGGATTTTTATTAATAATATTGTTTTTATTATATGGTCCATGGGGAGGATTTAGAAATTTTTGGATTACTTCTGCTATGACTACTATGTCTCACCAATATTTAGCTACTTCTTTATATAGTGATGAAACTATTCAAGAAGTATTAAGAGCAAATTCTATAATAGAACCAGATGGTTCAACTAATCCTAATTTAATTAATTTTAAGAAATATGGAAAAACTACTGCATATAAAAATAAATATGAAGAAGAAATTCTTAATCATAAAAAAGATGCTTTATATAAACTTATTAATATAGAAGGTAAAAGTTATAAAGGATTTTTAGTAGCTATATATGATCCTTCACGTATTTCTATTGCAACAACTAAATATCTTGGAAAAAAAGGTCAAGCTATAACTACTGTTGCTAAAGAAAATAAAGCAATAATAGCAATGAACGCAGGTGGCTTTTTTGATCCTGATTGGAATAGTAATGGTGCCTTACCTCATGGTACAGTAATAAGTAAAGGTAAGGTAGTTAGTGATTATATTGATGCCAATATGGCAGGAGGCTTTGTTGGATTTGATAAAAAAGATAGATTAGTGTTAGGCAAATTTAGTAAAGAAGAAGCTTTAAAAAAAGGGTTAAGAGATGCCGTTGAATTTGGACCGTTTTTAATAATAAATGGTAAAAGTGCATTTGTTAAAGGAAATGGTGGTTGGGGAATTGCTCCACGTACTGCTATAGGGCAAAGAGAAGATGGTATTGTTCTATTTCTAGTTATAAATGGACGTATACCTAGTAGTATAGGTGCTGATATGTTAGACTTAACTGAAATAATGGAAAATTATGGAGCCATTAATGCTGCTAATATGGATGGTGGAAGTTCCACTGAATTAGTTATAAAAAATAAGATAGTTAATACTCCAGTTGCTGGAGGTAAAAATGGACTTCGTGATATGTCTACATTTTGGATTGTAAAATAATCAAGGCTATTATATAATAGCTTTTTTTTTGCAAAATATTTGTTAACAGGCAGTAAAAAATTATTGACAGAAAGCACTGGGGGGGGGTAGAATTGTATTATATAGAATAAATAATACGGAGAAAGTTATGAAAAAGATAGTAAAAAAGAATTATAAAATAATAATAGGTATAGTAATAGGAATAATAATATCAACAACAGTAGCTTATGGAGCAAATGAAATAATATCAGATAAAGATGTAAGTTATGATAATGGACAAAGTCATGGCTCATCAACAAATGTACAGGGAGCAATAGATGAATTATACAGTAAAATATATGATAAACCAAAAATAACAGCTTATACGTATAATGAAACTAAAGGAGATAATAATTATTGTGTAAATGGAGAAGAAAGGACCTGTAAGAAAACAGAGTGTTATAAATATAAAACAAAAGGTAGTTGTCCTCAAGGAACAATAATAAAATACTATGTAAGGGAAAATGAGTATCATTATTTTTATGTATTACATGATGATGGGAATAAAATAACAATGCAACAAAGAGAAAATACGGTAAGGAATATACTTTGGAATAATGAACCTACTACTTCAAATGGTCCAATAACAATATTAAAAGCCTTAGAACAAGCAACATCTACATGGACAAATGTAAATGTAATAGAATATACTCCAGGTGAAACTGAATTAAATGGAAATAAATTTACAGGATGTACTTTAACGGAAGATGAAAAGGTAACATGTGATAGGAATGTATATACTTTAGAAACTAAAAAAGTAAGAGCAAGAATGATTACTGCTCAAGAGGTAGTAAGTACAGGATGTCGATATCAAAAAAATCATACATGCCCTGAATTTATGTTCAATTATTTGTATGATTCTATAGCTTTTGGAGGTAGTTATAATGACAATACAGTAGATGAATCTGGTGCATATAATTATGATTACTGGGCAATGCAAGTATCACTTAGTGCAAGTTATTCCAATGCTGTTTGGATAGTTCGTAGGGCGGGAGACTTTGCATATGATTCAATATTCGAGAGTCATGCTGGTGCCAGAGCAGTAGTAGAAATAAATAAAACATAATTAATTTTATGTTTTTTTATATTATTTATAATACTTCATATACTAATAATGGTGATTTTATGAAGAATACTATATTAAATATTACTATATCAGTATTAATAGTTTTATTACTAATATTAAGTTACTATTATTATGATAATGAACAAAAAAGAGAAACACTTATTAATAATAAAAAATTATTAACATCTATTAATAAACATTATAATAAATATGTTATTACTTCTAAAAAAAGTAATTTATATAAAAAAATAAATGGTAAATATAAAGTTATTGGTTCTATAAGTAAAGATAAAAAATTAATACTAGATGATATTAAAATAAAGTTAAATACTAGGTATTTAAAAATTAGTAATTCTAATTATTATATATATTATAAAAATGTAGATGAAACATCTTATTTTGAAAAAGATAATAGATATAGTAATTATATTTATTTTAATGAAAAAATTAAAACTAAAGATAAATTTTCATTATATGATAGTAATAATCAAAAAATATATAGTTTTAAAGAATCTATGGAATTTCAGATATTAATAAAAGATGATTTAAGATATGGTGTAGTATATAATGATGAGGTATATTATGTATTAAAAGAAGATATTGATACTATATTTAATAATAATACTCAAGTTGCAGAAAAGGCAGTAGAAATACCTGTTACTGTATATCATTTTTTATATTTAGAAAATGAATCATGTGATGAAATAATTTGTAATTCTATAAATCAGGTTAAAGAAGAATTTAACTATTTAAAACAAAATAATTATTTTACAATTAATACCAAAGAGATGGAATATTTTATTAATGGTAAAATTAATTTACCTAAAAATAGTATTTTAATAACGATAGATGATGGTGCTCAAGCTACTAAGTTTTTACCAGTACTTGAAGAATATAAAATAAATGCAACTTTATTTTTAATTAGTTCTTGGTATAAGACTAGTGATTTTAAAAGTAATTATTTAGAGCTTGCTTCACATACACATAATTTACATACACCTGGAGTTTGTAGTGGTGGACAAGGAAGCCCTTTAAAATGTATGGATAAAGATTATTTATTAAATGATTTAAAATTATCTAGAGAAACTTTAAATAATACAGATGCTTTTTGTTTTCCATTTTATGAATATAATGATTACGCTATTGATATAGTTCGTAATGCTGGCTTTAAAACAGCATATATTGGTGGTGATAGGAAAGCAAGTATTGGCATTAATAACTATACTATTCCAAGAATTACTATTCATAATAATATTTCACTTGATAGCTATATTAACTTAATAAAATAATTTACATGTTTTTACATATAAAATAAATGGCAAAACAATTTACAAAAAAATATTGACCTGGGGGGGGGTAGTTATTGTATAATATTAGTATGAAGGGAGAGAAAAGAATGAAAAAATTTATGATGTTAGCAACAATATTAGTTGCAGGGTTATTTATAATGCCAAATGTTTATGCACAAGATGAAACAAATCTAAAATCTGAAATTGAAAAAGCTAAAACAAATGGAGGTACTATTGTATTAAGTGATGATGTAACTGCAAATGATATAATAAAAATAGAAGATATTACTAATCCTATTACAATTGATTTGAATGGACATAAAATTACAAGAGAATCAGGTAACTGTGTATTCACTGTAAAAAATAGTAATGTAACATTTAAAGATAGTAGTAATGGAAGTGGTCAAATAGACAAAGCAGGTGGATCTTCAATTTATGTCATGGATAATTCAACAGTTACTATCGAAAGTGGTACTTATAATGGAGGAATTGTAGTTTGGGGAAATAATCCTACACTTAATATTGAAGGTGGAACAATAACAACAAGTGGTTTTGCTGTTGCAGGAAATGGTGCTAATACAACAAACTCTACAATTAATATTTCAGGAGGAAATTTAACAAGTACAGGAACTGCTGCTATATATCAACCACAAACTGGAACAATAAAGGTAACAAATGGAAATATTACAGGTAAAATAGGAATAGTTGCTCGTCAAGGTGATATTACTATAGAAGGAGGAACTATTACTGCAAATGGAACAGGTGAAGCCTCTGTTGGAGATGCAACAGAAAATAGTGATAAAGTAAAATTACCATTAGGAACTGCAATAGTTGTAGATAATAAGTCTGCAGGATATTCTGAAAGTGGAAATGTTACTATAACAGGAGGAGAATTTAATACTGAAGGTTCTCCAGTCGTATCTTTAGAAAATAAAGCAGAAGATATAACTATATCAGGAGGTAAATTTAATAAATCAATAAACGGAATCTTTTTAGTAAAAGGGCTTATACAAAGAGAGGATGGTACAGTAGTAGATCCAACTGTAATTTCAAATGTAAAAGAAGAAACTAATCCAAACACATCAGATATAAGTCTATACTTATTAGTAAGTTTAATCGCTGTAAGTGGATGCGGAATAGCTTATACAGTAAAAAGAAGATTTAATTAAGATATAAGGAACCCAATGGGTTTCTTTTTATGTTTAAATATAAAGATATATTTTATAATAATTTATAAAAAAATATTGACCTGGGGGGGGGTAGTTATAGTATAATACTAATATGAAGGGAGAGAAAATAATGAAAAAAATTATGATGTTAGCGACAATATTAGTTGCAGGATTATTATTTATACCTAATATTTATGCAGAAAGTGAAATAGAAACCGCCGAAAATTTAAAAACAGCATTAAGTACTGCAGAAAATAATACGGTTACATTAAAAGCAAATACTACTATTACATTAAAGGCTAGTGATCTTCCAATAACAGTAAATAAGAATGTAACAATAGAAGGTAATGGTGCTACAATTAAAGTTGAAGATGAAAGTAGTGTTGATTTAAAAGGTGATAAATCAATAATTACCGTTGTAGATGGAGGAGATGTTACTATAAATAATCTAACTTTAGAAGGATCTCCAAAATATGGATTACAAGCTTATAATGGTGGAAAAATTACAATTGATAATGTAACAATTAAAAATTGTAAGTATGGAGCAATATTAGTAAATGGTGGAGATGTAACAGTTAAACATCTAGCTATGGCTAATAATGGTACTAATGGTGGAAATGGTATTGAAATAGGAAAAGGAGAAAATGTTACTCAAGAGCCAAAAGTTACTTTAGATGGAACTATTACTTCAGATAATCAAAATGGATATATTACTGTTGCTGAAAATGATCAACTTGATAAATTTACAGTAGAAAGCACAGATACATCAGAAGAAAAACTTCAAATAAAAGATGGTCAAGTAGTTATTACTAATAAAGATGGTCAAATTATAGCAGCATCTAATAAAATAAAATCTGGTGTAACACCTCAAGGTGAAGAATATCAAGAGCCAGTTACAATTACTGAACAACCAAAAGAAGAAGCAAATCCTAATACATCTGATATTAATTTATATTTATTATTAAGCTTAATAGCAGTAAGTGGAGTTGGTCTTACTTATACTGTTAAAAGAAGATTTAATTAAGCTTATTAATTGACTACTTTTAGTAGTCTTTTTTTGTGTTATACTTATTAAGTATTTTATTATATTAAACTTTATGGTAAAAGTTATAATTTTGTTATATAATTAATATAGGTATATAAATAATCATAGGAGGAATAATTATGAAAAGAATAATGGATGGTAATGAAGCGTGTAGTTATAATGCATATAATTTTACAGAAGTTGCTGGTATTTATCCTATAACTCCAGCTTCAACTATGTCAGAAGTTGTTGACAAATGGAGTAGTGAAGGTATAACTAACTATTTTGATATGCCTGTAAAAGTAGTAGAAATGGAAAGCGAAGCAGGTGCTATTGGTATGGTTCATGGAGCACTTCAAACTGGTTGTTTATCATCAACTTTTACTGCTAGTCAAGGCTTACTTCTTATGATTCCAAATATGTATAAAATTGCCGGAGAAATGTTACCTTGTGTTATTAATGTAGCTGCTAGAAGTATTGCAACTCATGCATTATCTATTTTTGGAGATCACCAAGATATTTATGCTACTAGACAAACAGGTTTTGCTATTTTAGCATCATCTTCAGTACAAGATGTAATGGATTTAACTAGTGTTAGTTATTTATCTGCTATAAAGGGTAAAATTCCATTTATTAATTTTTTCGATGGTTTTAGAACTTCACATGAATTACAAAAAATAGATGTTATTGATAAAGAAAAAGTAAAAGAATTAATAGATTATAAAGCTTTACAAAGTTTTAGAGATAATGCTTTGAATCCTCTTCATCCTGTAACACGTGGTGCTAATCAAAGTGAAGAAGTTTATTTTCAAGCAACTGAAGTTAGAAATGAATATTATGATAAATTACCAGATGTAGTTAATGATTATATGGAAGAAATAAATAAAATAACTGGTAGAAGTTATGCTCCATTTAATTATTATGGTAGCAAAAATGCAACAAAAGTAATAGTTGCTATGGGTTCAGTATGTGAAACTATAAAAGAAGTTATCGATTATTTAGTAGAAGAAAAAAATCAAGCAGTAGGTCTTATTGAAGTTCATTTATATAGACCATTTAGTTCTAAATATTTTTTAAAAGCTTTACCTAAATCTGTTAAAAAAATTGCAGTACTTGATAGAACTAAAGAAGCAGGTAGTAGTGGAGAGCCTTTATATTTAGATGTTTTAAAAGTATTAAGTGAAGCAGAATCAAAAGTAGTTGTAATAGGTGGAAGATATGGTTTATCATCTAAAAATACAACACCTGGTATGATAAAAGGAGTTTATGACTTTTTAGATAGTAGAGAAATGCATAATAATTTTACTGTAGGTATTAATGATGACGTTACAAATTTATCTATAAAATATGAAGAAGATTTTAAATTACCAACTACTAATATAGAATTTCTAGTATATGGTTATGGTTCAGATGGTATGGTCTCTGCTTGTAAAGATTTATTAAAAATTACAGGTGAGCATACAAGGGCTTATGTACAAGGTTATTTCCAATATGATTCTAAAAAGTCGGGAGGTCATACTGTATGTCATTTAAGATTTGATAAAACTCCAATTAAATCTACTTACTATGTAGAAAAAGCATCTATTATAGTTTGTACACAAGATAGTTATTTAAAAAAACTTAGTATGTTAGATAAAATAAAATTAAATGGTATTTTCTTACTAAATACAAATAAAACTCCAGACGAAGTTTTAAAAATTATGAGTGTTAAAGATAAGCAAATTTTGCAAAATAAAAATGTAAAAATGTATATTATTGATGCTAATAAAATTGCAAGTGAAGAAGGTCTTCCTGGAAAAATAAGTGCTATAATGGAAGCATTAATATTTAAATTAGGTAAAGTAATTGATTTTAATTTTGCAAAAGATGTTATAAAAGAAAATTTAAAATATAGATTTCAACATAAGAGTGGAAATTTAGCAACTAAAAATATTAATGCTTTAGAAAAAGGTATAAATAGTGTTATTAGTGTTAAAATACCTGATGTTGATTATGATATGGAAGCGCAAACTAAAAAAAGTGATTTTGAAAGAATGAATGCTATGGATGGTAATTCATTACCAGTAAGTAGTTTTATTAAAAATCCAGATGGTACATTTGATGCTGGAACTACAAAATATGAAAAAAGAGATATAAGTGATTTTGTACCTTGTTATAATAGTGAAAATTGTATTACATGTAATTTATGTTCTTTGGTATGTCCACATGCTGTAATTAGACCATTTTTACTTGATGATAATGAAGAAATGGATGCTCCAGAAAATGTTAGAAAACAACTTATTAATTCTAATATAAAAGATAGTAAATTAAAATATACTATAGGTATTAGTCTTCCTGATTGTACTGGTTGTGGCTTATGTAGTGAAGTATGTCCTGGTAAACGTGGACAAAAAGCTCTTAAGATGGTTGAGAAAAAAATACTAGATCCTGTAAAAGAAGAAGAAAAATATAAGTATTTATTTGAAGAAGTAAAAACAAAGGATGTAATGAGTACTGATACAGTAAAAGGAAGTCAATTTAAAAAACCAAAATTTGAATTTAGTGGAGCATGTGCTGGTTGTGGAGAAACTGCATATTTGAAACTTTTAACACAATTATTTGGAGATAAGTTAGTAATAAGTAATGCTACAGGATGTTCTTCAATTTATGGTTCAACTGCTCCTAATATGGCTTATTCCGTACCATGGGCTAATTCGTTATTTGAAGATAATGCTGAATTTGGTTATGGTATGAAAATAGCAGATAATATAATGAAAGAAAGAATTGTAAATCTTATTAAAACTAATATTAAAAGTGTTAAGAAAAGTGAACAAGAAATATACAAAGCATATGTAAAAGAAATTAATACTGAAACTGCTAATAATTTATTTAATATTATTGATAGTACTAAAATAGAAGAATTAAAAAGCTTAAAAGAATACATCTTACCTAAATCAGTATGGTTAGTAGGTGGAGATGGTTGGGCTTATGATATTGGTTATAATGGAGTAGATCATGTTTTAGCAAGTCATGAAAATGTTAATATCTTAGTACTTGATACTGAAGTTTATTCAAATACTGGAGGACAATCATCTAAATCTACAAGAGTTGGTGCAGTAGCAAAATTTTCAGCAACTGGTAAAAATGTAGCTAAAAAGGATTTATTAAAGATAGCGCTTACATATCCACATGTATATGTTGGTGCGATATCGATAGGTGCTAATCCACAACAAGCAATAAAGGTTATGAAAGAAGCAGAAAGTTATAATGGACCATCTATTATAGTTGCTTATGCTCCGTGTATTGCACAAGGTATAATTAAAGGAATGAAAAATAGTTTAGCAGAAGAACGTGATGCTACTAGTTGTGGTTATTTTCCAATATTCCATTATAATCCAGAAACAGAAAAATTTAGTATGGATAGCAAAGCAGATTTTTCTAAATATTATGAATTTATTTCAGGTGAAGACAGATACCGTTCTTTAAAGAAATTATCTAAAGATTATAAAGATAAATTGGAACAAAATAAAATTAATGCTGAAAAAAGATATGAATATTATAAAGATTTAGAAACTAAAGAATAATATAAAAAGAAGACTATAAAAGTCTTCTTTAATTTTTAAATTAAGAGACTGCACCCCCTGAGAGGCAGTCTCCAAAAAGAATAAAAAGGGGTTGGCTAGTGTGATACTAGCGACCAATTCGCCTAATACCGAATTGGTGCTTTTTATACTAACCGAAAGTTGATAATTTGTCAATAAAAAAATGCAAAAAATTTAACTTTTTTTGTCATTTTTAATAAAAATATTAATATTGTGTTATAATATTTGAAAAAGGAGGCCTTTATATGGAGGTTATTGAAATAAATGAAAATGAATTTGATGAAAAAGTTTTAAAATCAGATAAGAAAGTATTAGTAGATTTTTATGCTAATTGGTGTGGACCTTGTAAAATGTTATCACCTGTTATTTCTGAAGTAGCAAAAGAAGATGATACATATAATTATTATAAGATAGATGTTGATAAAGCTGAAAGTATATCTAAAAGATATGGTATTATGTCAATACCAGCTTTATTTATATTTGAAAATGGTGAAGTATCTAGTAGTAATGTAGGTTTTATGAGTAAAGATGAGTTAAAAAAATATTTGGGGATATAATTTATACTCAATGATATTAAAGGACAACAAATTAAATTGATTAAAAAATGATTGTTATAAAAACATTTGTTTGGTATAACTAAATTAGGAATATTTAGTGTGAGTGTCGTCCTCCAAACTTGAAAAAGGAAGGAGGTAGATATTGATGAAGAAAAGAGTTTACATAATTAAACTCCTAAGATACATCTGTATCATTTTATCACTTCTTACCTTATTGGTATTAGTTATAAAAAAATAGACACTCATCTGCTTAGATAGAGTGTCAATCCTATTAATATAGAGGCGACATTCACTTGCAAATCTAAATGTTCCTCTTTTTTATTTTATGCAAGATTTCTTGCTAAATACATGATAGCATAATTATAATCGTTTGTCAAAAATTTCTAAATCATTTTACTCTTTTAAAAAACATATAATTTTATGAGGTGATATATTGATAAATTACACTGTACAAAGAGGTGATACTTTATATGGTATTGCAAAACAGTTTGGTACTACTGTTAATGATATTAAAAGATTAAATAATCTAACAAGTAATACAATATCAGTTGGTCAGGTATTAAGAATAAATAAAGATACATCAGATCCTACAACTTATACAGTCCAAAAAGGGGATAGCTTATATTCTATTAGTCAAAGATTTGGTTTATCTGTACTTGATTTAATGTCTTATAATAATTTAACTAGTACAACTTTACAGATAGGTCAAGTTTTAAAATTAACTCCTAGTGATTCTGATGATAGTAATTTTGATATTGAAACTAAACCTATATATGAAAATTATACTGTAAAACGTGGAGATAGCCTATATTCTATAGCGAGAAAGTATGATACAACAGTAGATCAAATAAAAAAAGATAATAATCTAACAAGTAATAATTTATCTATTGGTCAAGTTTTAAAAATAAAAGTTGGAGAAGAAACTATAGGAATTGAAGAATGTTATGGAACTGATTACGGAGATTTAAGTAAAAATTATATTAATTATACAGTAAAACGTGGGGATAGCCTATATTCTATAGCAAGGACATATAATACAACAGTAGATGAAATAAAAAGATTAAATAACTTAACAAGCAATAATTTATCTATTGGTCAAGTTCTAAAGATAAAGGAGGTTAGTTAATGAATAATAATTATATGTCTTTAGAGCAGTTTGAAAAAACTGATGCATATAGAAGTTTTATGACAGAAAATCCTAGTACTGGAATTTTAAAAGTACAAGTATTTACTGCAGATCAAGCTATACCTATTGCTAATGCAGAAGTATTTGTTACTAAAGATATTGCAGGAAATGATGTTTTGTTTTTTAAGGGAGTTACTGATTCTAGTGGAATAGTTGATAATATTATTTTACCTGCTCCTAATGGAGAATCTAATTTTGATAATTATGAACTTCCTAAATATACTACTTATAATTTAATAGTAAGTAGTAATGAATATAAAAAGATTAAACAATATAAAGTATCAATGTATGGAGATGTTAGAGTATTACAATATGTAAAAATACATTCTAATGGAGGTAATATTAATGGCTAAATACGTAACTCCAAGGATACCTACTAATATAATAGTACATTTAGGTGCTCCTACTGATACTACAGCAAAAAATATTACAGTTCCATTTCAAGAATATATAAAAAATGTAGCATCTAGTGAATTATATCCTAATTGGCCTACTGATGCCTTAAAAGCAAATATTTTAGCAGAGATATCTTTTGCACTTAATAGAGTTTATAACGAATGGTATCCGTCACGTGGATATAGTTTTGATATAACTTCTCTTGCATCTTATGATCAAACTTTTGTAGAAGATAGAGAATTTTATGAAAATATTGCTCAAATAGTTGATTCTATATTTAATAATTATATTGTTAGAGAAGGTCAAATTCAACCTTTATTTGCACAATATTGTGATGGTAAAAATACAACTTGTGAAGGCCTATCTCAATGGGGAAGTGTTTCTTTAGCAAAACAGGGTAAATCTCCAGATCAAATTTTAAAATATTATTATGGTAATGATATAGAAATAGTCTATAATGCTCCCTTAACTGCAGATATTTCATCATATCCAGGTTATCCTTTAAGAGTAGGGGTAGCAGGTAATAATGTATTATTACTTAAAAGACAATTAAATAGAATTAGAAAAAACTATCCAGCTATTACTATAAATGATGATAGTAGTGAATATTATACAGTAGAAACAGAAGCAAGTGTTAAAAAGTTTCAAGAAATATTTAACTTAGAACCTAATGGTATTGTAGATAAGTCCACTTGGTATAAAATAAAATATATTTATAATAGTGTTAAAAAAATATCAGATTTAAATTCTGAAGGTATTTCTTTAGAAGATGCAGAACTTTTATATAACACAGAACTTAAATATTTAGATCAAGGTATTTATGTTAGATTACTTCATTATCTTATTAGAGCCATAGCGTATTTTGATGAAGAAATTCCATTCTTGGGTAGAGTAAATAATTCTGTATTTGATGAAAATACAGTAAAAATGGTTCTAGCTTTTCAAAAGAAATATGGACTTCCTCAAACTGGTGTTGTAGATAAATATACATGGGGTAAATTAATAGAGGCTTATGATGATTTATTAAATTCTATACCTAGTGAATATTTACAATATGAAGATGAATTCTTTAGTGGTAGAAATTTAACTTTAGGTACTAGGGGTGATGATGTTAGACGTTTACAGAAATTATTACTTAAAATATGTCGTGAAAAGAAAAATATACCAGGTGTTAAGGTTACGGGTGAATATGATGCATTAACAGAACAATCAGTTAGAGTTTTACAAGAGTTATTAAATCTTCCTGTAAATGGAATTGTTGGTGCTGCCACATGGAATGATATTTTAGCATATTCTAAAACTTAATTTATAGAAGATAACGTATGTTATCTTTTAAAAAAATCACTTTTTAGCACTCGCTATTGACAAGTGCTAAAAATAGTGCTATTATTCATAACGAGGGGTGATAATATGTA
>CANRPP010000020.1 GCA_947632545.1 uncultured Bacilli bacterium | reverse complement strand
CGCCATAATTAAAATTAGGATTATGGAGTTCTTCCCAAATTCCTAAAAATTCAATAGTATTTCTATTTCTAAGCCAATCAGATATAAAAAAATCTCCATCTTTTGACTTAAGCATATCTGTAATAGAAATATAATCTTCATCATTTATTTTAGTATAATTAATAATTTGATTATCTACCTTTAATTCTAACATAGTTTTCCCTCCTTCTTTAATTTTGCAAATACATCTATAAAATATATTTTCTACTTTTCACAAGTTATTGGTTCACCAACGACATAGTGCGTTACTTTCCTATCATAAAGTAGGTCATTCACAAAATTTATTAGTTATGGGGTTTATTTTGAATTTCACTAAATCTCATAAATATTATAGATAATAAATATAATTATTCCTTAATTTTTATATCTGATAGTCATCTTCTAGTGTAAATTCAACGTTTTCATCTATCCATTCTTTACGAGGTGCGACATCATCGCCCATAAGAACAGAAACACGTTTTTCAGCAAGTTGTGCATCTTCTATATTAACACGTATCAAAGTTCTAGTTCCTTTTTGCATAGTAGTTTCACATAATTGGTCAGCATTCATTTCACCAAGACCTTTATAACGTTGAATATCACATTTTTTACCTTTAGATTTTTCTTTCATTTCTTCAACTGTATAAGCATAATCTATTTCTTTTCCAGATTGAATTTTAAAAAGTGGAGGAAGTGCTACAAATAATCTTCCATCTTCAATTAAAGGTTTCATGTAACGATAGAAAAAAGTTAATAATAAACATTGAATATGACCACCATCTTCATCAGCATCACTCATTATAATAACCTTATTATATTCACAATCTTCTATGGAAAAGTTTGGACCATATCCTGCACCTATTGTATATATCATAGTATTTATTTCTTCATTTTTTAAAATATCTTCTTCTTTAGTTTTTTCAGTATTTAAAACTTTACCACGTAAAGGTAGTATTGCTTGATAGCGCCTATCTCTTCCTTGTTTAGCAGAACCTCCTGCAGAGTCCCCTTCTACTAAGAATAATTCTTTTTTAGTTTTATCTTTACTTTGAGCAGGTGCTAGTTTTCCTGATAAACTTCTCTCTTTAGAATTCTTTTTTGTTCCTTTACGAGCCTCTTCACGAGCGCGTCTTGCTGCTTCTCTTGCAATTTTACTTTTTAATGATTTATTAATTATATCAGTAGCAATAGATTTGTTTTCTTCTAAAAATACTCTCATTTGTTCTGTTACAATAGAATCAACTACAACTCTTGCTTCTGGAGTTCCAAGTTTTCCTTTAGTTTGACCTTCAAATTGAAGTAATTCCTCAGGTATTTTAAGACTAATAACAGCAGTTAAGCCTTCTCTAACATCACTACCCTCTAAAGCTTTATCTTTTCCTTTAATAAATCCATTATTTTTAGCATAATCGTTAAATACACGAGTTAAAGCAGTTTTAAAGCCAACTTCATGACTACCACCATCAATTGTTTTAACATTATTAACAAAACTTACAATATTTTCTGAATAAGTATCAGTATATTGCATTGCTATATCAACTTCAATTTTATCTTTAGTACCATTTAAAGATAATACTTTATGTAATGTAGTTTTACCTTTATTTAAATCTTCAACAAATTCTTCAATTCCTCTTTCATAGCAGAATTTAGAATTTCTACCATCTTCTTCATCAACTACTTCAATTGTAATACCTTTAAGTAAAAATGCAGATTCTTGCATTCTCTCACATATTGTAGTATACGAAAAATTAGTAGTAGAAAAAATACTATCATCAGGCATAAATCTAACTGTAGTACCAGTTCGATTAGTAGTGCCAATTTTTTTTAGTGGTACTGCTACTTTTCCACCTGATTCAAATCTAATATAATATTCACATTTATCATGTTTGATAGTTACTTCCATCCATTTTGATAAAGCATTAACAACACTAGAACCAACACCATGAAGACCACCTGATACTTTATAGCCATCAGATTCAAACTTTCCTCCAGCATGTAACACTGTAAAAATAACTTCTGGTGTAGTCTTTCCTGATTCATGCATTCCTGTTGGAATACCACGACCATGATCTTCTACACTAACACTTTTATCAGAATGAATTGTAATTTTAATATAGTCACCAAAACCATTGATAGCTTCATCAACAGAATTATCAACAATTTCCCAGATTAAATGATGAAGTCCTCTTTTATCAGTTGAACCTATATACATACCAGGACGTTTTCTTACAGCTTCTAACCCCTCTAATATCTTAATAGACGAATCATCATATTTTAATGCCATTATTATCACCTATTACTTTCCATAATAATTATACATAAAATAAAGTCAAACTTCAAATCATTTGACTTTATTTTACAATAATCTATTGTAATATTTTATTTTATTTGAGTTTAGCTAATGCCTCTTTGAATGTTGATACTCCAATAATTTTTATTTTTAAATTTTTATCTTTTTTTACTTTCATACATGTTTTATAATTTTCACCATTTGGTACTATAAATATATCAGCATTTTTTCTAGAAGCACCTAATAATTTATATTTAACTTCTCCTATTGGTAAAACATTACCATTAGAATCTATTTCACCAGTACCAGCAATTTTCATACCTTTAGTAATATCTTCTTTTACTAATTTGTTATATATATCAAGAGTTTCTATAAGTCCTCCACTAGATCCTGATTCACTATTTCTAAATTTTATATCAACTTTAGGTAAAGTCTTATAAGTATTAATCATACTAATATAAATACCTGTAATTTTTTTACCTTTACTTTTATATATATTAGTTTCTATAGTTTTTTTCTTCTTATTTCTTTCAACTAAAACAGATATAGTATCATTAATATTATGGCTATTTATAATATTAGAATAATCAGAAACACTGTTAATTTCTTTTCCATCTACTTCTAATATTTTATCACCGACTTTAAAGCCATTTTTATTTTTATTATCTACTAAATAAACATATAAACTAGTATCAGATACTTTATAACTTTTACCTGCTTCTAAATATGCATTTTTAATAGCAAAGTCATATGAATTCAATAAATCTATTTGTCCTCTAAATTCAACATCATCTTTATTTTCTTCATCATCATAAGTATAATCACTCATCTTAATTCTTTTCCAATCAGGTATAATATAACTTAATAAATATGTACCTATAGTACCTTTTATTTCATTAACATAAGCTAAATTAAAACTACCTTTAGATTTATAAGAATCTTCTATATCTATTCTATTTCCAACCTCTGATATACCCCCACCAACTATAATATAATAATTAAGTGGCCATAAAAAAATAATATATATCACTAAATAAAATATTAAACTTTTATAATTTTCTTTAATAAATTCTTTTATTTTTTCATAAAAATTATTAAACATATAATCAGTCCTTATATTTAATTATATCAAAAAGTTGGTGATTTATGAAAAATAAGTTAATACAATTAATAATATTTGTCATATTCTTGTCATTAATATTTAATTCAAAATTAATTTTAAATGAAGTTAGTTCTGCTCTAAATACATTTATATATGTTTTATTTCCATCTATTTTTCCCTTTTTTTTAATTAGTAATATATTAATAAATTATAATTTTTGTGAAACACTAAATAAATATTTTTCAAAAATAACTAATTTTTTATTTCATACATCTAACGCATCTAACTTTGTAATTATAATGAGCATGCTATCAGGGTTTCCTAGTGGTTCTAAATATATAACTCAATTATATAAAAAAAATATATTAAATATAAATCAAGCTAATTATTTAATTACATTTACACATTTTTCTAATCCATTATTTGTTATAGCAATTAGTAATAAATTATTTAATAATTTAAAAATTACTTATATGATTTTATTTGCACATATAATATCAAATATAATTATAGGTATTATTATAAGACCAAAAGAAAAAGAAAAAAAAGAAAATATTGAATTAAAAAATACAGATAGTTTTTCTAATATTTTATCTAATTCAATTATATCTTCATTTAAATTACTAGCGCTAATTCTTGGTAATACATGTTTTTTCTTTATTATTTCAGGATTAATTACAAAATATATTAATTTATCACCAATACAAAATATATTAATAAATGGTTTTTTTGATATTACTAAAGGAGTAAATACACTTAATATAATAAACAGTGAAATATTTAAAGCCATACTTATATTAACATTTATAGGTTTTGGGGGTATAAATATACATATGCAAGTTCTAAATATAATAGAAAATACAAAAATAAAATATAAAAACTTTTTACTAGGTAGAATATCTCAAGTAGGATTATCAGTTATTATATTTTATTTAATTTATTTAATATAGATTAGACCATTTCGAAGTTAAAGGTAAAGTTAAATCTAATACAGCATATTTATCACCTAAATCTGGATGATTTATACCAACATATATATTTAATAATTCATTATCTTCATCATAATCAATTCTTGGTTCATTAAATATAACTCCATTACCAATATCACTTAAAGGATATTTTTCATCTACTCTTTCAGAATTAGAAAATAATATGTATTCATAATTTTCATGTAAATCAAAATATAATCTTGCATTTTGACCATTATTATAATAAAAATTTATATTAAAGTATTTATTATTATACATTTCATCATATTTATCATTAAAATCACTTGGACTAATACTTTTAATACCACCATTTTTTAATATATCTGATTGAATTGATTTTGTAACGACATTTTTATAAGTAATTATTTGATTTTTATTTGATTCAATATATTGTTTATCATTATAATTAGAAATCACTTTAAATAAGGAAATTACTATAACAGCCGTTATAGAAAAACATATAATTACTTCAACAGCAGTTAAGCCATGATTATTTATTTTTTTCATTAGCAATCAACTCCTATCGTTGAATATCTATAATTTAAATCTTTGTTATTACTTTCTCTATTTCCTTCAGGTTTATATTTAACAATAATTCTGCATTTTAAATTATTTGGATTATTATTAAAATTTGGTAAAGATTTTATATAGTCTATTGTTTGTACATCAAGATTTTGATTTTTCATATTAGAAATATTATAAGTTGTTAAATATATGGCCTCTACATCTGTATTCTTAAATAATACATTAAAACAATCTCTAGACGAATTATCTTTCTTTTCATTATCAGTATAATTATCAGGATAAAATGAATCTGCTTTTAACTCTATATATGTAGAAAAACCAATATTTGGTGCATAAGGAGTCGATGATGAGATATTCAATACTGAATTAATTTTAGAAGCCATATTAGGATATGATTTATTTTTTTCAATCAATTTTTTAAATAAATTACTACTATATAAAAGACTAATATCATCATAATTTTCTCTTTTTTCATATTCACCCATTATAGGATAAAAATTAGTATACATTATTGTAAAAATACTAACTATAAATGCAGATACAATTAGTGTTTCTACTAAAGCAAATCCCTTATTATTAATTTTTTTCATTTTTATAACTCCTATTCTTGATATTATCTTAAACTTATTATATAATAAAATAGAATAAAATACCATAGGAAAGTAAACAAAAAGGGGTTGAAATTATGGTTACATTTGATTATAAAAAGACGCCAATTACCCAAATTGCCGATTATATTATAATGTATTCAGCCAAAAGTGGTGCATCTGATATCCATTTTGACCCAAGAGAAAACGGTCTTATGGTAAGAATTAGAATTGATGGAGAATTACAAGATTATACATTAATACCAAATGAATATGAAAGAAATCTAACAACAAGATTAAAACTTTTAGCAAATATGAATATTACTGAATCTCGCTTACCTCAAGATGGTGCGATTAAAGGAACCTTTGGAAAACTATATTTAGATATGCGTGTATCATCACTACCAACAAATTTAGGAGAAAAAATAGTTATTCGTATTCTAGATTACTCTAGAAGTTTAGAAGGTTTAGAAACATTAGGATTTAATGAAGAGAATTTTAAAAAATTAAAAAGAATGATTGCAGTACCTAATGGAATTATTTTAGTAACCGGAGCAACTGGTAGTGGTAAAAGTACTACTACATATTCAATATTACAAGAATTAAATAAAACTGAAACTAATATTATTACTGTCGAAGATCCAATAGAAATGAATATTGAGGGACTTAATCAAGTACAAGTAAATAGTGAAATCGGACTTAATTTTGCTACAGTCTTAAGATCTATTTTAAGACAAGATCCTAATATTATACTAATTGGAGAAATTCGTGACTCTGAAACTGCAAAAATTGCTGTTCGTGCATCTATTACAGGACATTTAGTATTATCTACAATCCATACTAATAACTCATTATCAACTATAGAAAGATTACTAGATATGGATGTTGAAAGATATTTATTATCTAGTGCCTTAACTGGTATTATTTCTCAAAGATTAGCAAAAAGACTATGTCCAAAATGTCGTGAAAAGAAAGAAGCAACCCCTTATGAAAAGAAAATTTTTAAAACAGTTTTAAATAAAGATGTAGAAACATTATATACTGCAAATAAAGATGGCTGTGATGAATGCCATAAAGGTTATAAAGGAAGAATTGCAATACAAGAAGTATTAGAAATAGATGATGAAATTAGAGATGCGCTAAACAATGAAAATTTAACTAAAGAAGAAAGACGTGAATTAGTATACAAATCAGATGTAATAACTATGCTACAAGATGGTCTTATGAAAGTATTAACTGGTGAAACTTCATTTGATGAAATATATAGAATTATAGAAATAGATTCTGATAGTAGTGAAAATTATGGAATAGATTTTTCTAAAAAAGATAAAGAAAATAATGCAACTAATGATGAGGCTAAAGATCAAACTGCTGCGAATATAAAAACAACACAGAGTATTTCTAGTAACATCGAAAAAAATAATAATATTTTAAATACAGCATCAAATATAACTAACGATTCTCCAAAGTCCATATTAAATGATGATAAAAATAATAAAAGTATAATAATAGAAATACCAAAAATTCCTGTTAATCTTGAACAACCTATAAATACTGAAAATAGTAATAATCAAGTACCTAATAAAATTCAAGATAGCTTTTATGAACCTGTAAATATTGATAATAATCAAGTTCAAATAAACAATGATACCGAAATAAAATATAGCCAATTACCTAATGAAAATACAATAAATAATAATCAAGATATTAATATATCAACTCAATCAACTGAAAATCAAATACAAGATAATAATATAGTATATGGAGAATTATCTAATAACTCTACAGAGTCTCCAAAAATTGTAAGTTCTACAAGTATAAATAATTAAGGAAAAGTATAATTACTTTTCCTTCTTTATTAATTTATTATTATATCAATAATCTCCTTATTTATATCCTCTATAGATTTTAAATTACCATCTAAAACACATTCTATAGTATCCCAATTATATAACTGTGAAAGTTCAATATATGCATCTTCAGAATTTTTTAAATATAATGTATCTTTTTCATTATCATCTAGCGTAGTTCTATTATTCATTAATTTTTTAGTATATTCTATTGGCATATGAAGAAAAATAGTTATATCAGGTTTTGGAAGTTTTAATAACCAATATTCTAGTTTATCAATCCACTGATACATATTAAATCTATCATCTTTATTAGTTATTTTTCCACCTTGATGTGCCATATTTGATGTAGTATATCTATCCAATATTACTATATAACCATCATTAATATATTTAGATATTAAATTATCCATATTATATTTTCTATCTGCTGCATAATAAAGACATGATACATATGGATCAACTTTAGAAGATCCCTCTTCAAAATATGAGTTACAGATTTCTTCTTTACCTAAATATGGACCACCAATTATTTTACCAGTAGGGCTTTCATAATACGGAAAATAAAATCTTTTTACTTTAATACCCATTGCTTCTAATTTTTCTTCTAATAATTTCGTTTGAGTTTCCTTTCCAGAACAGTCTGTACCTTCAATAACTATTATTTTACCTTTTTCATTATTTAATATATCCATTATTATTCACCTTTTACATTTACTTTAAATGCAAATGTTTTTTGATTATCATTATCACTAAAATCAGAACTTAACCATACTCTTAATCTATAATTATCATCAAAATCATTTGTTTTTAAGTCTGACTTATATATAAGTTTACATCTTATTTCATTATCACAATAATAATCACCTAATTTACTATATACTAATACAGGATCATTCTTATAATAATTTATAGGTTCATCATTTTGATTAGTTAAATAAAATTTTACATAATCTCCTGATAAGGTATTATTTTGATCAGGTTCTGCATAAATATAATATATTATTCCATTAAGTCCCTTTTGTTTAGCTGATATATGAAAATCAAATACATTGTTATTACCTTCAAGCCTCATTCCATCTGAATCTGACATTGGCTCTGCATTTTCAATTGAAATATAACGATTTTCATCTTCTTTATAGGAAAAAGAAACACTTCCTGTTTTTAATACATTTTCCTTTTTACCTACAAAATTATTAGACCATACTGCATATGAAATACCAAATACCGCTAAAACTAATATAAATACACCTATTAATGAAAATATAATTTTACTTTTAGTTTCTCCATTATTTTTATTATCCATATATCACACCATCCTATACTACTATAAGAATATCAAATTAAAAAAAAACATACAATATATGTGATGTTTTTTTACAATTTTAGACACAGATATTATCATTCTCATCAAAAGGTAATAAAATACATTTTCTACTAGCTAGAAAGTCACACATATGAACAAAATTTTGATATTTTGTTTTTGGCTTTTCTAATACTTCATTACCTTCATAATCAACAGTCCAGGGACCCATATGTGTTTTAATAACAGATTCAACTAATTTTATTTCAGTATCATTTAGATCTAAATTATCCTTTTCTTCATCAATATAATTAGCCATTAAAATAGGATGATCAAACTTAGTATATTTAGATTCTTCCTTACCATGTTTTAAACCATCATGTAATAATAATCCCATAAGCATTAAATCTTTTTCTATATCCGTATATTTATCACCTATTATTGGATCACTTAATAATTCATATCCAATTCTAACTGCTGCTTTAGTATGACGAAGAAGACCACCCTCTCCTTGAGCATATTCTGGATGATATTTACCAGTTGATGCTGCAGGTACCATAAAAAAGTAATCAGGTAATTTATTTATCATATAAATAAGTGATTTTTTTACCCTATCATCTTTTATATAAGAAATCTCCTTTAAAAAATATTCTTCATTATTCATATACACACTACTCCTTTATAAAATTAACTAATATTTCATTACTAATATATAGTTTATCTAATGGAATATAAATATTTATCCCATTATCTACAATTAGTCCTTGTGAAGTTAATTTTTCTAAATCATATAAATCATTAATATTTTTGTTATATTTTAAATAAAATTCTTCCTTATTAATACCTTCAATAAGTCTTAACCCTAGAATCATTTCATAATTAATTATATCAGATTTATTAAGTTTTTCATAATCAAAAATATATTTATCTTCTAAATACTTATTAATACTTTTAGTATTATTGATACGCTTATCTAAAATATAAGAAGAAGCACCTAACCCAAAACCATAATATTTTCTATTTTTCCAATAACACATATTATGTCTAGAATAATACCCTTCTTTTGCAAAATTACTTATTTCATAATGATTATAATTATTTAATTTATTACATATTAATTTATACATTTCATAATCTAAATCTTCAGAAATATAATTTGTATTATTAATATATAATTTAGTATGTTCTTCTATTATAAGCGAATAAGTAGATATATGTTCAACATCTAAAGATAATATAAAATCTATATCTTTTTCTAAATCAATTATATTTTCATTTGGTATTGCATACATTAAATCTATATTAATATTATTAAATCCTAGACTTCTACATTGTTTTATAGTTTTTCTAACCATATTTTTAGATATATTTCTTTCTAAAATATCTAAATTATTTTTTATAGTTGATTCTAGACCAAAACTAAGTCTATTTATACCATACTTTTTAAATAATTTTAACTTATCTATAGTTATACTATCAAAGTTACATTCTATAGTATATTCTATATTATCAGACTTTTTTAATATATTAAGAATATTAAATAACTTATCTAATTGATATAAATTTAAAGAAGAAGGTGTTCCTCCTCCAATATAAATTGTATCAAGTATTTCATTTTTATAAATACTTCTTATTTCTTTTTCTAAATGTTCTAAATAAGAATCTACTATCTTTTCATTATATAATAATTTACAAAAATCACAATATGAACAAATAGTATTACAAAATGGTATATGAATATAACAGCTTTTTATCATATAGTCACCTGCTTTTATTTTATTTTTTATTTCTTCATTGTAAAATGATTAAGTTTTCTATAAATAAAACAAGAATTTTCTTTAATTTTTCAAATATCAAAAGTAATTTACCATAATATAACTACTCTATAGTAATTACTTATCACTTGTAGAAAGTATTGATAAAAATGCCTCTTGTGGCACTTCTACACTTCCAATTTGTTTCATCCTTTTTTTACCTGCTTTTTGTTTTTCTAATAGTTTTTTCTTACGAGTAATATCTCCTCCATAGCATTTTGCAAGAACATTTTTTCTCATAGCTTTAATATTTTCACGTGCAATAACATGACTACCAATAGCTGCTTGAATAGGGACTTCAAATAATTGTCTTGGTATTATTTCTTTTAATTTTTCAACAACTACTTTACCTCTTTTATAAGCAAAATCTTTATGTACAACAACAGATAGTGCATCAACTATTTCCCCATTCAATAAAATATCCATTTTTACTAAATTACTTTCCTTATAGCCAATAAATTCATAATCGAATGAAGCATATCCTTTAGAATATGATTTTAACTTATCAAAAAAATCATATACTATTTCTGATAAAGGTATTTCATAATAAATTGTAACTCTAGAAGAATCTAAATAATCCATATTAATAAAAGTTCCTCTTCTATCTTGACATAACTCCATTATAGGACCAATATATTCTTTTGGAGAAAAAATACTTGCTTTAACATAAGGTTCATATGTTTTAGAAATAACACTTCTATCAGGCATTTTAACAGGAGAATCTATAGTTAATTTAGTTTTATCAGTTAGCAATACCTCATATATTACAGAAGGTGATGTTGCAATTAATTCGATATTAAATTCTCTTTCTATTCTCTCTTCAATAATTTCCATATGTAAAAGGCCTAAAAAGCCACATCTAAATCCAAATCCTAATGCCTTAGATGTTTCAGGTTCAAATGATAAAGCAGCATCATTTAATTTTAGTTTTTCAAGTGCTTCACGTAAATCTTCAAATTTATTAGCCTCTATTGGATATAAACCACAATATACCATTGGTTTCATTTCTTTATATCCAGGTAATATAGAAGCTGCAGGATTATCTTTCAAAGTAATAGTATCTCCTACTTTTACATCAGTAATACTTTTTATTGATGCATATAAATAACCGACTTCACCAGCAATAAGTGAAGTAACTTCTTTCTCTTTTGGAGTATTAATACTTAATCCTATTACTTCATAAGTTGCACCTGTTTCCATCATTAAAATAGTATCCCCCACTTTAATAGAACCATCAACTACTCTAATACTTGTAATAACACCACGATATGAATCAAATAAACTATCAAATATTAATGCACGCAATGAATGATTTACATCTCCACTTGGAGAAGGTATATTAGTAACAATTGACTCTAATAATTTATCGATACCTTCCCCAGTTTTAGCACTAGTTAGAATAATTTCATCTTTAGAAAATCCAATATTTTCTAATTCTTTAATAACTTTATCTATATCGGCATTAGGTAAGTCTATTTTGTTAATTACAGGAATTATTTTTAACCCATTATCAAGCGCTAAATATAAATTGGCCAAAGTTTGCGCCTCAATTCCTTGAGAAGCATCAACAACAAGTAATGCACCTTCGCATGCCGCAAGACTACGGGATACCTCATATGAAAAATCAACATGACCAGGTGTATCTATTAAATTAAAAAAATATTCTTCATTATTATATTTATATTTAATTTGTACAGCATTAAGTTTTATAGTAATACCACGTTCTCTTTCTATTTCCATATCATCAAGCATTTGTGATTTTAATTCACGAGAAGAAATAGAACCAGTACGCTCTAAAATTCTATCAGCTATAGTACTCTTACCATGATCAATATGTGCAATAATACAAAAATTTCTGATATTTTCTCTTTTCATAGTAGCCTCCAAATATTTTTATTATAACTCATATTTCTTTTTTTTAAAATATATAAAATTAAAATTATAAAACTAAATAAACTAATAAATCTTGATAATACTTGAATAAATGTTTTTTCATATTTAATAATTATTGTACCATTTTTATCAGATAAATTAATACCAACTAATCCATCATTACTTTTAAAAGGTATATATTTTTTACCATTTATATAGCATACATACCCTCTGTAATATATAATAGGAGTATTAATAATATTATTTTTACTATTATTTTTAAAATTTATAATATATTGATTATCTTTTAATATTATTTCATAGTCAAAAGGTTTTTTTGATTTAACTGTTAAATCATTTGCTTTTAAATTATATATTGTATACGATGATATTTTTTGTTTAGTTAACATTTTAAATTCATTAAATTCAACAGGAAGATATTCACCCCAGGCAATATAAGGAGTAACATAATTTATCCTACCTCTGTTAAGAGATATATAACACAAAAAAACATTGATAATAGAAACTAACATTATAAATCCTATTAATATATTATTCTTAAATTTACTAATTTTTAAATCCGACAATAAATTTAAGAATGCAGTTAAAATAACTATTGATGCCATAGGAAGAAATCTCCATGGAAATTGAATAAACTTTATATATTTTGTAAAAATTTTCCATGGAAATATATTTGTTGTTGATATTAATATCAGCATGCCAATTATATATAATTGTCTTGTGCGTGCGCTAACTTTTTTATAATTAAAAACAAAAATAACAATAGATAAAGTTAAAATAATGCCAATACCTGGTGGAATCCATAACCCATTATTAGCAAAAAGTTGATTAAATTCTGTAAAAATATATGGAATTTTTAATGCCTTCTTATTTAATGGCATATCTGAACCAGCATCAAAAAATTTAAATTTAGAAAACCAAAGTTGCTCTAAAAATGGGAATATAAAAAAGCCTGTTATTAAAATTGTAACTAAAATTGATTTTAAAAATCCAATTAATATATTTTTATTTATTTTTTTTATATTTACTAATGTTAAAATAATCAATAATATTATAGTAAAAATTGCTGATAATAAATGAGAAATTATTAAACAAGACATACCAATTGTAAGTATATACCATTTATCTGCATCTCCATTTATCATTTGAAAAAATCCTGATAATACTATCGGAAAAAATATAAAAGCAATGCTTTCACCTAATGAAGATCTATAATACATAGTACATAATCTATATGGAAGAAACAAATATACTAAAGTAATAATACAAGCATTAATTTTTGAACCATTCATTTTATAAACAGAATAATATACAGAAAGTGCTGTACATAAATTAATTAATATTAAGAATATTTTATAAGATATAACTATATTATCATTAAAAAAATAGAAAAGTGCCGGAATATATAGAAAAAAATCAGGGTAGAAAAAAGCTTCACCATAACCATAGCCCATTATATAATATAATCCACTAAACATGTTTTTAGAAACTATATTATTTCTAATAAATAAAATTCTTGATAAATGAAAATTAAGATCATCACCAATAAATATATTTTTAAAAAATAATATACATGACGATAAAATTACCACAAAACTTATAAATATAAATTTATTTTTTATTATTTTTTTTATCATTATACCCAATCCATTCATATTTATTTTTAACATCATAACCACTAAAACCCATTACATTAAAAATAGGATTTTCCTTAACACAATATTTACTATATTTTTCATAATTTTTATTATATTCAAATACTACATCATTTCCTATATCATAAAATGATTTAAATCCTGAATTATCATAATTATTATTATCTTTTGGATTATCTTCACTAATATATTCCTTATACTCAATTATTCTTATACCATATACACATGGAATTAAATCATAATTAATCTTATTTGGTTTTGAACGTAATTGCTTTTGTATATCATTATTTCTAATAGTAAATGCTTTATTTGATGTAATATATACATTAAGAAAATGATTATATGCATATATATCAAAAGATAATAATACTATGCATAAAATTAATAAAATCTTCTTTTTGTTATTAATTAACTGCGATATCATATATATAATTAATGTAATAGACATAAATGATAATAGTAATAAAGCTCTATTTGAATAATATGAAGATAGATAAAAAATAAATAATGTTGGAATAGTAAAGAAAAATAACAATAATATATTATTAAATATCAAATCTTTTATATTTTTTCTTTTTATATATATAAAATAAGCAATTAAAATTAATAATACTAAAATTATTAAAATTTTATTTTCTACAAAGAAATATTCTAATATATATTGTATTTTTTTTATACCATTTTGAATAATATTAGTTCCATTTAAAAATTTTAATTTTCTTTTACTAGTTGAAGGTAAAAAATATAAATATGCAACACCTACAATATAACTGATAAAACCTCCAACTTGCCATGTATACCTTTTTTTAGTAGACGATTTTATTAATGTATATAAAATAAATAATATACCAAAAATAGATATATTTTCTAATGATGAGCCTACAATACTACCAGATAATATATATAAAATAATAATAAAACTCTTTTTGTTTTCAAATACATTTTTACCATAAAGTAATTTATAATAAGGAATTAAAAATAGCAAAGTTATTATAACAGACCAAAGATGATTACAGGCCCCTGGCATCCAAAAAAATACATCAAAAGTTGCAGGAAATAAGTACAAAATATAAGCAGAAACTAATAAAACTGTTAGAATTATATTCTTATATTTTTCATTTTTATGTTTTATCTCCAATTCAGAAAAACTATAATAATATACAAGATATACAAATAAAATAATTGCAAAAGTATTGATTATCCAAAAAAACCATCGTGGTAAAAAACCTATTAAACACCCTATAATTTGTAAAGAGCGACCATTCCAATTTATAATATTATTATTTATTATACTAATTAAATAAGAAATATCTCTTCCATGTGAACTATTAAGTATATAGTCATCATAACCTAACATAGGAACATTAGATTGTAATATAAAAATTAATAAAAATACTATAATAATAAATAAACTAAAAATAATTTTATCCTTATATTTTTTTATATTCATACAACATACCATTACTTTCTTAATTATATATAACTATCATATCCATCAATATTATATTTGTCAAGAAAAGAACTATATTGTTTTCATAATAATTTTTACATTAATCATCAATTGCTTTACTTATTTCTTTGAAAACAAATCCCATAGCATTATCAAATATATTTTCTATCAAATTTGATATAGCAAGACCTGATCTAGATATTTTATTATTATAATCATTTTTTTTATTTATATAATCACTTGCTTTTACATTTTTACCATTTTTAATATCATTTTCAAATCTTTTAATAGCCTCATTAGTTAAAGTATTATTTTTATTATTTGAGTATTCATAATATCCTAAAGCTTGCATTATATATAATGTTGAATATAAAATCAATAAAGTAAATACAACAATTCTAGTAATATTTTTACCTTTACTACTTTTTTTATCCTCCATTAGAAGAAATCACCTCCATAAATACATCACAAAATGCTAAAGTAGAATTTAACACTTCTGTAGTAGTATTATTTGGACCACCTATCTCTATTAAAATCGTATATTTTGAATTATCCTGATTATAAACTCCGTTAACTCCCTCTCCACCTTTTTTATATATACCTTTAGATAAATTTGGATATTTTTCATTTAACTTATCATTTATAAGTGTAGTAAACTCTAAATTTTGTTGATAATTAGGATTTTCTACACCTATTAAAAATATAACTTTAGCATAACTTTTACCATTTATTTCTACAGTAGTTTTATCTTTACTTAGAGAATCTCTATGTACATCTATAAAATATTTAATAGATGGATTTTTATTTTTAGTATCATTCATATATATTCTACTAGCATCATAACTTTTATAATATTTCCAATTCTTATCATTAAGTATTTGTTTTATACTTCTCTCTTCTACAAGAGTAGATAATTTATTTTTATTAAAGATATCTTCCATAATATAATCTGCCATCATAACTGTTGGTTTAATTTCACCTTCTACAAAATTAGAAGGTGCATACTCTTCAGACTGATGAGTATTATATATATAAATTAATGGAAGATAATTATCTTTATTAGCATTATTTTCTTTTATTATTTTAGGTTTGGTTAATTCATAATAATTAGTAGATAATAAATCTACTGGTTTATACTTTTTATTAATAGTTTTAATAAATTTATTTACTTTATTATCACTATTATTATTACTTAGTAAAAATTCTACAAATTCCTTATTATCTATATTTATATTACTTTTTAATAAAAATCTAAAAGTTTTATAAATACTAAATATAAATAATAACAAAAAAAGAAGAAATTTAAATTTTAATCTCTTTCCATTTTTTTTCTTTTTACTAATAAATTTCTTCCTCATACTATCACCAAATTAATGATAATATAAAATATCCATTTAATTTGTCGTATTATATGCTTTATGTAAAACTTTATTTATAGCATTACCTATTAATAAGCCTAATTTTTCAATTATAAAGTCAACTTCCTTTGGAGTTACCATTAAATTATAATCAAGAGGAGATAATACTTCTAACAATAAACTTTTAAACTCCTCTTCATCTAAAGTACCAACCATTCCTAATATTTTTTCTTCTTCTTCTTTTGATAATTCACGATCTGTATCTAAATAATTTTGATGCATAGAATCTACAAATTTTAATTTACTACTATCTATGTTTTCTATATTATAACTAAATTTCTTTTTCATATAATTAAATGTATCATATACTATTGTTAAAGCATCTACAATAGTAGGTACACCTATTGCAATAACAGGGATTTTAAAAGTATCTTTATTAAGTTCTTTACGATTATTGCCAACTCCCCCACCTGGTAATATTCCTGCATCAGTTATTTGAATAGTTTTATTAACTCTTGAAATTGATAATGACGCTAAAGAATCTATTACTATAATAAAATCAGGTTTAACTACTTTTACAATTCCACTAATCAAATCTTTAGTTTCAATTCCAGTAACCCCTGTAACATTAGGTATAAATGATGAAGTATTCATATATCCTTCTTCTACCTCACCTAAATCAAATAAATATTTTGTAACTAAAACATTTTCTATCACTTTAGGACCTAAACTATCAGGAGTTGACTTAGGATTACCAAGTCCAATAACTAGACAAGTATCATTTTCTTTGATTCCATTATTAGTTAAAATATTACGTAAATTATTTATAACTACTTCCTCTACTTTTTTAAAATTATCTTTATCAGTTATATCTTTAAATGTAATTGTTTTATATAAACCAGCTTTTTTACCACAAGATTTTTCCCCAAATTTATTTATATTTACTTCTTCTACTAATATATCACCAACATTTACAGAAGTATGAGTAATACCCCTATTTTCTATATTTGGATCAACTGTATCTAAAATAATATCAGTTCTTAACTTATAATTTTTTAAATCTATTTCATGAGCCATATTATCACCTACTAATAATATTTACAAAAATTAAAGTTTTATTTGCATTTTTATTATTTTTTTGATAGAATTAATGTGTTTACAAAGTGAGGTGAAAAAATGCCAAATATTAGAGGCGCTAAAAAGCGTGTACGTGGAAATAAGAAAAAAGAAATAATTAATAACAATATTACTGCAAGTATGAAAACAGCAATTAAAAAATTTGAAAAAGATGTAAAAGCTGGTGATAAAGCAGTTGCAGAAAAAAGTTTAAATACAGCTATTCAAAAAGTAGATAAAGCTAAAAAAAGTGGTTTAGTACATCAAAATAAAGCAGCTCGTGTAAAGTCAAGATTAACAAAATTAAAAAATGCAATGAAGTAATAGATGTTACTTCTTTTTTATGCTATAATTTATACTAGGTGATGTTATGAAAAAATACTTAACCTTTGGTATTTTATTAATACTATTGGGTATTACATATATATATAAAGATAATATATTAAAATTTTATTATGATAATTTTGTAAAAGAAACAAGAATAGTTAAACTAGGAGAAAAAAATAAATATTATAGAGATTATGATTTTGCATATGTACAGAATACAAATAATTTTGAACCAAAAAATAAACAAGATATTAAAAATATAATATATACTGTTTTAAATGCAGGAAAAGATGAATTTACATTTTATTGTCCAAGAGAATATAAAGAATGTATAAATGATGTTAAAGCAATTGCAAATGATCAAGTAGTTCTATCAAGTATTAATAATTATGTACATCCTTTTAATAGTTTTAATAATTTAGAAACAGTAACTGATACATTAGGAAAAGTAAAATTAACAATAACTAAAACATATACAAATACAGATATAGAATTAATAAATGATACTATAGGTAATATTGAACATGAAATATTTAATAGTAGTTTATCTACAAAAGATCAAATAAAAGCAATACATGATTATATTATAGATAATTCAAAATACGATTCAAATAGAACTGATAATGGTGTAGTAGAATATAAATCAGATACTGCATATGGTCCATTAATTGAAGGATATGGTATATGTGGAGGATATTCTGATGCAATGGAACTATTTTTAGAAGATTTAAATATAAAAAGTTTTAAAATAGCAAGTAACTCTCATGTATGGAATGCTATTAATTTATATGACACTTGGTACCACCTAGATTTAACATGGGATGATCCTGTTACTAATACGGGAGATGACTTTTTAGATGATAGATTTTTTATAATAGATACTAATACATTACAATCAATTGAAAAAACACAGCATGATTTTAATACTGAAATATATAAAGAGTTTTCACAATGAAAACTCTTATTTTTATTATAATTATATATTTTAAACATTTTATAAAGATTCTATTTCTTTAATACTAAGTCCAGTAGACTCTGAAATAATATTTATATCTATATTATTTTTTAAAAGTG
>CANRPP010000019.1 GCA_947632545.1 uncultured Bacilli bacterium | reverse complement strand
CTGGAGCGGATGAGGAGAATCGAACTCCCGTAGTTAGCTTGGAAGGCTAAGGTTCTACCATTAAACTACATCCGCAATTATAATTAATCGAACCTTGGCTCGACTAAATCAAGTAGACAATTTCAATTATACTAAAAAAAACAAAATTGTCAACAGTTTTCTTTTCAAAATTTATAAAAAAGTATACTAAATACTTAATATACTATATAAATATTATATCCAATAACTTATATAATATGTGATTAATAGTATATTGAGTAATTAATTTTACTTATTTTTTCATATAATTAGTTAGGTGATTTTATGATTGATTATATTATAAATCTAATTAATGATTATGGTTATCTTGGTATGTTTTTGGGTATGGTATTAGAAGCAGTTATTATAATTATTCCTAGTGAAGCTATTTTAGCAACAGGTGGTATTTTAGCATCAAAAAAAATTTTTAGTTTATGGGGAGCATTTTTAACTGGACTTATAGGAAGTGTTTTTTGCGCAATTGTAATATATTTTATGGGTTACTTTGGAGGGAGACCATTTATAAAAAAGTATGGTAGGTATTTTTTTATGAAAGAAGAAGATTTAGATAAGAGTGACTCTTGGTTTAATAAATATGGTATGATGGGTGCTTTAATTGGTAGAAATTTTCCAATAATTAGAACTTTAATATCACTACCTATTGGTATTATGAGGTTATCATTTCCTAAATTTATTTTATATACAACAATAGGTAGTATTCCTTGGACATTTATATTTGTATATGTCGGATATACACTTGGAAATGGATGGACTATAGTTAGTAAGTATACAAATAAATTAAAAGTACCTATTAGAATTTTAATTGCCTTGTTAATAATAAGTTATTTTTATAAAAAAATTAAAAATAAGTCTATTAAAAATGAGTAATCTTTGATAATATAAACATAATAATATAAAATAAAAAGTATAATAATAGTGAGGTGAATATATGGAAAAGGTCAATACAAAAAAGTCTGTATTAAATAAAAATATAATTTTTACAGTTTTAATAGCAGGTTTAGTAATAATTAGTATATTTTCTGTAGTATCGTTTAATGGTAATAAAAAAACTACAATAAAAACTAAAAATTCTAAAAAACTTTCTGCGACTGTTATGAAGTTAGATGATGATAATATTACAGTATTAGATAGTAATAATGTTATTTATAGATTTAGTAAAGATAATATAAAAGCATCAGTTGGAGATAATGTAGTTATTGAATATACAGGAGTATTAGATAAAAATAAATTTATGCAGAGTAGTAAAGTTATAAGTTATAAAATAAAAAGTGCTATAACTGATGAAAATGGAATACCTACAGATTATTTAGATAATGGTATATTTAGTGATTATTATGTTTTAGCTTATAAAAAATTAAAAGATTTATCATTAGATGAAAAGATAAATCAAATATTATTAGTACGTTATCCTGATAGTAATCAAAAACAAATATTAAAAGATAAACAATTTGGTGGATATTTATTTTTTGAAAAAGACTTTAAAGATAAAACTAAAGATGATGTTATTGATACTATGAATGGCTTACAAGAAGTTTCTAAAATACCTATTCTTACTGCAGTAGATGAAGAGGGTGGTTCTGTTGTAAGAGTTAGTAGTAATCCAAATTTAAGAAGTGAAAAGTTTAAATCACCCAAAGAGTTATATCAAGAAGGTGGCCTAGATAGAATTTGGAATGATACAATAGAAAAAAGTGAATTATTAAATAGTTTAGGGCTTAATCTTAATTTAGCGCCTGTAGTAGATGTTTCTACTGATTCAGGTGATTATATGTATAATAGAGCTTTAGGAGAAAATACTGAAATAACTTCTAAATTTGCAGAAACTGTAATTGATGCGAGTAAGAAAAATAAAGTATCTTATACTTTAAAACATTTTCCTGGATATGGTAATAACAAAGATACTCATAGTGAATCTAATACTGATAATAGAAGTTTAGAAGATATTAAGAAAAATGATTTACCTCCATTTAAAGCAGGTATAGATAAAGGTGCAGAAGCAGTATTAGTTAGTCATAATATTGTAAATAGTATTGACAAAGATAATGCAGCATCACTATCACCAAGTATTCATAATTTATTAAGAAATGAGTTAGGTTTTACAGGTGTAATTATTACTGATGATTTAGCGATGGGTGCAGTATCTAAAATAGAGGATGCATCAGTAAAAGCAGTTTTAGCAGGAAATAATTTATTAATTACAACTGATTATGATAAAAGTTATAGTTCTATTAAAAATGCTATAGAAGAAAAAATAATTAGTGAATCCTTAATTGATAGATTAGCGTTTAAAGTACTAGCTTGGAAGTATTATAAAGGATTAATGTTTAACAGTAAGTAAAAATGAAACTGTAAATATGATTATAAAATACTATGAAATACTAGTATTTTTTTTTAAGATGTGATATAATCATTTGCGTTGCAAGGAAGTGTTAAATATGAAAAAAAGAAATGTCGCAATTATTGCTCACGTCGATCATGGAAAAACTACATTAGTAGATGGAATTTTAAAACATTCTGGTATGTTTCGTGATAATGAGGATGTCTCAAATGTATCAATGGATTCAAATGATTTAGAGCGTGAACGTGGAATAACTATACTAGCAAAAACTACAGCACTTGACTATAAAGATACTAGAATTAATATTTTAGATACACCAGGACATGCTGATTTTGGTGGAGAAGTTGAACGTATTATGAATATGGTAGATGGTGTTTTACTAGTAGTTGATGCTTATGAAGGGGCGATGCCTCAAACAAGATTTGTATTAAAGAAGGCATTTGAGGCAGGAGCAAAACCAATTGTTGTTATAAATAAGGTTGATAAACCAAGTGCCAGATGTTCTAAAGTATTAGATGAAATTCTAGATTTATTTATAGAATTAGGTGCAGATGACGATCAATTAGATTTTAAAGTAATATATGCTAGTGCGCTTAATGGAACATGTTCTTTTAGTGATGATTTATCTACTCAAACTGAAGGCTTTTCTGAAATATTAGATACAATAATTGAAGAAATACCAGAACCTAGTGGAGATATAGAAAAACCATTACAATTCCAACCAGCTTTACTTGATTATAATGAGTTCGTAGGAAGAATTGGAATTGGTAGAGTTCATAATGGTAAAATTAAAACTGGTCAAATGGTTACTTGTTGTAGATTAGATGGGGAAACAAAACAATTTAGAATTCAAAAATTATTTGGATTTTATGGTTATAAAAGAATTGAAATAGAATCTGCAGAAGCAGGAGATATAGTAGCAATCGCAGGGCTTGCTGATATTTCAGTAGGTGAGACAATATGTGATACTTCAAATATTATACCTTTACCTATATTACATATCGATGAACCAACTTTACAAATGACTTTTGGTGCAAATTCATCTCCATTTGTTGGGCGTGATGGAAAAATAGTAACAGCTAGAAAATTAGAAGAAAGATTATTTAGAGAAACTCAAAAAGATGTTAGCCTGAAAGTAGAACCTGCAACTAATGAATCATTTTTAGTATCAGGTCGTGGGGAACTACATTTAGGAATTTTAATTGAGAATATGAGACGTGAAGGTTTTGAATTAGAAGTATCTAAACCTAATGTAATTATAAAAGAAGTAGATGGCGTTAAGATGGAACCATATGAAGACTTACAAATAGAAGTACCAGAAGATAGTGTAGGTAGTGTTATTGAACAACTTGGTCTTCGTGGTGCTAAAATGGAAAATATGACTAATTTTGAAAATCAAGTAAGACTTAATTATACAATTCCATCTAGAGGTTTAATTGGATTTTCAACAGATTTTATGACTTTAACTAAAGGTTACGGAATAATGAATCATACTTTTAAAGAATATGCAAAAGTAGAAACAGTAGATGTAGGAGAGAGAAAACTTGGAGTTTTAGTATCAGTTGATAGTGGTTCTTCAACTGCATATTCAATTGGTAATTTGGAAGATAGAGGAGTTATGTTTATTGAACCAGGTGTTGAGGTATATGAAGGTATGGTAGTAGGTGAATGTAATCGTGATAATGATTTAGCAGTAAATGTAACAAAAGGTAAAAATCTTACTAATGTACGTGCTGCTGGAAGTGATCATACTGTTGTTTTAAAAAGACCAAGACCAATTACTCTTGAATATGCTCTTGACTATATAAATTCAGATGAATTAGTAGAAGTAACTCCTAATTTTATTCGTATCAGAAAAAGAATTTTAAATACTGAAGAACGTAAAAAGTTTGATGCTAAAAAGAAAAATAGTTAATTCGACTTGTTTTTCTTTTTTTTTTAGAAAATTTTGGTATAATTAAATAGAAAGTAGGGGTATAATGGCACAGAAAATAAAAAAAGAAAGTAATAAAGAGTTACTAGCACTAGGTGAAGAGCAAGTAAAAATTGAAGTTAAAGAAAAACAAAGAAAAAAATTAACTATTCCAATAATATTAACAATAGTTGGTGCAATATTAATGTTAATAGGCACATTTTATAATAATATTGTAGAGTTTTTAAATACTAATTTAAATAAAAATAATAAAGAAGAAACTATAAAAGATAGTAATATTTTAAAGTGTAGTGGTAAAGTTGAAGATGAAACTCTCGGTCTAATTACTAAAACAGATTATACTTTTATTTTTAAAGATAAAAAACTTCAAAATTTAAATGAAGTTAGAACTATAGAACCTATGGAATATAGTGATATAGGTCCTAATAATGTAAGAGTTATAAGTGGTAAATATATGGATTTAATAGGTAAACTTACAAATATAGATGGATTGAAAGTCAATCAAAATTTAAATGATAATAAATTAAGTGTAAATATAAATGTTGATTTAAAAGTTATTGATATTAAAAAAATTCCTAAAAATGATAAGATTCAAGTTATATATACATTAAACGAATCATCAAAGTCTGTAAAACAAAAACTAGCTAATAGTGGAGATATATTATGTGAATAAGTACTAAGTACTTATTTTTTTACAAAAAAAAATACTATTATGCAGCATTTTTCATTAATGATTTCTTCTCCTTAGTAGAGATTCTAACTCTTTTTCCATTCTCAAGTCTAACTACTTGTAAGTTTGGTTTTTGTTGTCTTTTTGATTTATTACAAGCATGTGATCTATTATTAGCAGAGTTTGGTGTTTTGCATGATAAATTTTTAGCCATTCTAATTCCTCCTTCAGTTCTTCTTCTTTGCTTTTATAACTTTATCATATTATAAGTATAAAGTCAAATGAAATCTACTTTTTCTTTTGTACTTGTTGCTCTTCAGTATTTTTCTTTTCCTCAATAGGTGTTCCAAAATTTGTATACTCATATTCATTACTATCTTCATTCCAAGTACCTTTAACTGTAACAGGAACAGTATTTATATACCATACATCATATGTAGGTGAATCACTAGTTTTGTCATAGGACTTTATTACATATTCAATATCGAAAATTTCATATCCATCAGGAACATTAACTATATTTTTGTGCTCATAGGAAGCAGGGTAAGCATCATTTCTTATAGAAAAAACATGACATCCAGCATCAAAAGTTTTTTCTTGTTCCTTATTAATTTCTTTAGATATCACAGTATTAGTATCTTTATTATTAGAATTATCTTTTTCACCACATCCTGTTAAACTCACCGCTCCAATAGTTAACATAGTTGCATATACAGCAATTTTATTTTTAAAATTCATATTTCCACCTCTTTAAAAAATTGACTATAGTATATTACCAAATATTAAAAAAATCAAGAAAAATTAATAATTAATTATTCCAATACTAAATCTATATATTTTATTCAATTTATGGTAAAATAATACTAAAAAGGAGGAATATTCATGTATATACCATTATATGTAAAAAGTAATTATTCATTATTATCTAGTGTTTTAAAAATAGATGATATTATTAATAATGCTATAGATAGAAATATTACCTCTTGTTCTATAAGTGATACTACTATGTATGGAGTAATGGAATTTATAAAAAAATGTGAAAAAAGTAATCTAAAACCTATAATATCTCTTTCTATAACTTTAGATGATAAAGAAATAGTTTTATTTGCAAAAACCTATATAGGTTATAAATCCCTTATAAAAATATCTACTATTAATAGTGAAAGGCAATTAACTATTGAAGATTTAGATAAGTATAATAATGATTTATTAGTAGTTATTCCTTATTTAAATTTAAAAGATAGTGATGAGTTTTATTATAAATTAACTAATATATATGATGATATATATATAGGTTTTACTACTTTAACAGAAGAACAACTTGCCAAAAAAATAACTAACCAAGTGGTATTCTTTAAAGAGTCATTATATTTAAATAAAGAAGATTCTATGTTACTAAAATATTTATATTTAATTAGAGATTCTAAAACTATTTATGATGATACTTCATATGATATTCTAAATCATGAATTAATAATTGATAATGTAGAGAGTTATTCTTCTGCAGAAGGATTATCAAGAACTTTTGAAATTGTTGATAAGTGTAATATAGAATTTCCTAAAGCTAAATTATTATTACCGATATATAAAGATACTATGAATATGAAACCTAGTGACTTTTTATTTGAACTTACTAAAAAAGGTCTTTCTAAAAGACTTAATAATAATATTCCAGATGAATATAAAAAACGCCTATCTTATGAATTAAATATTATAAATAAAATGGGATTTTGTAATTATTTTCTAGTAGTATATGATTTTATAAAATATGCGAAAAAAAATAATATTTTAGTAGGCCCAGGTAGAGGAAGTGCTGCAGGTAGTTTAGTCTCATATGCTTTAGGTATTACTGATATTGATCCATTAAAATATGATTTATTATTTGAAAGATTTCTTAACCCAGAAAGACAAACTATGCCTGATATTGATACAGATTTTCCTGATGATAAAAGAGATGAAGTAATTTCTTATGTTACTAAAAAATATGGTTCTAAAAATGTTGCTGGTATTATTACCTTTGGTACTTTAGGTATAAAACAAGTAATTAGAGATACTTCAAGAATGCTTAAAATTCCTGTTTATAAAGTTGATTCATTATCTAAAATTATTCCTAATTTTACTAAAGAAACTTTAGTAGATTTTTATAATAATAATCAGGTATTTAAAGCAAGAATTGATAATGATAAAGATTTAACTAAAATGTATAATATTGCTAAAAAAATAGAAGGTTTTCCAAGACATACCTCATCTCATGCTGCAGGTATAATTATGAGTGAAATACCTCTTGATGAAGTAATACCACTAACTTATTCAGATGGTGTCTATTTAAGTAGTTATTCAATGGAATATTTAGAAGATTTAGGTTTATTAAAAATGGACTTTTTGGGATTGAAAAACTTATCAATAATTAATAATATTTTAAATGATATAGAAATTAATCATCATAAAAAAATAGATTTTTCTAAAATTCCATTAGATGATAAGGATGCGATAAATGTATTTAAAAAGGCAAATACATCTGGAATATTTCAATTTGAATCTACGGGTATGAGATCTTTTTTAAAGAAATTAGAACCTGATAGTTTTGAAGATATTTCAGCAGCAATTGCCCTTTTTAGACCAGGACCTGCTGGAAATATTGATACTTATATAAGAAGAAAGAAAAAACAAGAAGAAGTAACTTATTTAGATGAGTCTCTAGAACCTATTTTAAAAAATACGTATGGAATAATGATTTATCAAGAGCAAATTATTCAAGCAGCAAATATTTTTGCAGGCTATTCTTTAGGAGAAGCAGATATATTAAGACGTGCTATGAGTAAGAAAAAATTTGATTTATTAAAAGCAGAGGAAGATAAATTTATAAAAAAATCATTAGCAATGAAAAGAGATTTAGATACATCTAAAAAAATGTTTAATTTAATTCTTGATTTTGCAGGCTATGGTTTTAATAGATCTCATTCAGTTGCTTATTCACTAATAGCGTATAAAATGGCTTATTTAAAAGTTAGATATAAAAATGAATTTTTTGCAAATTTATTAACTAGTGTAATAGGTAGTGAATATAAAACTAAAGAGTATATAGAAGAAGCAAAAGCTAATAATATTGTAGTAGAAAGACCAAGTATTAATCTAAGTACAGATAGATATATTATAAATGATAATAAAATAATATATCCATTCTCTAATTTAAAATCTGTAGGAAGTGTATCTGCAAAATCAATATTAAAAGCCAGAGAAAATACTGAATTTATAGATATTTATGATGCATTTAGTAGATTAATAATTGAAAAAGTATCAAGCAAAACTTTAGAATGTTTAATATATAGTGATTCATTTAAAGAGTTTGGATATAACAAAAAGACTTTAATAGAAAACCTAGATAGTTTAATTAATTATGCAGAACTTACAAAAGATTTAGATCCTTCATTAGTAATGAAGCCTGATATTGAAAAGTATGATGAATTTAGTGATGAAGAACTTTTAACGCAAGAGAAAAATGTTTTTGGTTTTTATCTATCTCATCATCCAACTACTAATTATTATAGTGATAATAAAGAATGTATAAGATTAAATGAAATAAAAAATTATTTTAATAGGCAAGTAGATACTTTAATATTAGTAGAAAAAGTAAAAACTATAAAAACTAAAAAGGGAGAAAAAATGTCTTTTGTAACTGGTAGTGATGAAACTGCAACTGTTGATTTTACATTATTTCCTAGAACTTATAATGTATATCCTGATATTGTAAGAGGAGATATCTTAAAGGTTAGAGGTAATGTTGAAAAAAGAATAGATGAATGGCAAATTATTGCTAATAAAATAAAAAAATTAAATGGAGAAGATAATGAAGAAGGATAAAATATTTAATATTTGTGTTTGGTGGTTAATTATTGATCAAATAATAAAACTATTTATTACCATGAAAATGAAATTAGGACAACTAATTACTGTAATCCCTAATTTCTTCAGAATCTATTATGTAACTAATGATGGGGCAGCATTTTCATCTTTTAGTGGTATGAGATATTTACTTATTATCATAAGCCTTATAGTATTCTTTTTATTAATAAATTATATAAAGAAATCTAAAATTACAAATAAATTAGAAATCATAGCAATAGGTCTCATTATGGGTGGTTTAGTAGGTAACTTGGTAGATAGACTTTTATATGGAAAAGTAATAGATTATTTATCATTTATTATATTTGGCTATAAGTTTGCTGTATTTAATTTTGCTGATATAGGTATTGTAATAGGTGCAGTTATATATATAATTTATCTTATAAAAAGTAGTACTATGTATAAAAAAATAATTAAAAAAACTAGGAGGTGATATTATGATTATTGTTGAAGATGATAAAGTTAGAATAGATAAATATTTATCAGAAAAACTAGATATTTCAAGAAGTAAAGTTCAAAAGTTAATTGCATCTGGTAAAGTATTAGTTAATGATAAAGTAATATCTTCTAATTATAAGACTAAATTAAATGATAAGATAGAAGTTAATGATTCTCTAGATTTTGATATTACCGTAGAAAAAGAAGATATACCTATTGATATTGTATATGAAGATCGATATTTATTAGTAATCAATAAAGAAAGTGGTATGGTAGTTCATCCTGCTCCAGGACATTATACTAAAACATTAGTAAATGCCTTACTTTATAAATTTGATATTGATAAAACAACTGATATTCGTCCGGGAATTGTTCATAGACTTGATAAAGATACTAGTGGTTTAATGTTAGTCGCAAAAAATGAAAAAGTACACGATATGCTTGCTAATATGATTAAAAATAAAGAAGTAAAAAGATGTTATCTAGCACTTGTAGATGGAGTAATTAATCACGAAACAGGAACTATAGATGCTCCAATTGGAAGAGATAGTTATGATAGACAAAAAATGGCTGTAACAGATACCAATAGTAAAGATGCTATAACACATTTTAAAGTTTTAAAAAGATATAAAGATAAAACTTTATTAGAGTGTATTTTAGAAACAGGTAGAACTCATCAAATAAGAGTACATATGAAATATATAAATCATCCAGTAGTAAATGATCCAATTTATAATAAAAATAAAGCTGATTCATTTGGACAAATGCTTCATTCAAAAAGTATAGAATTTATTCATCCTATTACAAAACAAAAACTATTCTTTGAAGTAGATCCTCCAAAAGAGTTTTTAGAAAAACTAAAAGAATTAGATAAGGATTAATTAACTATTAATTATATAAATAGTTAGACTTAAAATAGTTGCAAATAAACTTAAAAGTACATAAGGATTTAAATACTTAGTGCTTTTTTTATCTAATTCATTTGTCTCTTCATATAAATATAGAGTTGATATAAAAGTACCTAAACAGGAAACAAATCCTAAAAAGAGATTTTTTAATAAAAAGAATACTATAGTAAATGATTGATTAAATAAATAATTGACAAGTAATGTTCTTTTATATTCTTTTGGTATATTATTCCACTTGTAATTAATAACAATTTTATATATACTAATTGCAATACAAATATATGTAATAGTCCATGCTATCGCATAAAATATATTAGGTGGTGCAAAAAAAGGTAAGTCTATAGTATCATAGAAGTTATAATCAACAGGTAAAAGTGAAGTTAAAAACCATGGTATTAGACATATAAGAAATATAAAAAAATTTTTAATTGTAATCACCTCTTTAAATATTTTATGATTTGATATATAATATTATTAGTGTTTTTTTGAAAGGAAGATTTTTATGGAACAAGGTGCTATGAATATAGAGTTAGATGATAAGAACGTAATAGTAATGAAATTACTTCATTATTTTATAACAGAGAAAAACTATAATCCTATAATTCTTCAAGGAGCAGAAAATGAAATATGGCTTGAGAATATGGATGAAGATTATAAAATAGTTCGTATTGTATCTAATTATATTCATAATAATGAACAATTTGATTTTGATATGTTTAAGACAAAAAGAATTGTAAGAAAAATAAAGAAAAAAACACTATCATTAAATGTTAATACCTTAAGTATATTTTTATCTTTAGGTGATAATGTTAATTTATCTTCTACTAAAAATATTGACTGTATAATGGTAAATGAAGAAGAAGATTTAAAGAAAAATAATATTATCAAAAATATTTTTCCTGATTTAAGTAAAAAATTAAGGTTTAGTGAAGATGGTATACAATTATTTGTAAAGATTACTAATGATATAAATGATCATAATAAAACTGATGCTGAAAAAGTAAATGAAGTATTTAAGATAAAAAAACCTTATATTACATATTTTTTAATAGCTATAAATATAATACTTTATTTTATACCAATACTTATGACTGATTTTCATCAAGTAATAAATGATTTTGGTATATATGCTCCATATATAAGAAATGGACAAATATATAGATTATTTACAGGTATATTTTTACATGCTAATGTCTTGCATTTGGCTTTTAACTGTTATGCATTATATTTATTAGGAATTCAATTAGAAAGTTTTATGGGAAAACTAAAATATTTAATAATATATTTATTTAGTGGCCTAACAGGAGCATTATTTTCAATGATATTTACAAATAATGCATTATCAATTGGAGCTAGTGGAGCAATATTTGGTATCATGGGATCTTTAGTATACTTTGGATATCATTATAGAGTATATTTAGGTAATGTAATAAAAACTCAAATAATACCTATAATTATACTTAATTTAGCAATTGGATTTTTATCAAGCGGAATAGACAACTTTGCTCATATTGGTGGCTTAATTGGTGGAGGTTTAATTACTATGGCATTAGGTGTTAAATATAAAAGTTCTAATTCGGAAATAATAAATGGTATTATATTAACATTAATTTTTTTAGCGTTTACAATTTATATGGCATTTTTATATCAAGTATAGCTATATATTTATATTTGCTTATATTTATAATAAATGTTAAGATATTAATATAGACTAATGAGGTGATAATATGAGTATAGAAAATACAAGCTTATTCAAAATAGTAGACACCGATGTATTAGAAACAAAGAGAATCTTACAAGAAGTATATGAAGCTTTAAAAGAGCGAGGATATAATCCAACTAATCAATTAGTAGGTTATTTGATAAGTGGAGATCCTGGATATATTTCTAGTTATAAAGATGCTAGAAAAAAGATTCAAACTATTGATAGAACTAAAATACTAGAAGTATTACTTGAGAATTTTCAGGGTATAAAATGAGATATATAGGACTAGATTTAGGTTCCAAAACATTAGGAATATCGATATCTGATTCTACAGGTTTAATTGCAACATCATATAAGACTATTAGACATAACGAAGAATATGATAAACTAATTATTGAAATAGAAAATATTGTAAAAAGTGAGCATATAGAAGCTGTTGTATTAGGTTTACCTAAAAATATGGATAATACTATTGGTATAAAAGGAAAACTTAGTATCTCTTTTAAAGAAAAATTAGAAAGTAAATTAAAATTACCAGTTTATTTAGAAGATGAAAGGCTTACAACATGCCAAGCAGAAGCAGTATTAATAAAAAATGATACTTCTAGAAAAAAAAGAAAGAAAGTTATCGATTCATTAGCAGCAACTATAATATTGCAGTCATTTTTAGATAAGAAAGGAAAATAAATATGAAAAAAAATCAATTTACAATGATAGATGAAAAAGGAAATGAAATAGTATATGATGTACTATTTACATTTGAAAGTGAAGAAACAAATAAAAATTATATAGTATATACTGATCAAAGTAAGGATGAAAAAGGAAATATTCAAGTATATGCATCAATTTATGATCCAGAAAATCCTAATTCAAAATTAGAACCTATAGAAACAGAAAAAGAATGGAAGGTAATTGAAACAATTCTTGAAACTCTTCAAGAAGAAATAAAGAAAAAACAAGACACAACAAATAATGAGCAGTAAGCTCATTATTTGTTATGGAGGTTAGTATGGAAAAAAGAAAATTAAAGAAAAAAGTTAAAATTCTATTAATTGTTCTAGTAAGCCTAGCTATAGTTTTAATTACCTCATCAATAAGCTATATATATTTATCTTCTCCTGTAGACAAAAACTCAAATACAATTATTGAGGTTACTATAAAAAGTGGTATGAATAAAAAAGAAATTGCAGAAACTTTAAAAGAAAGAGAATTAATTAGAAGTAAATTATTATTTACAATTGTTACAAAATTTAATCAAAAAAAGACTTTAAAAGCTGCTACATATCAGTTTCAAAAAAATATGTCTTTAAATGAAATAGTAGATATATTAACAAATGGTAGTACATATAATCCTGATATTGTAAAAATAACTTTTAAAGAAGGAAAAACTATTAAGGATTATGCTTTAGAAATAGCAAATTATACTGATAATACTTATGAAGATGTAATTAATACAGTAAGTGATACAAACTATTTAAACGAACTTATTAATAAATATTGGTTTTTAACTAATGATATATTAAATGAAGAATTATATTTTGGTTTAGAAGGTTATTTATTTCCAGATACGTATGAATTTATAAATAGAAAAGTAACAACTAAAAAGATAATAGAGACTATGTTAAATAGAACAGAAAAAGAATTAAATGATTATAAAGAAGAAATAGAGAGTTCAGGTAAAACTGTTCATGAGATACTAACTATGGCATCTATTGTAGAATTAGAGGGTATCAAAAAAGAAGATAGAAAAATGATTGTAGGTGTATTTAATAATAGACTAGCTAAAAATATGAATTTAGGTAGCGATGTTACAACATATTATGCCTTACAAATTGAAATGAAAACAAATTTAACTAGTTCACAGTTTGCAACAATTAATAAATATAATACTAGAGCTGCTAATATGGGTGGGAAATTACCTATTGGTCCTATATGTAATCCAAGTTCAATATCAATTGAGGCAAGTCTAAATCCAACAAGTAATAATTATCTATTCTTTGTTGCCGATAAAAATGGCAAAATATATTATGGAGAAACAGAAAAAGATCATAATAAATTAGTAAATGAAATAAAGGAAGCAGGAAATTGGATATGGTAGATCATATTTATAATGATGAAATAAAAAGAATAAAAGAATATGCAGAAGAAAACAATATTCCTATTATGCAAGATGCAGGAATATCTTTTCTAATTTCTTTTATTAAAAATAATAATATAAAAAACATATTAGAAGTAGGTACTGCTATAGGATACTCTTCAATAATGATGGCACTATCAGTAAAAGATGTTAAAATAATTTCTATTGAAAAAGATGAATCTAGATATTTAGAAGCTTTAAAAAATATAAAAAAGTTAAATTTAGAAAATAGAATAACTTTAATATTCAAAGATGCCCTTGATGTAAAATTAGACGATAATTTTGACTTAATATTTTTAGATGCTGCTAAAGGTCAAAATATAAATTTCTTCAATAATTTTAGTAGAAATCTAAATTCAAAAGGTTTTATTATTACTGATAATATGTCTTTTCATGGTTATGTCGAAAAGAATGAAGAAGAAATAAAAAGCCGTAATTTAAGGGGATTAGTAAGAAAAATAAAAGAATATAAACAATTTTTAGAAAATAATAATAATTATGATACTAAATTTTATGATACTGGTGATGGTATTGCTGTTAGTCAAAGTAAAATATAATTAAAAGTCTTTTACTAAAGGCTTTTTTTTGATATACTAATAATATATAAAGGGATGTTGATATAATGGGACATAGTTTTAAATTAAATAAAAATTTGGATACTTCAAAAAATAAAAAAATGGATTATTCATTAATTTTAATGGGTATATTTATTGTAATAGCAATATGTGCAATGGTAGCGTGCTTTATGTTATTAAACAAAAAAGAAGAAGTTGTCTATGTAGACAAAAAAAATACTAAAAAAGATTATGTGTATACAACAAAAAAAGTAATAAATGAAACTAGTGATGGAAGTTATGATAAGATTCCAACTATTAATATTGATAATTCCAATATAGAAAAGATTAATAATAAGATATTAACCAATTATAATAATGTAAAAGATAATGGTGAATATGACTATAGTTATAATTATAATGTAAATAAAAATGAACATATCCTATCTTTAAAAGTAGAATATTCATATATTCCAAAAGGTCTAGAAAAAATGGTTACTTATTATGATACATATAATATTGATTTATTAACAGGTAATATTATATCAGACGATGAACTTTTAAAAAGGTATGATATTGATAAAAGTAAATTAAAAAATTTTATAGAATCTAAGTTTAAAAGTTATTATAATGATATAATAGAAAAAAAATATTATACAAAAAAAGAATGTAATTACACATGTTTCTTAACAAATAGAGGCTTAACAGATAAATATTTAAATGGAGTTAGTTTATATGTAAAAGATGATTCACTTATAATGTATAAATTTTATTTTGTATCTTCTAAATATTATGAAGAAGAATATTTTGGCACTAATCCATACGAAATAGTTGTTAAAGAAGCTAAATAAGAAATATTTAATATAAATGTGGTGATAATATGAAATATGTACAAATATTAAATGAAGTTTGTAGTGGAGATATAGATAGTTGTTGTAGTGACTATGGTATTGCCCAATATATTTATGCAATAAAACAAGCTTTAGAAATAATTCACTTTATAGTACCTATAATTTTAATAATTATGATAGCAGTACAACTTATTAAAATGCTATCATCTCCAGATGATCCTCAAAGTAAAAAAATGAAATCATTATTAAATAAAGTTATAGCAGCAGTATTAATATTTTTTATTCCTTTCATAGCGGACTTACTTGTATCATTATTGCCTAATTCTTATTCAGTAGCAAGTTGTTGGCAATCTGCAGATGATGTGGTAACTATGATGAATGAACTAGATGATGAAGGATATGATCCATTTAAAGATAATCAAAAGGCAGTGGGTGATCAATTCTCAAATATATCAGATAAAAATGCACAAGGAAAAGAACCTGAGGATGAAGATTCAACTACAAATTCAGAGTCAAATGAAACAGGTAGTGCAGATAATAATGTTAATAACGATACAAATAATGGAGAACCTGGAGGAACTGATAATGCTTCTAAAAAAGTAAAAAATAAAAGAAAAGAGGTAGTAAAGTATGCCAAGCAATTTGTAGGTAATCCATATGTATATGGAGGAAATAATCTTACTACTGGTATAGATTGTAGTGGTTTTGTTCAACAAGTATATAAACACTTTGGATATAGTCTGCCAAGAACTTCTAGAGAACAAGCAACAGTTGGTAAAAAAGTAAAAACTAAAAATTTACAACCAGGGGATTTAATATTTTATTATGATAAAGGAACAACAACAGTTGGACATGTGGCCTTATATATTGGAAATAAACAAATTGTACATGCATCAAATCCAAATGATGGAATAAAAATTAGTACCTATAATTATAGAACACCAGCAGTTATTCGTAGAATAATAACTAAATAGAAAAGTAATATAACTTTTCTTTTTTTCTTTATTATTATATAATAAATGCGAGGTGCATTATGGATATAATAGTTAAACCAATACTAGATAATTTAGATAGTTATATTAAAAATGATATTAATACATTTTTATTACCTCTAGCTAATTATTCTGTAGAATCTACAAAATATTATAGTTTAGATGCTATAAAAAATATAAAAAATAAATATAAAAATATTAATATATTTATAAGTATAAATAAAAATATAGTAAATAAAGAATTATCTGAATTACAAGAGATTTTAAAAGAAATAGATAAATTAGATATTAAAGGAATCTTTTTCTATGATTTAGCAATTTTATCTTATAAGGAAAAACTTAATTTAAAAACAGATTTAGTATGGAGTAGTACGCATATGGTAACAAACTATAAAACATGTGATTACTATTATAAAAAGGGTGTAAAATACGCTCATACATCAAAAGAAATAACTAAAGATGAAATAATAGATATAATTAATAAATCCATGATAACACCTATAGTAGAATTAATATCATATCCAACAATTGCATTTTCTAAAAGAAAACTAGTAACAAACTATTATAAAAATTATAATTTAGATATAAAAGATAATATTAAAGTATTTGACGATAAATCTAGACAAAAATTTTATATATATGAAGATAAAAATGGTACCACATTCATATTAAATAAACTTATGAATGGTTCTAAAATATTAAAAGAATTATTAGATAATAATACAAAATATATTTTATTAAAAGAAGATTTAATAGATCATGATATATTTATTAAGTGTATTAAAAATATTAATTATTATTTAAATAATTATAATAAAGATAATAATTCTTATAATAATTTTATAAAAAAACAAAACGAATTATTAGGAAGAAATACTAATTTCTTTTATAGAAAAACAATATATAAGGTGAAGTAAGATGAAAAAAATAGAATTACTCGCTCCAGCTGGAGATTTAGAAAGATTAAAAATAAATTTATTATATGGTGCAGATGCTGTATATTTTGGTGGCTATAAATATGGATTACGTGCTAATGCAACTAACTTTTCTAAAGAAGAGATAAAACAAGCTTGTAATTTTGCTCATAATCTTAATAAGAAAGCTTATCTAACATTAAATATTGTATTTCATAATGAAGATATGGATAGTGTTGAAGAATATATTGATGAAGTTGTATCAGCAGGAATAGATGCCTTTATAGTAAGTGATCCTTTTATTATTTCATATATAAAAAATAAATATAAAGATGTAGAAGTTCACTTATCTACACAAAATTCAACAACTAATTATGAAGCTGTAAATTTCTTTAAGGCTGAAGGGGTAGATAGAATAGTACTAGCAAGAGAATTAAATCTTACTGAAATAAAAGAAATTATCGATAAGACAAAATTAGATATAGAAGTATTTATTCATGGTGCTATGTGTACATGTTTTTCAGGAAGATGTGCTTTATCTAATTATGTTACTAATCGTGATGCTAATCGTGGTGGTTGTAGTCAAGTATGTAGATTTAGTTTTAAAACAGATAATAATGATTTTACTATGGCAACAAAAGACCTTAATCTAGCGCACTATATAAAAGATTTAATTGATATTAATGTAAGAAGTCTAAAAGTAGAAGGTAGAATGAGATCAATATATTATCTAGCGACTGTTATTGGTGCATATAGAAAAATAATAGATGCTATATATAACAATCAATTAACAGAGGAATTTTTATCTAGAGAAGAACAAATTTTATCGAGAGTTGCTAATAGAGAAACCTCTACTCATTATTTAACTAAAGAAGCAGATTTACATGATCAGTATTATACGGGAAGAAATGAGGCATCAAATCAAGATTATTTGGGACAAGTAATTAATTATGATGAGAATCAAAAATTAATAAAAATATATGAAAGAAATTATTTTGAAATAGGTGATAAAGTAGAATTATTTACACCAAAAGGTGATACTATTACTTTTATAGTAGAAAAGTTATACGATGAAGATAAAAATAAAATAGATATTGCAAGACATCCCGATAATATTTATTATATATATTTAGATACAGATATAAAAATAGATGAATATTCTATGATTAGATTAATAGAAAAAAGGAGTAATAATAATGACTAATATAGAAAAAGCTAAAAATAATTTTTTAGAAAAAGAAAATTATTTATCAAAATATGCATCTACTAGTAGTAAGGCAATTAGATTAGTAGAAGAATCTTCTGATATTAGAACACCATATTTTAGAGATATTGATAGAATAATACACTCTTTAAGTTATACAAGATATATAGGAAAGACGCAGGTTTATTCTTTTAAAGATAATGACCATATATCTAAAAGAATGATTCATGTCCAATTAGTTTCAAAAATATCTAGAACAATATGCCGTGCTTTAAATTTAAATGAAGATTTATGTGAAGCTATTGCACTAGGTCATGATATAGGACATACTCCTTTAGGACATTCAGGAGAAGCAATGTTAAATGATATTTCACAAAAAGAATTAGGTGAAGCTTTTTCCCATAATGTTCAAAGTGTTAGAGAACTTATGTATGTAGACAATAATGGTAAAGGTATTAATTTAACTATCCAAGTTTTAGATGGAATTTTTTGTCATAATGGAGAAATGTTATGTGAAATATATAAACCAATGAAAAAGACAAAAGAAGATTTTCTTACTGAATATAGAAAAAGTTATAAAAATATTAAGGCATCAAAAAAATATACACCAATGACTTTAGAAGGATGCATTGTAAGAATTTCTGATATAGTTGCATATATTGGTAGAGATATAGAAGATGCTATAAATTTAGGAACATTTAAAAGAGAATATATGCCAAAAGATATAACAAGCATATTAGGTTCTACTAATAAGGAAATAGTTAATACTATAATTTTGGATATAATAGAAAATAGTATAAATAAACCATATATAAAAATGAGTAAAGAAGTATTTAATGCACTATTAAAACTTAAAAAATTTAATTATAAAGAAATTTATAGTAAATCTTTAACAAAAGAAGAATATAATTATTATAAAAATGGAATGGAAATAATTTATAATGTTTATTTAAATGCAATAAAAAATAATGATAAAAAAAATATAATATACAAAATATTTTTAAATAATCAAAATAAAAATTATAACGATAATACTAATGACAAGCGTAAAGTAATTGATTTTATTAGTGGTATGACTGATAATATGTTTTTAAAAGAAATAAAAAAATATCAAAAATAGTTGAAATTTTTAATGCTTTATGATATAATATGCAGTCCCAAAGGGAAATACTGGATTGACAAAATAATATTTTTGTAGTATTATTTTAACCAGTTATGATTAAGAGGTGAATACAATGACAAATAAAGATAAAAATACAGTTTATTTAACACAAGAGGGGTTAGATGAATTAAAAAAGGAATTAGATAATTTAATAAATGTAAAAAGACCTGAAAACATTATTGCTATAAAAGAAGCAAGAGCATTAGGCGATTTGTCAGAAAATGCCGAATATGATGCTGCTCGTAATGAACAAGCTCAAATAGAAGCTAGAATTAAAACAGTAGAAAAAATGTTAGAAAATGTATCAATTATAACTAAAGTTGACACATCTAAAGTATCTTTAGGTACCACAGTTGCTATTAAATATGTAGATGACGATGATGACGATGATGGAGATGAGTATAAAATAGTTGGTAGTCAAGAAGCAGATCCATTTGAAAGTAAGATATCAAATGAATCTCCTATCGCTAAAGCTTTACTTGGGCATAAAGTAGGAGATGTTGTAACAGTAGAAAGTCCTAATGGTTCTTATCAAGTAGAAATAAAAGCAATTAGTTAATTAATACGATTTATAAAAAAAATAAAAAAAGTAAGGGAAAATAAACTTCTTTTGCAAATAATAAAGCAAAAGGAGTTTTTTAGTGTGAAAAAATATATAAAAAAAGGAGAAATGATATGATAAAAGAAAAATTTTATACCTGTAGATATGATAGGGCATTTAAAGAAGTCTTTATG
>CANRPP010000018.1 GCA_947632545.1 uncultured Bacilli bacterium | reverse complement strand
ATGTTTGTATATGTCAATCGAACAAATAATATTTTTTATTTTTATTTTAAACGCACTTTCCTTATAAATAAAAAAAAAGATACAGAATTTCTGTATAACTTTTCTATTTACAAGTATAACCTGCTTTTTCCATATCTTTCTTTATTTGACTATAACTATCTTTATTACTTGATATAGCCATAACTTTTTGGAAACTATTATTAGATGCACTAAATGACATTTTTAAACCTTTATCTGTTGTTTCATACTTTGGTTTAATATTATATTGTTTTTCATAAGTACTATATTGTTTTTTAAATTCTTCTATAAATGTATCTTTATATGCTATATATTTATCGTCTAATTCAATATTAAATTCTGCATCTACTTTATCTGCTTTATACATTGAAAAAGATATATTTGCTTTAGCAGTCATTTTCATTTGAGTTTGATTTATTTCTTGAGTACATTCTAATTTTTTATTACCTGTTAAAATATAAGTAATTACTGCAATAAATAATACTACAAATACGATAATAGATACAATTAGTACTTTCTTATTATTTTTCTTTTCTTTCTTTTTAATATCGTTATTTTTGTTATTTTTCACTTACCACCACTCCTTAAAAATAATAACAACATTATCTTATAATTATTAATGCTAATTGTCAATATTTATATAGTTTTTAGCTATTTGTTCTGCTATTTTTATACCATCTATGGCTGATGATGTTATTCCTCCTGCATAGCCTGCTCCTTCTCCTGCTGGATATATTCCATTTATATTACTTTCATAATTTTCATCTCTTAAAATTCTAATAGGAGATGAGGTTCTTGCTTCTACGCCTGCTACTATGGCATCGCATCTATTAAAGCCTTTTATTTTTGTATTAAAATATTCAATTCCTTCAATTATAGATTTTACTATATCACTAGGTAATATATTATTAATATTTCCAAAATCATATTGTCCCTTAAATACTGGTTTAACATCTATAAATTTAGTTGATAATTTATTATCTTTAAAATCTTTATATAATTGTACGGGTATTTTACCTTGACATTCACGGTACGCTAAAGACTCTAATTTTTCTTGAAATTTTACCCCATCTAGAGGATTTTTTCCAAAATCATTTGGTGTTATAGTTGCTATTACAGCACTATTAGCATTTATACTATCTCTTTTATAATTACTCATTCCATTTATTACTAAGTGATAATTTTGGCTTGATGAATTAATAATATATCCACCAGGACACATACAAAATGTATAAACACCTCTATTATTACTTGCTTTATAAGTTAATTTATAACTAGCATTATCTAAATTTTTATATTCTTTACCATATTGATTTATATTAATCATAGATTGAGGGTGTGCTATCCTAATACCTACTGCAAAAGGTTTAGGTATAATATTTAACTTGTTTTTAACCAACATTTCAAAGGTATCTCTAGCACTATGTCCTATTGCTAAAATTAAGATATCTGTTTTTAATAGTTCTTTATTATTTATTTCTATTTTATTTATTTTATTATTTTCTATTATGATATTAGTAAGTAGACTTCTAAATCTAAATTCTCCACCCATTTTTTTTATTTTTTCTCTCATATTTTTTAATACATTAACTAATATATCTGTACCTATATGAGGATTATTTACATACAATATTTCTTTAGGGGCTCCACATTCTACAAATATTTCAAATACTTTTTTTTGTCTATATAATTTATCTTTTACTAAAGTATTTAATTTACCATCTGAAAAGGTTCCTGCTCCTCCTTCACCAAACTGGATATTAGATTCTGTATCAAGATTTCCTTTATTTAAAAATTCTTCTACTTTTTTTACTCTATTATCAATATCATCACCACGTTCTAATATAATTGGAGTGTAACCTAATTTAGCAAGAAAATAAGCACAAAATAAGCCACATGGTCCACTTCCTACAATAACTGGTCTATTATTTAATTTTTTAGTACCTGATACTTTTATATAGTATTTTTCATTTGGAGTTTTAAATATATCCCTAGATTTATTATATTTTAATAACTTATCTTCATTATTAATTACTAAATCTATTTCATATACATAACATAAATTATCTTTTTTTCTAGCATCTAATGATCTTTTATTTATTTTATAATCTTTAATATCTTCTATATTAACTCTTAATTTAGTAGCACATTTTTCTAATAATTTATCTTCTTCATCTATTTTTAATTTTATTTGTCTTAATCTTATCATTTTATATTACTACCTACCTTTATACCTGTTAAAAAACAAAATCCAAGATTATAACCTCCACATTCTCCATCTGCATCTAGTATTTCTCCAATTATATATAAATTATTAACTATTTTTGATTCCATTGTCTTTAAATTAATTTCAGATAAATCTATACCACCTGAACAAGTTTGTGATTTATCATATGAATTAACTCCTGTAATATTTAATCTATGTTTAATAATATTTGTTGCAAGAGTTTTTCTATCATTATCAGTTAAATTACTCCATTTAGAATTAATATTAATATTAGATAATTTTATTAATAAATTTGCTAGTTTATAATTAATCATACCTTCTAATAACTCACTAATAGTCCTATTTTTTAACATATTATTTCTTGTATCCATAAATTTTATAAAACTATCAATATTATTTATTTTATTATAAAAATTTATTTCTATAGCTACTCTTTTTTTATTATCTAAATATTTTGCAATTAAACTACTTAAATTCATAATACATATTCCACTTATACCATAATCAGTTAATTGTGCCTCACCTTGTTCTTCTTTTATAAAATTATTATCTACATATAATTTTGTAGTTACTTTTGTTCTAATACCTTTCCATTCTTTTAAATAATTTGTATTTGCTTTTAATTGAACAAGTGCAGGTAATGGTTTTATAATATTATGACCTAATTTTTTTAAGATATCATAAAAATTACCTTCACTACCTGTTTTAGGATAGGCTTTAGATCCTGTTGCTACTACAACTTTATCTGATATATAACATTTATTATTAGTTTTTATAATAAACTTATCATCTTCTTTTGTTATATCTTCTACATATGTATTATAAATTATTTCTACATTTAAATTTTTTAATTCTGTCTCTAAACTATTTTTTATACTAATAGCTTGATTAGAATATGGATAATAATATCCTTCTTTTATATTTGGAATTATACCTATACTATCAAAGAAATTTAATACTTCTTTTTTATTTTCTTCTGTGATAATATTTTCTAATAATTCTTTATTACTACTATTATAATGATCGATACTAAAGTCTTCATTAAAGTAATTACATCTACCATTTCCAGTTACTAATAGTTTTTTACCACACATATTATTTCTTTCTAAAATAGTTACTTTATTATTGTTTCTCGCTAGTACTATAGCAGCACAAATTCCTGATGCACCTCCACCTATTATTGTAACTTTAGACATAGTATCACTCCTTTTATTTATTATATCATATAAAAATAAGATATTTTATAAGAAAAATCTGACTATTAATAGTCAGATTAAATTTTATATTTTTATTATTATTTATCTTTTATTGCCTAACATTAATCTTACAGTAGACTGGTCTTCTATTTTTTCTTTTGCATTAGGTGACTGGGATACTATATAATCACCTGTTCCTGAATATTCAATATTAAAATTAACTAATAGTTTTTTAGCATCATCAACTTTCATACCTACTACATTTGGAACTTCATACATTATTTTATCAGTCCATTCTAAATCTTTTTCCATACCTCCTTTTTGTTTTTCTATTTTTAAAATATCAATAATATCAAGTAAAATTCTTCTAGCAATTGGTGTTGTGGTATAACTAGATAAAAGAGCAGTATTTTTAGGATTATCTATAGCTAAATATAAAACTGCTTCTGGATCATTAGCTGGTACTATTGATACAAATGACATTATATAATTATTTACTAGATATTTTCCATCTTTTGCTTTTTGAGCAGTTCCTGTTTTCCCTCCAATTCTATAACCTTCTATGTATGCGGCTTTACCTCCACCTTTAGCAACAACACTTTCTAGACCCATTCTCATAGTGGCGGAAGTTTCTTTACTAATTGTTCTTCTAACTAAATGTTTATATTTTTCTTCAATAACATTATTAGTAACTGCATCATTAATTGACTTTAAAATATATGGTCTATATAAATAGCCACCATTAACTATTGAAGATATAGCTGTTACTTGTTGAATTGGGGTTACACTAACACCTTGACCAAAGGCAGTTGTTGCTTGCTCTACATTACCTACTTTATTTAAATCAAAAATAATTCCACTACCTTCACCTGTTAAATCGATACCTGTTTTTTCTCCAAAACCAAATTTATCAATATATGCAAATAATTTTTCTTTACCTAATAATTGACCTAATTTTACAAACCCTGGGTTACATGAATTTTGTAATACTTGTAGAAATGTTTGATCACCATGTCCTCCTGCTTTCCAACATTTTAAAATACTACCATCTACATTTACAGAACCTGAATCATGAAAATGATCTTTTTCTAAATCTACTACTTTTTCTTCTACTGCTGCCGCAGTAGTCATAATTTTAAAAGTACTTCCTGGCTCATATGATGCAAATATTGGTAAGTTTCTATTTAGACTTTCTATAGAATAATTTTGATAATTATTAGGATCATATGATGGTCTATTACCCATTGCTAGAATCTCTCCTGTTTTTGGATTCATAACTAAAGCTAAAGCCATATCAGGAGAAAACATATCTACGATATTATCTAATTCTCTTTCTATTGATTTTTGAATATTTATATCAATAGTTAATTGTATATTCATTCCATTTACTGGTTCTACATAAACATCTGATAAATTAAGTTGATTACCTTTAGCATCTGAAAAATATTTTATAGCACCACTTGTGCCGCTTAAAATTTTATCATATTGTAATTCAAGTCCAGATAAGCCTTGATTATCTATACCAACATAACCTAGTGAATTGGCAAGTAAATTACCATTGGGATAATATCTTTTAGATTCTTTTACTAAATAGACTCCACTAAAATTCATATTATTTATTTTATCTGCAACTTCATATGATAATCTTCTTCCTTCTGGATGAACTCTTTCTATTGATGTCTTTTTATATACATGTTTATTCATTTCATCTACACTTACATTTAATATTTTTGCAAGACTTTTAGATACTTCTTTTTTATTTTTGATTTGATTAGGTACTAATACTAGACTAGTTGTTGTAACATTATCTGCTAAAACTTCACCATTTCTATCTAGAATTTTACCCCTATCAGCTGCTACTTCTAAATCTCTACTCCATAAGTCATTAGCTAAATCTTTTAATTTTGCATAATCAAATACTTGAATTTTAAATACTCTTAATACTATAGAAATAAATAAAATTAAAATGATAAGTAAAACTATTTTGATTCTTTTATTAATACTTTTAAAAAACATATATAAATCCTCCTATTTTATTTTATTTTTAGATATAAAAAAAAGAACTTATATAAGTTCAATTAAATATAATATATTATTTATTACTTTCTAATAACCAATCAATAATATTTTTATGTATAATTCCATTTTTTGATAAGTCTACTTTATCAAGAGAAAGGACATACTTTGGATAATTATCATTTATTGATTCATATGCACCAAATTCTCTTTCTATAACTTTATTATCAGTTAGTAAATAGGCAACTTGATAATATTCTTTTATTTTATCTTTAGTTGCTATAAAATCTATTTCAGAATTTTTAGTTTTCCCAATATAAACATCATATCCTCTTAAAACAAGTTCATTGTATACAATATTTTCAATTGCAAAACTTTTATTAATTTCAAAATCATTATTTTTTATTTGAGCAATACCTAAATCTGTCATATAATATTTATTTAAAGTTTTAAGAACTGCTTTTCCATGGATATCATATCTGTAAATTTTTTTAATTATTAAAGCTTTACATAAAGCATCTAAATAATTATATAATGTTTCTGTAGATATTGATTTAGCTTCACTCTTTAAAAATTTAATAACACTATCAGCAGAAAATTCTCTACCTGTAGTATCAACAATATATTGTAATAATAGGTTAAAAAGTACTGTATCTTTTAATCCTAATCTATCTACAACATCTCTTAATATTATTGAATCAAATACACTATGTAGATAATCCTTTATATTTATTTCATTATCAAATTGACACCTATTAGGAAGGCCACCCCATGTTACATAATTCCAAAATGTTTCTTCATCTTTTGCATTTTTATTTGAAAGTTTTATAAATTCTTTATATGATAATGGATAAATATTAAATAAGACATATCTACCAGATAAAACTGAAGATAATTCTTGTGATAATAGTTTACTATTTGAACCTGTAATAAAAATACTAGTATTATTAGTTGATGCTCTTAATGAATTTACAACTTCTTCAAATTTATCAACTTTTTGAATTTCATCTAAAAATATATAATATTTTTCTCTATCTATTAATTTTTCTTTTATATATGTATTTAATTGTTTATAGTCTTTTAAATTTTCATATTCAATATATTCAAAATTAATATAAATAATATGATCATCTGAGCAACCTCTATCTTTTAATTCATCTATAATTTGATTTAAAATAACAGATTTACCACATCTTCTTATTCCTACCAAAATTTTAATAAGATCACTATCATAAAAACCTCTAATTCTAGATAAATAAATTTCCCTTTTAATCATATATATCACCTATACACATTATATCTTATTATTTTTTATTTGTAAAGTTATTTCTCATATCAGAAATAATAATTGCATTTTTATATTATTTTCTAATCAAAGCTATTAATTTAAATATATAATAGAATATACTTATAGGAAGTTCATATTCTCCAATTAATTCTTCTACATAACCTGTAAATCCTTTTTTAAAATCATATATTCCATATCCTTCTGGATGGGTATTTATATTTTCTGGTATTCCATAAAAATTATATCTTCTATATTTTTTATTATTATCTATACCTCTAGTAATCATTTCCCATTGTATTATATATGGTGCACATAAATACATATATTCTTTGTAATTACCACCAAATAAATATATTATTTCATCACCATAAGTTATAAATACTCCTCCAGATAAAGGTATAATATTACCTTTTTCTTTTTTTAATTTTTTAATATCAGAAATTTTATCTTTTAATACTTTTATAGCTTCTTTTTCTTGATTTATCTTTTTATCAGATGATGACATACTAATTAATTTATTTAATTTTTCTTGTTCTTCTTTTAAGAGTTTATTATGATTTTTTATATACTCATCTGTATGTAATTCTGCAACTATATAATTAATTTCATCTCTTGGTTTAAATAATTTATGCATAGTTTGAAAATATTTTAAATTACGATTTTTAAAACCTTTTCTTTGGCTAGTTGAATCAGTTAAATCTTTAATTAATGAAAGTTCTTTATAATCAACTTCTCTTACATGAATAGAATTAGCTAAACCTTTATTTAAGTTTCTTCTAGTATATGGTCTCATTTTCTTTTTTAATTCTTCTTTATCTATATCTAAATCTAGACAAAACATCCAACCTACCTGCTCTAAAGATTTACTTTTTTTAAATCCTAATTTAAATAGATTATTTACAATATTAGAATTATCTATCCCATCTAAAACTATATCACCATTTATATCTCTTTCTTTATATATTACATAGGGATCTATTCTTAAGATATAACCATTTTTTTCTTTAATATATTTTTTTATATTATTAACAAAATACTTTAATAATTCTTGATTGTTAAAATCAATTAAAAAGCCTCGAGGTGAATAAAATTCATATTTACCAAAATGTCTTTTATGAGATACTAACATAGTAGCACATAATATTTCTTTTTCTTCTTTTATACCAACATAATATAAATTCCAGCCAAGTGTTTCTCTAAGTTTACCAATTTCAGGTGTTTGTAAAAATGTTTTTAATGGGTGTTTAAGAGCAAATTCTCTAAATTCTTTTTCTTTTAATTCTACAAATTGCATATTATCTCCTTAATTATAGTATTTACTAGTACTAATTTTACCAAAAAATATTTATTTATTCAATTCTTATATTATTCCTCATAGTTCCATAATCCTAGTTTTCCTTTTACAGATATTTTTTTATTATACTTTTTAATATTTTCTAATTTCCAAGCATATAAACCTAGATGATTATGTTTATAAACTAAATTATTCATTTGATATAATTCTTTATTAAATTTTTCATCTACTAAAATACAATCAGTTATTTCTGCTTCACCAATAATTTCTCCCTTACTATATTCTAAATTATAATCTTTAAATAAATATAGGCACTCTTTATCTATACCTAATCCTGCATGAATTAATATTTTTCCACGATAATTAGTCTTCCAACTTCTAAATTCATATTTTTTATATCCATTAACTATTAGTGTAGCCCATGGTTCTTTAATTGTTAATACTTTCATAATACTCCTTATATATTTTATAGGCATTAATTATTTCTTCACCTACTATTTTAGCATCACTATACTTATTATAATTATTTGTAACTATTTCTATAAAGTTATCTAATTTTACATATTTATAAATAAAATTTTTATCTATTTCTTCTTTAGTTCGATTAGTCATTTCTATATTAGGTTTTATGTCTGTTTTAATAGCATAATAATATACTTTACAATTTCTATTTTCTAATACTTCAGGATGATCATTACAATAGTGCTCCAAAAGAAGAAAAGGCTCTAGATTTTTAATATTTAAATTAATACCTACTTCTTCTTTTATTTCTCTATTTAAACATTCAAGTAAAGTTTCATTTTCTTCTAAATGACCACCAATAAATTGATAACAATTATCACTATATCCTAATAATATTTCGTTATTACTATTTATTATTAAAGCTTTTACTCTAGTTATTTCTTTATCTATATCTTCTTTTACTATACCTAAATCATTTTTTATAATATGTTTCACTATATCACCTATTTTAAATATTCATTTAGCCTAACTTTTGCATTATTTACTGTTTCTTCATCTGGTATCATTACATATAAATTTCTACTACCCATACTATATGTAGGTTTTCTTGCTCCTGTACCATCTAGACTAATTGAATCGATTTGCCAATTAGTTTTTTTATCAAGTTGCATTTTAAATAAATTAGTCATCTCTTTATATTCCATATCTGTTTCAAAAGTTCCTTCTAGAGATTTTAAAATATCTTTATATTTAGTAATATATTCAACATTAGACATTTTTTTAATCATAGCTGTAATAATAGCTTGTTGATTTTCTCCTCTTTTACGATCTCCTGTACTATATATATATCTTTCACGGGCAAAAGCTAGAGCAGTTTCTCCATCCATATGATTTATTCCTTCATTAATATATACACTCTTATTTGAAGTTGGAGTAAAAGCTTTATCTGAATAGACATCTATTCCATCTAATAAATCTATAGTTTTAGTTAAAGTAGAAAAATTAATTCTAGCATAATAGTCTATTTTAGTATCTAATAAATTATCAATTGTTTTAATACTAGTATCTATACCATATATACCTGCATGAGTTAATTTATCTTTAACACCAGTTGTATTATATAGTTGAACATAATAATCTCTAGGTATAGAAACTAATAATATCTTACCTTTAGATTTATTTACAGCCATTAGTAAATTAACATCACTTCTAGATACAGTAGCTATTTTACCATAAGTATCTATTCCACTTATATATAATAAAAATGAATCCTTATTAAGAGTTGTAGCTTTTTTCTTATTATCTTTTTTAACTACTATTTTATATTGTTTAATTACTTTAGTATTGGTTGATAAATTAGTATTTTCTTCTTTTAATAATTCATAATAACTATCTTCTAATATAACAGCATTAATATTACCTGTAGAAATAGTTTTTATAAAATTATCTACATCATTATATTTTTTATCTTTATATTTTACATCATTTCTTATTTTTAATTTTACTATAGGATAATTTTTATCTGATTCTAAATAACCTACATCCTTATTATATAAATTACCTATATCATTAATATTGTTATTAGAATTTACTACTACATCATAAGTTACTTTTTCAAAATTTTTAGCGGCAATACTTTTCATAAAATCATGAGTTGCATCAATATAGGTCATTATATATATTTGTCCAATAATAAAACATATTGATAATATATTAAAAAATATTCTACTTATTAAACCAGTTTTTTTTCTTATCAATTTAAATACAAATAATAAGACAAATAGTAAAAGTATACTTCCAAGTATAATAAAATATTTAAATGGTAGTAAGTTTAGACTATAAATCATATACATTAATATTAAAAAAACAATTATTAATACAAAACCATTTAATTTAGAAATAAATTTCATAACTACACTTCCTCTTTATTAATTATAATTATATATCAATTTTATATTTACTGCATATTATATCCTTTAATTTACATATTTTTAACATACTATTTACATTAATATGTAAATAATTTTATTATATTTATTAATATAACTACTAATATTATTATCAAATTAAAACATTTTATCTATATTTTTTATTGTTGTGCTATAATTATAATATAGGAGGTTTTATTAATGGAATTAAAAGAATTTAAAACTAGTGCTTATTTAACTGCAATGAGTGGTAGGATTATTAAAAAAGATACTGAAGATAAAAAGGAAATATTAAAAGAAGCAATGGATATAATAACATATATGTCAGAAAATATTGCAATTAGTGAAATAAGAGGATGTAATTTAGATCAACTTGCTAGAAGTTTATTAGAAAGTAGATTAGAACCTGATATTGCTCAATTTGTTAAAACTTCTTTACAATCTAGTAATGATATAGCTTTAGAATGTAGTAAAATGTTAGGTGACACATACGGTGTAAGACAATTAGATAAAAAGTTAGTAAAAATGGCTATAAAAAAACAAGCAGCTAAAAAATAGTTGCTTGTTTTATTTAACTTTATAAACTAACAAATACCTTCAGTATAGTTTTCTTCTCCTTTATAACAATACTCATATATTTTATCATTATAATTAAATTTTATATAGGCATAAACAATTCCATTTTCTATGTAATACCAACTATCTTTTTCTGGATATAACTCATAATTATAATCAAAAGTTGCATTAATAGTTGATATATCTAGACCAGTTTGAGAATTTTTTTCTTGATTAGGTACTTGTTTACTATATGTTACTAACTTATTATATATATTAGTAGCATACTTTGGTAAATCTTCTTCTTTTAATTTAATTATTTTTTCTTCACTGTTTAAATACATATTTATAAAGTCTAAAGATATATTATATAATTGTTTTAAATTATCAGTTTGATTACTATAAGATTTATGATTTAGATTTATTAACTTTTCTTTTAGATTACTAGTATCACTATATATTTCCTTATTAATACCATATATTACAAATTGTTTATTAAATTCTTCTTTTATTTCTTTATATATATTGTTATCACCATAGTTTATTAATTTAAAATTACTATTATCATTAAATTCATTATTACTTTTTAATTTATTTACAATTAATTCAATTCCTTTTTGAATACTTTTACCTTCTATTTTTTGTTTATATAATGAATTTATACTATAACCATTTAAAAATATAATATTAGATATATTTTTATCCTTATTAATAAATAACATAAAATTTGATTTAGATTCTATTTCTACAGCAGTTAAGTATTTATCTGGTTCTAGTTTTATATTATCTGTTAAATCATTTAATATTGATTTATAAAATACGTATCCTAATATTATTATTAAAATAATAAATGTAATTATTGAAATTAAAATAATACTTGCCTTTTTTTTCATAAATATTCCCCTATTCGTTATATTTAGGACTTAAAGATAATGTTATTTCCATACCATTTGATATTTCTGTATTTTCTCCTATACTTTGATTAGTAACATAACCACTACCATCTAGTTTTACTTTCAAACCTAACATTTCTAATATTTTTTTTGCTTCTTTACTAGATAAGCCTATTACATTTGGTACAGTATATTTACTATCATTTGTTATTAAATATATAGTATCCTTATTAGTAATTTTTTCATTTTTTGGAGGATATTGTTTAATAACTTTATTACCATTTCCATATATTCTATAATTCATTGAATTACTAGTAAGAGTTGTTTTTGCTTTTTCTATATTTGTATTTATAAATGAAGGTAATTTATATTCAATAATATTATCTGTTACTATAGATTGTTCTGTTCCTAAATATTTTCCTACATTAACTACTACTTCTTTTACAGCATTAGAAATTGGTTTTTGACTACCACCTGCAGGTCTTTTTACTGATGCATAAATAATAAGTTTTGGATCACTTTTTGGATATATTCCCGCAAATGAAGAAATAATATCTGCTTTTCCTGATAGATAACCTCCACCTTTTTCATTTGCAATTTGGGCAGTTCCAGTTTTTCCTATAAGTTCATGACTATCTATTCTATAACCACTACCTGTATTTCCTATTCCATTAACAGTATCATCCATTAGTGATTTCATTTTCTCTACAGTATCTGTACTAGCAACTCTTTCTACTTCTTCTTTTTTACCTTTATATACAACTTCTTTAGTTGTTGGATTAACCATTTTTTCAATTAAATAAGGTTTCATTAAAACACCATCATTAGTAAGTGGGGTTAAAGCTTGAATATTTTGAATTGCAGTTGTTGTTATACCTTGACCAAATCCAGCATTGTAAATTTCTGTTTCATATTTAAAGCCAATATCACCACTCATTTCATTTGGTAAAGTAATTCCTGTTTTATTTCCAAAACCTAATTTCCTAAAATATTGTCTTAACATTGCGGCATTCATATGTCTACTTATTAAATTTATAACACCGACATTACTTGATAAGGCAAAACCTCTATCAAATGAGATAACACCCCAACCATTTCTATCCCAGTCACCTATTTCTGTTCCATCTTCAGTATTATAAACACCTGATTTATATGTTTCACTACCATTATATACACCATTTTCTAAAGCAGCCATGTATGTATATGTTTTCATAGTACTACCAGGTTCATAGCCTGTAATAGAATAATCAACGTAATTTTTTATATCTCTTTTATTTGGATCAAATGATGGAGAATTTGCCATACCTAAAATAGCACCTGTTTTAGCATCCGCTACTATCATTGTAAACCACTCAAAGCCATAATCACTTAAAGCTTTATTTAGGGACTGCTCTATAAAAAACTGCACATTACTATCTATAGTTAAATAAATATCTTTTCCTTCTACTGCATCTTCTCTTATTTCTTTAGTATCAGCTATTCTATAACCTCTTAGATCCTTTTGATATGTAACTGAACCATCTTTACCTTTTAAAATTTTATCATAATACTTTTCAATCCCCATTTCACCTACTATATTATCATCTTCTAAATCACTACTTTTAGCATAACCTAGTGTATATGATAAAAATTGTCCTTTAGGATAATATCTTTTATAACTTTCTACAAAATCTATACCCGGTAAATTTAGAGATTCTATTTTATTTTTTACTAATTCAGATAGTCCTTTACCTTTACTACCAAATTCTGTTTGATATACATCTTTATTAAGTCTTTGTAATATTTCTTCTTCACTTATTCCTAATATAGGTGATAGTTCTTTAGCTGTTTTTTCTTTATCTACAACATGTTTTGGATCATCTTTATTATCAGTTCTTTTTTCTGATAGGTACGCAATTATTTTATAAGACGCTACATTGATTGCTAGAGCCTCATTATCGGATGAATATATGGTTCCTCTTTTGGCTTCAATTATATCCTTTTTAGTAGTTCTTTTATTTGCAAGTTCTTGTAGATTTGTTCCATCTATTTCTTTAGCAGTTGCTAATTCTACTACTCTTAATATCATTACAACAAATAAAAAAAGAGAAAGAAGAATAACAAACTTGCTATATTTTATTTTGTTACGTACTCTTTTCTTTCTCTTCATTTTATATCACGTCCTATTATTTATCAGAAATTATTTTAATGTTATTATTATTATAACTTAATCCCTGTTGTTGTGCAACCTCTTGAACTTTAGCTAATGATGCTAGTTCATCTATAGTCATAGATAAACCTTCATTAGTTTTTTCTTGTTCTTCTATTTGACGTTTTTCTTGTTCAACCTCAAAATTAATTTTTGCTAAAGTTGCTTTAGAAAAAACTATAGATATTGGAGATACTAACAACAGAAAAACTGCTAAAGTATATAAAAATCTTTCAAATTTAGTCATTTTTAATTGTTTTTTTACTTTCTTTTTTCTCATAGTATCACTCCTATTTTATTCTTTCTATTACTCTTAATTTAGCACTTCGTGCTCTATTATTTTTTTTAATTTCTTCATCACTTGGTATAATTGCCTTCTTTGTTATTAATTTAAAATCTGGTAAATATTTATCAGGTATATTAGGAAGACCTTTAACTTTATTATCTATTTCACATTTTTCTTTAAAATATTTCTTTACTATTCTATCTTCTAATGAATGAAATGTAATTACTGATACTCTACCTCCTACATTTAAAAGTTGTAAAGCATCTTCTAATGCAGGTTCTATTACATCTAATTCATGATTTACTTCTATTCTTATAGCTTGAAATATTTGTCTTGCTGGATGTTTATCTATTCTAAACTTCATTGGAACTGCAGATTTTATTATGTCTACCAATTCTAATGTAGTTTCGATATTTTTAGTTTTTCTATATTCAACTATTTTTTTAGCTATATTTCTTGAGAATTTACTTTCTCCATAATTTTTAAAAATATTTGTAAGTTCATTAATATCATAGAAATTGACTACATCATAAGCAGATAATGGATTTTCTTTATCCATTCTCATATCAAGTTTAGCATCATTGTGATAACTAAAACCTCTTTCTTCATTATCTAGTTGAGGAGAAGATACACCTAAATCGAATAAAACTCCATCGACCTTAGTAATATTTTTTTCTAATAATTTTTCTTTCATGTTTACAAAATTACTTTTTATGATAGTGAAGTTGGTACCAATCGCATTCAAACGATTGGTACTGTAAGGTAGAACTTCACTATCTTGGTCAAAGGCGAATAAGTGCCCTCTTTTTATTCTCTCCAAGATCTTACTGCTATGTCCTCCATAACCTAGAGTAGCATCTACTATAATGCTATTATCATGCAAATTAAGTGAGGATATTGCCTCTTCTAATAAGACACTAATATGCATTACATTGACACGCTCCCATCAAATAGATTTTCGGCTATATCAGACATGTTGTCCTTTGCAGAATAGAAGAAATTGTTCCAGTCTTCCAAGGACCATATTTCTAACCTATCTCCAACACCAATTATTACACATTCTTTTTTGATATTAGCATAAGAGATTAATGGGGAGGTAATATTAATACGGCCTTGTTTATCAACTTCTGCGTTAGTAGCGCCTGATAAAAAGAAACGATTAAAACTTCTCGCATCTTTTTTGGTAAAAGGTAGAGATTCTAATTTTTCAACAATCTTTTCCCAATCCTTTTTAGAATAGGCAAAAAGACAGTTTTCAATACCACGAGTAACGATAAACTCATCTCCTAAACCCTCACGGAATTTAGCAGGAATAATAAGTCTACCCTTATCATCAATATTATGATGATATTCACCCATAAACATATAAATCCCCCACTTTCTACCACAATCAACCACTGCTTATTTTAATATTACTATATAAGTATCTTTTTGTAAATGACAAAACAAAAAAAAGTGAAAATTTTTCACTTTTTTATTTATTTTTACATTTTTTTACATATAAACATTATTTCTTTAAATTAACTTCGTCATTTATTAATTTAATAAACTCATCAATTTTAATTGTTGTTGTATCTTTTTGTCCATGAAGTCTATAGCTAATAGTATTATCATTTTTCTCATTATCACCTAGAATTATTGTATATGGAATTTTATTTGTTTGTGCTTCACGTAATCTATAACCAAGTTTTTCTTCTCTATCATCCACAGTAACTCTAATATTATTTTCTTTTAATAACTTTTCAATATTTTTTGCATATTCTAAATGATATTCATTATTAACTGGAATTATAGCAACTTGTACTGGTGAAAGCCATGTTGGAAGTAATCCTTTAGTCTCTTCTAGTAGAAAAGCAGTAAATCTATCAAGTGTTCCTAATATCGCTCTATGGATTACTACAGGTCTTACTTTTGCCCCTTCTTCATTGATATATGTTAAGTCAAATCTCTCTGGTAGTAGAAAATCTAATTGGCATGTTGATAAAGTTACATCATGTCCAATTGCTGATTTTACTTGTACATCTAATTTAGGACCATAAAATGCTGCTTCATCCTCTGCTTCATAAAAGTCTAATTTTAAATCAGTTAATACTTTTCTTAACATAGATTCTGCTTTATCCCACATTTCATCATCGTCAAAATATTTTTCTTTTTCTTTTCCACGAAGGGATAATCTAAATGAATAATTTTCAAAACCAAAATCTTTATATACATCTAATATTAATTTTACAACATTAGAAAATTCTTCACCAATTTGATCTAATCTACAGAATATATGTGCATCATTTTGACACATACATCTTACTCTTTCTAGTCCACAAACTGCTCCACTTGCTTCATATCGAAAGTCATGGGCAAGTTCTCCTATTCTTATTGGTAAATCACGATATGAATGCAAATCATTTTTATATATTAACATATGATGTGGACAATTCATTGGTCTTAATACAAATTCTTCATCATCTAATTTCATCATTGGAAACATATCTTCTTTATAATGATCCCAATGACCACTTGTTTTATATAAATCAACGCTTCCTAAACTTGGAGTATATACATGTTTATATCCTAAAGATATTTCTTTATCTTTAATATATTTTTCTAGATTATATCTAATCATCGCTCCATTAGGTAACCACATAGGCATACCTTTTCCAACTAAATCATGAGTCATAAATATGCCTAGTTCTTTACCAATCTTTCTATGATCTCTTTTTTTTGCTTCTTCTAATTCTTCTAAATGTTTTTGTAAATTTTCTTCACTATCAAAACAAATACCATATATTCTTTGAAGCATCTTATTTTTAGAATCTCCTTTAAAATACGCTCCACTAACTTTTAATAATTTAAAATATTTTAATTCTTTTACAGTATCAACATGAGGTCCACGACACAAATCTGTAAAATCTCCTTGTGTATAACAACTAATTACAGTATTATCTTCATCCATTCTACTTATTAAATCTATTTTATATGGATCATCTTTAAACTTTTCTAAAGCTTCAGCTTTTGTTAATTCTTCTCTTACAATTCTTTTTCCATCTTTAGATATTTTTTTCATTTCTTTTTCAATTTTAGGTAAATCTTCTTCACTAATAACATCATCACCTAAATCAATATCATAATAAAATCCTTCTTCAATAACAGGTCCTACCCAAAATTTAGCATTTGGATATAAATGTTTTACAGCTTGTGCAAGTAAATGTGCACATGAATGATTCATTATACTTAATTTCTCATTATCTTTTACATTTATCATATACTTTTCCTCCACTATTATTTTCTATCATATATAATTTTTCAAACATTTTTTCTTGTTTTTTAATATCATCAATAACATCAGTTTTATTTAATGATTCAATAATCGAATAGAATTTTTCTATTTCTTCTTGTCTTCTTATAGCTTCCATATACTTTTTATAATAATGACTTATTTCTAGTAAGTTATAAATCCTAATTTTACTAATTTCTTTTATTTCTTCATCAACTAATTCTTTATTGATAAGTTCTCTTAATTTTATTGGATTTATATAGGTACCTTTATTTTTCCTACTATCTAAAACTATTAATAATATTCCTTTTTTTACTAGCTCTGGATTTTTATTTGCATATTCATTTGAAACACCAACAACTAATGGACTATTTAAACTTTTTAGACCTTGATGTCTTAAGTTTTTACAATTAGTATCAATATTTAAATATTGTGATACAAACTGACTTATACTAATACTATCCTTCGCTATATTATATTTTCTATTATCCATTTTAATATTCCCCCTAAAAAAAACACTCCTAAATAATAAAGGAGCGTTTAAACGCGGTACCATCCTACCTTGTAACTTAATTATTGATATAACGGTTCAACCGAAATTACTTTTAATAATTCAACTATTAAGGTAGTAATTATATTATACTTAATCTATTTGCACCATCCATAGACTCTCTTAATAAGTTAATAATATAATCGTGTCCCTAATCACTGTTTTTAATCACAAATTGATAATATCATATAAACTCAAAAAAAACAAGATTTAACTTATTTTATTAAAGCTTTTTCACATCTTCTTTTTTTAAACCAGTATATTTTAAGATAGTTTCTATATCAATATTATCTTCCTTCATTTTTTTAGCTATTAATATGGAAGCTTCTTTTTTACCTTGTTCTAATCCTTTTTCTATATATTCATCTCTTATTGAATTCTCTATCTTTCTGTTATCTTCTTCCGCACTCATGTATTCTCTAGACTCTTCTTCTTCATTTACTCTTTGTATTTCACTCATATACTTTAACACCATCCTATCTTTTTTTGATAGATTCTCTAACTCTTCTGGTTGTAAGTTTAACATCATTATATATTTATTTTCTTCTATCTCTTTTTCATCCTTATTGTACCAAATTTCCATATATTTCATTATAAGCAATAATTTTAATTAATCTTTTAACATCATATAGCCATTGTACTGGGATCTTTTTAAAATGCTTTGGATTGTCAGTTGGAATAGATAAATTTTCAACATAAAATCCATCGTGTGAATAATAATTCCTAAGAGATCTTATTTCGCTTTTAAGAATATTTACATCAATATCTTTAAAAAAGTAATCTTTTAATTTTGGATATTTTGTTAAATACTTTTTTAAAAAACATTTATCTTTTACTTTACCCTTTGCTTTTTGTTTTTATTTAAAACACACATATGCAGTGTTGAATCAATTCTAGCCGATATACGTAAAATATCATCAATAGACACACTATTTTTAAATCTTATTTGTAAGTAAGTGCTTGGTTTTATAGAAAAGGCATATATATTTCCACGAGGATTAAATGAGTGTATTAAATAAACGCTTATTTCATTATCGTTACTATATTTTAATGAAATTAACTTTTTAGGTTTATTTGTTTTTGTGTTAATTGTTATTTCTTTTTTGATACCCTTTCTTTTAATAGATATTGGATTATCTAAATAGTAATATATTAATTTATCATTATAGTAATCAAATTTTTTTATTTTTGTTTCTAGTGTTATATGCTTTATTGGCTCTAATACTTCACGACCAATTGCATACATTTTTGATATTATAGTTGTACTACTTATTGAACTATAACCAGTTGTCTTAATATTGGTATTAAAAAAGTTATTGGATAATATTTACTATTAATCCCATAATAAAGTTTTGATTCAACAAGTTTTCCTGGACCATTTGTAAACATTTCAAAAGAGTCATATTTATCAATACCATTTACTTTTATTTCTAGATAGTCATCTTTTTCGTTTAAAACAATCATGTCTTGTTTTCTAGTTTCGATTCTTTTAAATGGTTTTTTATCTATGTATCCTAGTTCGTTATTCAATATAATCAACTTCCCTAAATATTATACTATATTACTTAATCCTACGATTCATAGGGTGACTTCTTTTAATATCTATAATATTATGGATTTAGAAAGAAGGAATTTTTATGTTTATGAAAATATTTGGAGTAATCACATCAATTATTTGTTTGTGGTTTATTATTATTTTTATTGAAATTACTTTTATTTTTGGTATTGATACTTGTAGTAAGTATTTAATAGAAACAGTTAAATCACCAAATGGAGAATATATAATAAAAACATATTTAAGAAATTGTGGTGCAACAATTGATTTTGAAATAGTAGATTATTTATGTGATAAAAACAATAAATGTAAAAAAATATATTCTGGTTATCATGAGAGTGTACCATTTGTTTATTGGATTGATAATGAATATAAACTTGATGAATTTGAAGCAGATTATATAGATAAAATGGCTACTAGTATATTCGCTTTTAATAAGAGTAATTGTTTTAATGATTATGATTTTACATTCAAAATTGTTGATTTAGAAAAGAAATCTACAAATGAATATTTACTTAAAATCGATAATAATAATAATAATAAAATGTATTTGATAAATAGTGGTAAAATGAGCAAATTAAATAGAACTGATTATGAATATATGAAAAAGATATTAACTTTTAATGATTTATACAATTTTAGTTAAGGGGTATATTATGAAAAAAAATATAATTGATTATTATGCATTGATAATGATGATATTATTTATTATTTATAATATTGTATTAAAAGATTTAAAAATTGGTGGATTGTTATATCAAATATTCATGATAGCTTTAATAGTTTTAAATATAACTATTTTAATCAAGTTTAGAAAAAGAATAAAATTAAAAAGTTTAATAATAGTAATTTACTTTTTTATATGGTTTCTATTTTCAAAGAACGCTTTACAATGTTTCTTCAGTATATCTAATATAATTACATTAATAGCAATTGGATTTATGGAAAGTAATTTTATTAAAGTAATATCAATTCTTATCACACTATTCTTTGTTGTTTTCTCAATGCCATTATTATTTGTTTATTTGTTAGCATATGGTACTGGTATAAGTGAAGAATCAGGTAGAAATGATATATATGATGATATGCATTATTTTTGTGAAAATAATTATGAAGTATATTCTTATTCAGCAGGTGCTATGGACAGGTTTCATTACAGTATAGGTAAACATTATGAGTTTTTAGATATTGATGGTATAATATTTATATCTTACAACGAACGAAATGAAGTTTCACAGGAAGAGTATAATGATTATTTAAATACTCATAAATGTAAATTGGTTGGTGATGTGAATGGATCTAAATAAAATATCTAATTTTATAAAAGCAAAAAGAAAAGAATTAGGAATTACTCAAGATGAATTAGCAGAAAAGTTATTCGTTACTGAAAAAGCTATTTCAAGATGGGAAACAGGAAGAGGAACTCCTGATATATCTCTACTTCTTCCACTATCTAAAGAACTTAATATTGATGTATCTGAATTATTAAATGGCGAAGAAAATAAAAAGAATAAAAATGATGTGGAACAATTGATTGAATATAGCGAAATAACTAATGCAAACAAATATAACTTTCAATTTAAATTAACTATTTTCTTTTATATATTATCTATATTGTCATTCTTACTTTATTTAAGATTTGAGTATGATCCAAATATAGAAGTTAATTATTTTATTAGATTGTTAATTATAGTCATTGCTTCTATATTTGTAATAATTGGCAATAAAATATATAGTAATAATTATGTTGAAAAAATAGAAGATAAAAAGAAAATATTAAAACTTTCTCATGTAATAGTATTTATATATTATGTAATTCTATTATTCAATATGGTAGTATTTGCAAGATATAATAGTATTGATAGTTATAATTTAGCTCCTTTCAAATCTATAATTGATATATTTAAAAATGGAACAACATATGAGGTTATTATAAATATATTTGGAAACTTACTTGTATTTATGCCTTTAGAATATTTCTTAATTGAATTATTTAAAGTTAAAAAGTTTTCAATAAATTTTATACTATCATTTGGAATAATACTATTAATAGAATTATTTCAATATGTATTTAAAATTGGAGTTTTAGATATCGATGATTTAATTCTTTGCACATTTGGTATGATGTTATTTTATATTATATATATAAGAATAAAAATCCACTAGTTTAACTAGTGGTTTTTAACTAAGCCCTATAAGGGCTGTTACTGGCAACTCCCACATGGGAGTTTTTTGATTCGCCAATCGCCTTTGTCACCCTAACAGCCCTTAAAAGGGTCTTCGTATTCCTTTACACTCCTTTTATCTTGTAGCATATCTTCAGTTTCTTGTTCTCTTATATATTTCTTTATTGTTTGCTTGTTTAGTCCAACTGTACTAACGTAATATCCTCTTGCCCAAAATGTTCTTTGTCCATATTTATATTTTAAATTAGCATGGTTTTCAAATATCATTAGTGCACTTTTTCCTTTTAGGTATCCCATAAATTGTGATACACTTAATTTAGGTGGTATTTTTACAAGCATGTGTATATGGTCTATACACGCATGTGCTTCTATTATTTTCACCTCTTTATATTCACATAATCTTCTTAGTATTATTCCAATGTCTCTTCTCAATTTTCCATATACTGCTTTTCTTCTAAATTTTGGTATAAATACTATATGATATAGGCAGTTATATTTTGTATGAGACAATTGGCTTTCATCAATGTCCTTAGACTTCGTTTTTGCTTTTAACATATAAATCTCCTTCTGTTTTTTATTTTGATTGGCAAATCATTTTTATTATAACAGAAGGAGATTTATATGTTTCCTGGCGGGCGGAGCACTTTATTATTCTCACCAGCATAGCTGGTGGTTTTATATGCAAAACT
>CANRPP010000017.1 GCA_947632545.1 uncultured Bacilli bacterium | reverse complement strand
AGAAGATATTATAGATTATGAAATAATCATGGAGGAAAAAATAACTAATTAACTACACATTGACTATCGCCAGGTGGCGAAGGTGCTGAAGTAGTATATGCTCTTCGTAATGATTCAACTTTTGCAGAAATGATTCTTGATAATATAGGATCAGCTGGTCAAGTAAAAAGAAAAGTATATCAAAGAAGATTACCTGAAAATCCTAATAAAGATTATTACTATATTATTAGAGAAACTTCACCAGATGAGGCTGTATTAATAGAATATGGTTTTATAGATAATCCAAGGGATTTAGCTAAACTTCAAAATAATTTAGATGACTACGCTGAAGGTGTAGTTAAAGCTATAGCAGACTACATTGGTACTCCATATTATCCACCTAATAGTAATCCTACGCAATCTGGTACATACACAGTAGTTAAAGGTGATACTTTGTATAGTATTGCTAATAAATATGGTATTAGTGTTAATGAATTAAAAGCTTTAAATAATTTAAATACTAATATTATCTCAATAGGTCAAAAATTAAAAGTACCTGGTAATAATACTTCTAATAATATATATGTTGTAGAAAGAGGGGACTCTTTATGGTCTATTGCTAGAAGGTATAATATTACAGTAGAAGATTTAATAAATGCTAATAATTTAGATAATTTAACTATTTATGTAGGTCAAGAATTAATCATACCATCTGATAGTGATGATACAACTACACCAACTATTACATATACTGTATCAAAAGGTGATACATTATGGAATATTGCTAAAAGATATAATGTATCAGTTGATGATATAATGAAAGCTAATAACTTAACTTCTACATTATTATCTTTAGGTCAACAATTAATTATTCCACAATAAAAACAAACCGAAGTTTGTTTTTTTAAATATCTTATTTATTTGTTTTCTTTCTTGCCATTATAATACCAAATGTAATACCAATAACAACAAGAACAATTATTATTACAGCAATTATATCTCCTGCAATACTACTATTATTTGATTCATTAGTAAGACTTTTTACAACATCATTTTTCTTATCTTTATTATATTCACTTTTAATAGTACTCATTATCTCTTCATCATAACTTGCTGCATAGCCACTCCAAGATTTTTTACCAACGACAATGTATGGAACTCCACTTACTTCATCGCCAAGTTTTTTAGCTACTTCTTCCATTAATTCATTGTTATCTTCATTAGCCCATACTTCATATGTTTTAACATTGAAATATTTTCCTTCATCTTTATATATACTAGCAAAATGATCTATTGCTTCAAAACAATGACTACAAGTACTACCTCTAAATATATAAACATTTACTTTTTTATTATCATCTTTATAATTAGATAAATCATAGCTTTCTAATTTTTCAACTGCTTCTTTATAGCTAGCTTCTTGTCCAAATGTTGTTACCTCTTCATCAACGGCTTCTTTTAAATTTGTAACTTCTACTTCTGCTTGTACATTATTTGGTAAAATAAATACTGATAATAAAACAATAGCTAATGTTGTTACAATACCTTTTTTCATAATTTATTACCTCCCATATTGATAATACCATAATTCTTTATTTTTATCTACAATTTACATTATAAAAATCAAATTAGTTAATGTTATGTTTAAATATATGTAGTATTAATACATTTTTAATAATGTTATATTATAAATTGTATAGATTTATAGTGCATTATAATAAGTATGTTATTAATAAATCTTGATAAAATATTTATATATGGTTATATTAATATTGGAGGATTGATATGAAAGAAATAACAGTTGATTTATTAAAAAAATATGAAAAGAATTTTGATAGTGAAAAATATAATGAAATTGCAATGAATACAGTTGTAAATAATGGTATAGAAAAGAGTGCAGTAAATTATAGTGAAGTTAGAAAGTCTAGACATAATTATTCTATTACTATTGAAGCTGGTGATATAACTAATCAAAAACAATCTGGTAGATGTTGGATGTTTGCAGCTTTAAATCTTATGAGAATAGAAGTTATGAATAATTTAAATTTAAAGACAATGGAATTATCCCAAAATTATCCATTATTTTTTGATAAGTTAGAAAAAACTAATTATTTTTTAGAAAGTATTATTGATACAGTTAATGAACCATTAGAAGGACGCTTAGTTAGTCATTTACTTACAGATCCATTATGTGATGGTGGTCAGTGGGATATGTTTGTTAATCTTGTTAAAAAATATGGAGTAGTACCAAAGGATGCTATGCCTGAAGCTATTTCTTCTTCTGCAACAAGGGAATTAGATAAATACTTAACCTTAAAATTAAGAGAATTTGCTCATACTATTAGAAGTAGTTATGAAAATGGTAAGAGTATAGATGAGTTAAAAAATATGAAAGAAGAAATGCTAAATACCATATATAGAATGCTTACTATATCTTTAGGTAAGCCACCAGTAGAATTTACATATGAAGTTACTGATAAAAATGATAAATTTATACGTATAGAAAATATAACACCAGTAGAATTTTTTAAAAAATATGTTAATATCGAATTAGATGACTATATTAGTATAATAAATGCACCTACTAAAGATAAACCATATGGAAAAACATTTACTGTAGATTATTTAGGTAATGTAGTGGAAGGAAGAAAAATTAAATATTTAAATTTACCTATTGAAGATTTAAAAACTTTAGCTATTAAACAAATGAAAGATAATAAAGCTGTTTGGTTTGGTAGTGATGTAGGACAATATTCTACTAGAGAGGGTGGAATATTATCAACTACTTTGTTTGATGTAGATAAATTATATAGTACAACTTTTCCTTTAACAAAAGAAGAAAGACTTAATTATCATGAGAGTTTAATGACTCATGCAATGTTACTTACAGGGGTTAATTTAAGTGATGATGATATACCTAACAGATGGAGAGTTGAAAATAGTTGGGGTAAAGATGTAGGTAAAGATGGTTTTTATGTCATGACAGATCTCTGGTTTGATGAATTTGTATATCAAGTAGTAATTAATAAGAAATATTTATCAAAAGAACAATTAGAAATGTATGAACAAGAACCTATTAGACTAAAACCTTGGGATCCTATGGGAAGTTTAGCTAATAATAAATAACTAATCCTTAATTATATGGTAAAATGATAGTGTAATATATTAAGGAGGAAGTATAAAATGAGACATGAAAAATCATGTGGAAGTGTAGTATTTGATGATAATGGTAAAGTATTAATTATTAAACATAATTTAGGTCATTGGGATTTTCCAAAAGGGCATATGGAAGAAAATGAAGATGAATATGATACTGCAATTAGAGAAGTAAAGGAAGAGACAAATATTGATATTACACTAGATACTAGATATCGTTATGTAATTACTTATGATCCTTTTCCAAATGTAATTAAAGATGTAGTCTATTTTATAGGAAAGGCTAAAAATAGTGATGTAAAAAATCAAGAGGAAGAAGTTGAAATCGTTAAATTTGTATCAGTAGAAGACGCTTTTAATTTATTAACATATGATAATGCGAAAAATGTACTTAAAAAGGTATTACTTGATATGAATAAATAGTAAATTATTTTACATAATAATAGGGAAGTATAAATATTTTTAGCACTCTAACTTGACAACTGCTAAAAAATGTGATAAAACATTATTAGAAAGGAAGTGAATTAGATGTTACCTAGTAGAATATTTTTTGATAATTTCTTTGATGATTTTGAACCACCAAAAAAGTTTGATAAAATGATGAAATGTGATATCTATGAAAAAGAAGGAAAATACATTATAGAGATGGATGTTCCTGGATTTAAAAAAGATGATATCAATATGGAACTTGAAGAGGGATATTTAAAAGTATCTATAGAAAAGAAATCAGAAAGTAATGAAAAAGATGATAAGAAGTATTTACGTCGTGAAAGACACTCTTACACTAAATGTGAAAGAAGCTTTTATGTAGGAAATATTCCTGAAGATCAAATAAAAGCAAAATTTACAGATGGTATCTTAAAAATTTCAGTTCCTAAAGAAGAAGCTAAAAAAGAAAATAAAAAAGTTATTATGATTGAAGACTAGTAATAGTCTTTTTTCTTTTATAATTTATTAAATAATGGTATACTATAAATATATAATGAGGGATGATATATGATAAAAGTTATTAAAAATGGTACTGTAATTACAATGGATGAAAAAAGAAATAAAAAATATGAAAACCTTGATATTGTAATTAAAGATGATACGATCATAGATATTTGTAATAATTATAATGGTGAATATGATTTAGTAATAGATGCTACTGGTAAAATTGTTATGCCTGGACTTATTAATTCACATACACATTTAGGAATGAGTATATTTCGTGCTACTAACGATAATTTAAATTTAAATGACTGGTTAACTAAAAAGATATGGCCTATTGAAGATAATTTAACAGATTCAGATGTATATTATTCTACATTACTTTCTTGTATAGAAATGATTAAAACTGGTACAGTAATGGCTAATGATATGTATTTTAATTCAGATGGTTGTATTAAAGCTATTAAAGAAGCTAAAGTAAGATGTTTATTTGGTCATTGCCTAATGGATAAAGATGGTGATGAAAGAATTGAAAAATTAAAAAGTTTATATGAAGCTAATAAAGATAATGAACTTATTAAGTTTTCAGTTGCGCCTCATGCCTTTTATACATGTAGTAAAGACTATTTAAAAAAATGTAGTGATTTAGCTTTAAATTTAGATATACCTCTACATATTCATTTCGCAGAAAATTTAGATGAAGTAAGAGGAATAGAAAAGGATTATAAAAAAGATCTAGCTTCAGTTTTAGAAGAAGTTGGACTTTTAAGAAATAAATTAATTCTAGCGCATGCTACTTTTATTACTGAAGAAGACTTATTAAAACTTAAAGATAAAGATGTAAGTTTTGTTCATAATCCAGTTAGTAATTTAAATCTAGGTTGTGGTATTGCTAATATTAGTAAATATAGAAATTATGTTAATATTTGCCTAGGTACAGATGGTCAAGGTAGTGGTAATAATATGAATTTATTTTATCATATGTCTTTAGTAGATTTATTACAAAAAGGTCTATATAAAAATCCAACTATTTCATCATCATATGAAACATTAAAAATGGCTACTATAAATGGAGCTAAAGCTTTAGGAGTATCTGATATAATTGGTAGTATCGAAATAGGTAAAAAAGCAGATATTATAATACTTGATATGAATGATATTTTAGTATATCCTACAGTTGATTTAATAACTAACATAGTTCATAATGTATCTCCTAATAATGTTTTAACAACTATTATTAATGGAGAAATACTTATGCAAGATAATAAACTTAATTTAGATATTGATATAGAAAAATTAAAACAACAAATTAATTTAATTATTAATAGAGCAATGAAATGATAAGATTTATAGTCTTATCATTTTAATTTTAAATTTTACTTGAATTAATTATATAATCTATTAATTTTATAGGTAATATAGTTAATTCAAGTTTTTATTTTGCAAATAAATTATACTTTACAGTAAATATTTTTTAATTATTTACATTATTATACATTTTAGTTGTAACTAATTATGTCAAATAGTGACATTTTCTGCTATAATAATTATAAGAATGAGGAGGTGTCTACTATGAAGAAATTTATTATGATATTATTCTTTAGTTTACTTGTTGTGGCACCTTGTTCTGTAAAGGCTGGCGTTGAATATGGCTATAGTAATGTCACTGGGTCAGGCTTTAAGGTAAGAAGTAGTGCTAATAGTAATGCAAGTACTATTGGATATTTATATGCAGGTGTTAATGTAGAAATAGTTGATAAAGCATCTGGTAATGGCTGTGGCACTTGGTATAAAATAAATTATAATAATAAAACAGGATGGGTTTGTGGTATATCATCATCTGGTGCACGTAATGTGGAACTTTATAGAACACAAACAATTAGAACATATAATAGAAATCCGGAAACTGATTATGAAAGACAGTTGCAAAATGCTGGTTTTCCATCAAGTTATTGGGATAAACTTTCTCAATTGCATAAAGATCATCCTAATTGGAATTTTATTGCAAATAATATTGATAGAGGTAAGGATTTTTCCTATGTTACATGGGCTGAAACTGGTGCTGTTAGTGATGGAGATATTGGTAAAAGTTTATTATATGCTTATGGTGGAGATACTGATTTAGTAGCAGGCTATTTAAAAACAGATGTTTATAACTATAAAACAAATAAATTTACAATGCAAGATAGTGGAGGATTTTATGCAGCAAGACAAGATGTAGTTGCTTATTATATGGATCCACGTAACTTTTTAAATGAAAACTTTATTTTCCAATTCGAATTGTTATCATATAATTCACAGTATCAAACTCAAAATGTTGTTGAAAGCGTTTTTGGAAATGGATATTTAAGAAGATATGCAAGTAATTATGTTAATGCAGGAAAAGATAAAGGAGTATCTCCAATACATATGGCAACACGTAGTGTTCAAGAGGGATTAAATAAGGAAAACTTTTTAACTACAGGTTCTAGTTTTACTTATACAGGTAGTCGTTATAGAAGTGATTTTTATAATCGTACATTTTCAAATTGTTTTAATTTCTTTAATATAGGTGCTTATTCAGATAGTGTAAGTGCTGCTCAAAATGCTGGTATATACGCATGTGATCCTTATTTAGAAAGAACATATGGTAGACCATGGAATAGTGTTTCAAGTGCATTAAATGGAGGAGCTTTATATCTAGCGGGTTCTTATATTACTCAAGGTCAAGACACTTTATATTTCCAAAAATGGAATACTGCTAGTTATGCTTTATCAAATCGTTTGTATACTCATCAATATATGACTAATATTACTGCTCCTGCATATGAAGCAAGTGATACATATGATTCTTATAATGCTAATGGTTTAATAAATAATACTGCATTTTCATTTGTCATACCTGTTTATAAAAATATGCCAGAAAAAACAGTTATGCCTAATTCATTAAGTCCAAATAATTATTTATCTAGCTTAAAAGTAGATGGGGTTTCAGTTTCAGGATTTGATGGTGATAGAACAGATGGATATACAGTAAATGTTACTAATAATAAAACAAGTGTATCTATACAAGCTGCTACTATAAATGGTGATGCAAAAGTTACAATTAATAATGGTAATAGTATTTCATTAAATGTAGGAAATAATAATATTCCTGTATTAGTAACTGCACCTAATGGAGAAGAAAGAACTTATAATATTAATGTTATAAGACAAAAAGCTTCTACATCCCAAAATGAAAAAGACGTAGATACTATTGTAAGAAATGCATCTTTAACAGTTGATTCTTCATATTTAGGAGGAATATCTATAGGTGAAAAAGTATCTGATATAGAAGTAAAAATAAAAAATCAAAATAGTAATACATCAATTACAGTTACAGATAAATCTAATAAATCAAAACAAAATACATCTTCTCTTGCAACAGGAGATAAGATAACAATTTCTATTTCTGGTAATACTAAAACTTATACAATATATGTAAATGGAGATGTAAATGGAGATGGCTTATCAAAAGCAACAGATTATATTTTAATAAAAAATCATATTATGACAAATGATAAATTATCAGGGGCATATCTTAAAGCAGCTGATTATAATAAAGATGGTTCTGTAAAAGCAACAGATTATATCTTAATAAAGAATTATATTATGAATTAGGGGGAATATTATGAAAAAAAGAAGTTATATAAGCATATTTATATTTTCATTATTTATATTTTTCGTTTCTATATTAAATGTTGATGCTGCATCATGGAGTATATATTCTAATAAATCAAAAATTAGTAGTGGTGGAAGTTTTAATGTAGAAATCCGTGGAAGTGGTGTATTAGGAAAATTTACGATAAGTGTAAGTAATGGTTACGCTAGTACATCTTCTATTTGGAAAGATGAAAATTCTAATGCTAGTTTTACAGTTACTGCTAATGGAAGTGGCTCTGTTAAAGTAAATGTTTATGCAAGTGATTGTGCAGATACTAGTGGTAATACTGTAACAGGAAGTGATAGTGTATCTGTTGCCATAACTAGTGCTAATACTACAGGAGATGGTTCTCGTAGTAATTCATCTAGTTCTAAAAAAAGTGGTAGTTCAAATACTAAAGAAGAAGATATAGTAAATTTAAGTGATGATAATAAATTAAAAAGCTTAAGTATTGATGGAGTTAATTTATCACCAAAGTTTAATGCTAATACATATACATATACTGTAGAACTAGAAGAAGATGTAGAAAAAATAAATATTAAAGCAGAAGCTAATGATAGTAAGGCTAAAATTACAGGTATAGGTGAAAAAAATATAACAACAGAAGATAGTTTTCAAGTTAGTGTTACTGCAGAAAATGGTAAAGTACAAATATATACTATAAAAATTAAATATAAAGATAGTAATCCAATTAAAGTAAAAAAAGGTAAAACTACATATACTGTTGTAAAAAGAAAAGCATTTATTAAAGAATTTGATGGTTATAAATATAAAACAATAAAAATAAAAAATCAAAATATTCCAGCTTTATATAATAAAAAATTAAAAATAACATTAGTAGGTTTAAAAAATAGTAAAGATAAAGTCTATTTATATAGATATGATAGTAAGAAAAACTCCTATGTCAGATATAAGGAATATGATTTTAAAAATATAAAGTTAGTTTTATTTAATAATGTTAAAGCTATACCAAAGGAATATAAACAATATACTGAAAAGATAAATGGATATAACACTATAGTTAATAAATTAAGAAAATTATCTAAATATTCATTATTATATGGAATGAATATGCAAACAGGTAAGAAAAACTTATATTTATATGATTCTAAAGAAAATACAGTTCAAAGATATACTACTGAAGCTATGGATAGTTTATTAAAACAAAATGAACAGTATTTCAAACTATGTATTGCTTTATGTATAGCTATTGTAATATTAATAATTATATTATTTATTATAATTATTAAAAAAGATAGAAAGTTAAAAAAGAAAAAGAAAACTAAAAAAGAAGAAACAAAATAAAATGTTTCTTCTTTCTTTATTTATTTATAACTATTAATAATTAGATTAATATTATTATTCATTAATAACAAATAATTTATAATTTTATCTTTATCCTTATTATCTTTTTTAAGATAATCAAGAATAGTAAAAGCTATACCATTACTATAAAAATTAATTACAAAGTCTTTAAAATCATTATTATAAAAATTAGTTGTTATTTTTTTCTCTTCTATTAAATTATTTAAAGTATTATAAAAATATGGATATAATAACTTTCGTAATTTTTCTCTTCCAAAAGAAGAATAAGCTGATTCTAATAGTTTTTCATTTTTTTCTACATAATCAAATATAGAGTAAAGTAATTCTTTAGTATTTTTTATATCAACACTATCTAATATATTTGTTATTTCAGTAGATAGGATCCATTCCATTAAAGTTATTATATCTTCAAAATGATAATAAAAGGTATTTCTATTTATATTACAATAATTAGTTAATTCAGATATAGTAATTTTATTTATTGGTTTTTTTAAAGCCAATTTTTTAAACCCTTTTACAATTTTATTTTTAGTATCAAGATTTCTTTTATCTTCTTTTCTTTCCATATATATCACCAAATGTATTATATATTATTTTAAAGTTTTAGGCAAATGTCTTAAATTGACTATTGTATTTTTATTTTAAAATAATATAATTAATAAAGTGCACTAGTTTTTAGCACTTTGGGGGAGAGTAGATTTGATATGAAAAAAGTTACAGATTTTATTGTTAATAAGAAGAATATTATTTTAATAATTTTTATAATGTTATCGTTTGGAGCATTATTTTTAAGTAGTAAAGTAAAAATTAATTATGATATGACTAAATATTTACCAAATACTAGTGAAACTAAAATTGGTATTAATATTATGGATAAGTATTTTGATGAGATAAAAGAAAGTGATTTAAATGTAATGTTTAAGAACTTATCATCGAAAGAAAAACAAAGTATAAAAAAGAAGTTAGAAAATATAGATAATGTATCTGAAGTTTTATACGATAATACAAAAAAATATAATAAAAAAGATTATACTTTATATGTATTAAAAGTAGATAATTATGATGATTCAAAAACTGCTAAAGAAGTATTTAATAAAGTTAAAGAAGAATATGAAGACTATGATGTTTATTATAGTGGTTCAATAAATAAAGCTAATGGAGATGTACTACCTTTATGGATAGTTGTTTTAGCAGTATTTTGTGCATTTATTATTTTAATAGTTATGTCAGAATCTTTTGTAGAACCTGTATTAATTCTTATAACTATTTTACTAGCAGTACTTTTAAATAAGGGAACTAATATTATATTTCCTAGTATTTCTAATATTACTGATTCAATATGTGCAATCCTTCAAATGGCTTTATCAATTGATTATTCGATTATGTTAATAAATAGATATAGTCAAGAAAGAGAAAAAACTGATGATAAAGAAGAAGCTATGAAAAAAGCTTTATATCATTCTTTTAAATCTATATCTAGTAGTTCAGTTACAACAATTGTAGGATTACTTGCACTAGTATTTATGAGTTTTACAATAGGTAAAGATTTAGGTTTTGTTTTAGCAAAAGGAGTTCTATTAAGTTTAATAAGTATATTCTTATGTTTACCAGCTGAATTGATTTTATGTGATAACTTAATAAAGAAAACAAAAAAGAATACAATACATTTTAAAATGGACTTTTTAGGTAAATTCTCTTATAAATTAAGATATGTTCTTACAGGCTTATTTATAGTAGTATTTGTAGTAGCTTTCCTATTAAAAGGAACATTAGGTATAACATATACAGGTAGTGAAGATGATGATGTTCAAAAACATTTTAAAGAAAATAATCAAATAGCCATAATCTATAATAATAAATATGAAAAAGAAATAGCTAAATACTGTAGGAATTTAAAAAATAATAAAATAGATGAAGTATTATGTTATGGTAATACTATTGGAGAAGATTTAGCTTATAGTGATTTAAAAACTAGATTAAAAGATTTAGATAGTGATACTAATATAGAAGATTATTTGTTAAGAATAGTATATTACAATTACTATAATAAAAATAATAATATAAAATTATCATATAATGAATTTATTAATTTTATAGAAGATGAAATTTATACAAATGATTCTTTAAGTAAAAAAATAGATAATGATATGAAAAATAATATAGAGACATTAAAGAATTTTACTAATATAGATTTAATTAATAAAGAAAGAACAAGTACAGATATTTCTAATATATTAGGTATTGATTCTAGTATGGTTGATGATATTTATACATTAAGTCATAAAGAAGACGTTAATATAAAAATAGATTTAAATAGTTTCCAATACTTTATAAATAATAGTGTTTTAACAAATGATACTTATAAAAAATCATTTACCAATGAACAAATAAATTTAGTAAAACAATTATCTAATTTTACTAATAAAAATTATATTCAAAGTGAACTTGATTCTACTTCTATTGCAAATCTTTTTAATCTTGATAAAGAATCAGTAGATAGTCTATTATTACTTTATAACTTAAATAAAGATAATGATAGTAAGATGTCTATATCAGATTTTATTATTAATACTTATAATATAAAGACTAATACAGATTATCTAAATGATGTTGATGTAAGTAAGTTGACTAATTTAATTTCTATAGCTAAAAATGAAAATAATATGAATGGTCAAATACTAAATAAAAGTGGTTTAAATATGTACTTTCAAAGTATAAATCCTAATATAGTAAATACTGTATATACTTTAGCGGGATTAGATGAGGATTATACTATGATGCCTAGTCAATTTATAGCATTAACTCTAGAAAAAGCAGACTCTTATTTAGATAATGATACAAAAAATAATCTATCATTATTAAAACTTATAATAGATGATACTACTAGTGAAAATAAAATATTATATTCAAAAGATGAGATTAGTTCTTTACTTGGTATAGATAAGAATATGATAAATAAGCTATATAATTTAAGTTCTTATATAAATGGTGTAGAATATAAAATTAGTCCAGTAGAATTTACTAAATTCTTATTAGAAAATAAAGATAATCCAAAAATAGCTTTAGATAATACTAAAATAAATACATTAACTATGGTTAATAAAGTTATGGATGGAGTTATAAATAATAGAGTATATTCTATTAATGAAATGGCAAGTCTTTTAAATATTGAACAAAGTAAATTAAAATTATTATATTCATTATATGATGTTAAAGTTAATAATTATAATAAAAATATGAGTTTAAATAATTTTGTAAATTATATGCTAACTAATATAGTAAATGATCCTTCATATAATAGTAATATTGATGTAGATAAAGTAGATAAATTAAATATACTTTCTAATATAATGAATGATTCAATTAATAATAAGAAATTTACTTATAAAGATATTTATAATAATCTATCTAGAATAAGTAATGATTTAGATAAGAATTTATTTGAACTTGTATATATTTATTATGGTAGTATTAATAGATATAATAATAATTATAAATTAACAGTAGAAGAGTTTATTAATTATTTAAATAAAGATATAATAAATAGTAATTTATTTAAAGACTATATTGATAAAGAAACTAAAGAGGATATAGTAACTGCTAAAAAAACAGTTGGGGATGCTAAAAAATTACTTATTAGTGATAAGTATTCTAGGGTAATTCTAAATACTTCATTTAAGTTAGAAAATAAAGAATCTTTAAATTTTGTAAAGAAATTAAGAGATGATTTATTAAGTGTTGGTGATGATATTTATGTTATAGGAGATACTCCTATGGCTTATGATATGAATGAGTCATTTGATAGTGAAATGAATTTAATTACACTTTTAACTATGATATTTATATTTATTGTGGTTGCAGTTACATTTAAATCAATTTTAATACCATTAATTTTAGTATTAGTTATACAATGCGCAGTATTCTTAACAATGGGAATATTATCAATGTCTGGAGAACCAGTATATTTTATAGCTTTATTAATAGTTCAAAGTATATTAATGGGCGCTACTATTGATTATGCTATTGTATATACTTCATATTATTTAGAATCAAGAAAGAAACATAATAAGAAACAATCAGTAATTAATGCTTATAATAGATCAATGCATACTATTTCTACTAGTTCATCTATCTTAATAATAGTTACATTAATAGTTGGTTACTTCTCATCAAATATTACTTCTAAAATATGTATTACATTATCAAAAGGAACAATTTGTTCTGTATTATTAATACTACTATTATTACCTGCAATACTTGTAACATTTGATAAAATTATTATTAGAAAAAAGTAAAATAAATATAAAAAAGTAGCAATGGGCTACTTTTCTTTTGATTTATACTATATATCCTTTATATGTTGTTGCATTAAGTTTTGTTTTTGAATTTTTTTAATTTTTTGATTAACGTTTTCTTGCATATCTAAACTTGTAGTTTCTAATAAGTCATTATCATAACCAATTAGTCCTATCATTTGATTTTTTTCTATTTTATATATACCACGCCAAAAATATTCTGTTACTATTGGATCACAGTAGTGATACATTTCATTAGGATTTATATTAACTTCTTCTGGTACATTATTTTTAACCATAATTTTATTTCCATTTTCATAATCTTTTTTTAAATAAAAAGTTAAATATCCAGATGTGCATATAATTCCTTTATGTGTAAATTCAAGTATTTTATTTTCTTCAATAGAACTAATTTCAAGGTTATCAATATTTGTCTGTAATTCCTTTTCCTCACCTGGTTCAATAATGCATTCTTCTGTTGTGATTACAGGCATATACTCTTCAGCTGATTCTAATATTAAATTTGTTAATATATCTCTTTGTTTTTTTATTAATTTAAAACTATTATAATTTATATTATTATGAAATCTCATTTCATCATATAGTTTTACGGCTTGATCTCTTAAATCTAAAAGAATATTTAAATTTTTTTTCATATTATTATTTTCCTTTCTGCAAAAAAGTTATTAGCTTTTACTATACACTAATTATAAAAAAAGTGCAATTATAATAAAATAATACTTTTATAATATAAAAGTATTATCAATATAATAAAGGATTATTAATATTTGTAATCCATAAAGCTATTGTGAGAATTGTTAATAATATTATTAATATTTTTTTGTATTTATTAATAAATATATTCAATTTTTTAGTATTATTAGTAAATATAATTATTAAATATATAATTATAAAAATACATAATGGTATAAGTAAAAAGTTATATTTTAAACTTTGAATAATATTTCCTTGTAATAGTAATATAAATGCTCTTGTCATACCACAACCTGGACATGGAATATGAAAAAGATTAAAAAAAGGACAAATTCTTATATTAAATAAATTTAATATAAAACTAAGCCCAAAAACAATAATTATAATAATTATATGATTTTTTTTCATTATAGAATCATTGAAATAGTAGCTAAATTTTTTTGTTTTGTCTTTTTCATTACAGTGAACCAGTCTATAATGGTTAATATTCCACAGCAACCACCAGTTAGAAGTTTTAAAACTCCCATACCAGTATCTCCAAGCATAAAACGATCAATTCCAAGACCACCAAGAAATAAAGATATTACAAGTAAAAGAGTTGGATCCTTAAGTTCACATGCTTGTAATGTTACAAGTGCATCATCGTTAGCCTTTTCTAATTTTTGTCTGATTATTGGAATTGCAGCTGGTTCAAAATATTTAGCGTTTGTAGTTAAGTATAAATCGATCTTACTTTTATCCATAAATTTACTCCTCTCTTTTTAATTTGATTAAATCATATTATATAATAGTTGTCAATATTATTTATAATTCGACAAAGTGATAAATTATATTATTGTAGTCTAGCTTGTCTAATAGCTGAATCCATTAAAGCCATACCTAATGAAAATATAATTATACCTATAACATATTGATATATTGGTGCATCAGCTGAAGTATTTGGAACATTAACCTTTTCTATTTTAATTTTATCTTTGTTATTTTCATTATCGTTATTATCATTATTATTAATATTGTTATCTAAATTTGTATAATTCTGTTGGCTGTTATCTTGATTTGTAGTTGTATTTGTATTTGTATTTATTTCTTCTTTATTAATTAACACATTACCAATATAATTTGCACCAAGTGTTTGATTCCAAATATCTTTATTAGCAAAACGTATAGCTTGATAATTATTATCTGTAGTTAAATCTCCATATTTTGATAATCTAAAATATACTTTATATTCTCCTAAAGATATATCATCTGGTAGTTTAATTTTTAATTTAAGATTTGTAGTTTCTTCAGAATTCCAAGTAGTTGCATCAATATCAGTTTTTATTTCATAGATATAATCCTCATTTTCCAGTAAGATACTAGATGTTTTTTGATTAATTAAATTAGCAAAACCAACATTTTCTATTTTTAAATTTATTTCTAGATCTTTATTTTTTGGAGTATCTTTAATAGAAGATTTGCGTACAACAAATCTATATCCTAAATGATTATTTATATAATTATATCCTGATTCTCCTTTATATAATGTATCACTTCCATTATATATTTCATTTTTCCAATTATTAATAACTTCTTGATTCCATTCAGAGTTTAAATAAGTTGTATGTGTAATAAATCCTTCTTTAGAAATATATTCTGTAGTATTAAAGTCATTTTTTCCAAAAGATTTAACAACTTCTCCTCCATAAAAAGTATGTCTTGCTTGATTAAAAAGCCAAGCAGTTTCAACTTCTCTATTGGCAAAAGTTCCTAAATCACTTTCACTTCCTAAATATCCATCATTAAATATACCAATACGATAATCATCTGTTCCTTTTTTTGTAATATCAGAATCTAGAGTAGCTCTATCAATTGCTTTCCATTTAGCATAATAGTTAGGATGTCTTACTCCAATAGTAATTTCTTTTGGTGCACTTTTTAACATTTTATCAATTGCAAGGTTAACATTATCATAATTACAAATACTACTTGAATGCATTTCTCCCCATGGTCCAAAAAAACCTAATTCAATATAGGAAATAACGTCTTTATTTTCATAAAAGACTGGACTTAGTTGTTCAATATGATGTAGAAGCATATCAAGTGAAGGTTCTAGATTTTTAACACCATTAAAGTTATCATAGGCAAATCTTACTATTGCAGTACCGCCATTACTTTTAATTGTTTTTAACATAGTATCAAATGTTTTTAGCATATCATCAGTTAACTCTAAATCTTTATCATTATTAACCGCTTTAGAAAATTGTCCCAAATTTAAGCGCAAATGAATTAAATTACCACCTAGAGAATAAGCACTAGGAGCCTTATTACCAGTTGGCTTAAAAGTATAACCTAGGGTTTTATAAAAACCTCGTTCTGGATTATTAAATGATTCTAATGATTCAGTATAGTCTATATTTTCTAATGATTCATCTGCATAAACTAGAGGTATATTTGTAATGAATAAAAATAATACAATAATGGTATTAATAAATCTATATATTCCTTTTTTCATAATGCCCTCCTTATTTGCAATATTAATAATTGATATAAATTGTTCAATATTATAATATAACGTTATAAAAAAAGCAAATAAATTATTTCATTGTATTGTATTTATTTTATTTATATGATAGAATTAAATTGCGAAGAAGTTGTGGTCGTATGATTTTCAACTTCTATTTTTTTATATTATGGGATTTAATAATATAAAATAAAATGAAAAAAATTATGTGGAGGTAAAAAAATGACTTTTGAAGAACAAATTAGAAACTTTACAGCAAAGATTGATAATATTAAAGGAAAATTAGATACTGAAGAAGCAACAAAAACTTCATTAATTATGCCTTTTTTTCAAATGTTGGGTTATGATATTTTTAATCCAAATGAATTTATGCCAGAATATATAGCTGATGTTGGAATAAAAAAAGGAGAGAAAGTTGATTATGCAATTATTTTAGATAATGAAGTATCCATATTAATAGAGGCAAAATCAGTAAATGAAAAATTAGAAAAACATGATAGTCAGTTATTTAGATATTTTGGTACATCTAAAGCTAAATTTGCAATATTAACAAATGGTATAATTTATAAATTTTATACAGATTTAGAAAAAACAAATGTTATGGATGCTGCGCCATTTTTAGAAATAAATTTAGAGGATTTAAAAGATAACGATATACAAGAATTGAAAAAATTTCAGAAAGATAATTTTAATGTTAATTATATTTTAAGTGCTGCTTCAGATTTAAAATACTTAAGTCAAATTAAAAAAGTATTAAAAGAGGAATTTAATAATCCTAGTGATGATTTTATAAAGTTAATTTTAAATAAGGATATTTATGATGGTCTAAAAACTCAAACTATTGTTGATAAATATCGTCCATTAGTAAAAAAATCTATTAATTATTATATTAATGATTTAATTAATGAACGATTACAGAGCGCTATGAAGAAGGATGATGATATTGAAAAAAGTGACAATATTGATGAAGAAGATTTAATAGTAACAACAATGGAAGAGATGGATGCATATTATATAGTAAAATCAATTTTATCAGAGTATTGTGATATAAATAAAGTTTATTATAAAGATACAATAAGTTATTTTGGAATATTATATGATAATAAAGTAACAAAATGGATTTGTAGAATATATCTAAAAGAAAATGTTAGATATATTGTAATTCCTGATAAAGATAAGAATGAAATACGATATGATATTAATAAGATAAATGATATATATAAATTCAAAACTCAATTAATTGAGAGAATGAATAGTTTTACTAAAACCCTGGTAACTAATAAATAACAAAAAAACTATATATTTGTATTAAAATAAAATTCATACTTGTTAAGTATGAATTTTTATACTATTTATAATTTTATTTTTTAAAGAATGTTCCTGCAAAATTACGCCCTTTTTTATATTGAGCACCGTTAAATGCTGCGCTATTTGAATAATAATTAGGATCTGTAATAGTATCTACTGGCGACATTGTAATATCTTCAACATTTCTTTCTTGTAATTGTTTTAATACTGCACTTTTTAAATCTATATGGAAGATACCATCTGCATCTTCTTTAATAGCTTCATCCCAAATTTTATTGTCTTTAGCCCAAGCAGGATATTTATCATAAGTCCAACTATCTCCTGCACAAGCAGATACATAAACAGCTATATCTTCATCTTTTGTTCTGTAAGAATTATATAATGCATCAGCTACTAACATAGGCATTTTTTTATCAACCAATTCAGCACTACAGTGACCAATAGCAACAACATTTTTCTTCTTATCATAAGCCATAACAACAGGACAATCAGCAACTGGATGACCAATAACAACACCAGGTGTTTTATCTGTTATTACTAATATATCTTGTCTAATATCACTCCATCCATTTGGATTAGCTTCTACATAATCATTATCAATTTCAAACCATGTACCCCTTTGATCTTTTTGATCTGCCATAAAGAATTTATGACCATCAAATCCATAATCCTTTCCTAATTTCATACGAGCATTCATAAATGCTTCTTTTCTTTGCTCTGGTGTATAATCTTCTGGATAAAATGCTTTTGCAGTATTCATATTACCATAAAGCATTCCTGTCTCTATTAAATTTGCATTACCTAACATTAAATTTTTAACCATTATTTTCTAACCTCCCCTAATCAAATAATGTGCACATATTATACCATAAAAGTTAAATTTTGTCAATAATTTCCTACTTTAATCATATGTAATTAAAATATATTTTTGTAAAATGGTAAGTCTTATGTTATACTCTCTTTAAGATGATAATAAATGTAAAAATTAATAAAGGTGGTTTGTATGAAAAGAAAGGCTAAAGAAAAAAAGAAATATTATGATTACTTTTTGTATTTTTGTTTTGTAATTACAATTTTTTTAAGTTTAACAATGTTTTTAGCATTATGTAATATTTGTTATTTACCAATAAATACTACTGGAGAGTGTGTTATTGCTAGAAGTATTATGTCTTTTGATTATTATTTTATATTTTTAATATGTGAGACTATATTTAGTATCTTTATTACAATTTTATATTTAATTCGTGGATTTCATTATAAAATAAAAAAATACAAAATAATTTGTATTTTAAATATATTACTGCAACCATTATTAGTATTTTTTATTATTTATATTTTGAGGTGATTTTATGAAGAAAAAAATAATTACTATACTTATCTTTATTATATTAGGATATATTTTATTTAAGACTTGTTTACTACTATATTACAAAGATTTAAATAATTATGCTACAGACTATAATAAAATAACTATAAAAGATAAAAAGGTGACAGTAGATAAAAGTCTTGCAAATACAAAAATAAATAATTTAAATATCTATATTCCTAATGGATTTGTAAAACAAGAAAAATATACATATATTCCAAAAAATGAATCAAAAAATAATTTTACTTCAACAATTAATATTTCAAAAAGAATAAGATGCTATGAACAAACAAAAAATGATGATAAAAGATTACAAACAATTAATTATGATAAATTAATGAAGAAAAATAATATAAATTCTGAAAGAGATTTAATAAAATATTATTATACAAAAAGAAAGAATAAAAATATTTTTGTATCTGGTAATGATATTAAAATGAACTATTTATCAGAAATATGTGTAAAATATTCTCCTTTAGATACTAGAACTAGAAATTATTATTTATCAGGTGATTTAAATGGCTTATTAAATGTTAGTAATAATTATTATATTATTAGTGTATATAATAAAGCGAGTGATGAATATTATTCTATTGGTATTTATAAAAACTCAAATAAAAAAGATTATGTTGAATTAATATCAGATTTAGAATTTAATAAAATTATTAAATCTATATATTTTAGTTAGATATATGAGGTAAATATAAGTATTAATCTATATTATGTAGTTTACATCTATTTATCTCTTTTTTTTTTACAAATTATTTAATCTTGTGTTAAACTATATCTAGACTAATATTAAAATAAAAAAAACGATTTTTCTTTTTTTTGAGAAAAACCGATATTACAATATGGCAGGGGATGAGAGAATCGAACTCCCAACAGTGGTTTTGGAGACCATTATTATACCATTTAACTAATCCCCTAAATACATATTTATTATAACACAATTTATTGTAAATAAATATATTTTTAATATTATATTAGTCTAATATAATTCGACAACAAAAATTATAGCATAATTAGTTTTAGTATTCAAGTTATTTAATTTTACTTATTATTTGGAGATGATAATATGTCTAAATCTAGAAAAAAGAAAAGGATGAGAAAAAAGGATAAGAGATTTATTACTATTTGTATGATGATTTTTATATTATGTGTTGTAGGTATAATAGTATATTTCTTATATTTTAATGGAGATCATTCTATAGTTAAGAAAAGTCCTAAAAAGAAAATAACTATAGTTGATGAAGATAGTAATAAAAGACCTTTAGCTGTAATGATTGATAACAATGTTGGTAATAATTCTCATGCAGGACTTCAAGAGTCTTATATAAACTATGAAATTATAGTGGAGGGTGGCTTAACTCGTATTATGGCTATATATAAGGATAGAGATGTTTCATTAATTGGTCCTGTTCGTAGTTCTAGACATTATTACTTGGATTATGCTTTAGAAAGTGATGCGATATATTGTCATTATGGTTGGAGTGATTATGCTAAAAATGATATAAAAGTATTAGGTGTTAATAATATAAATGGACTAACAGCAGATTCTGCTTATTGGAGGGATAAAAAAGTTTCTGCGCCACATAATGTATTTACTAATACAGATACATTATATAAATATGCTGGTGAAGTTAAAAATTATGATATAGAAACAGATGATTGGAAACTTTTAAATTATAGTGCAGATGAAATTACTTTTAAAGGATCAAAGGATGAAAACTCAGAAGATAATAGAATTCTTGCAAATGAAGTAAATTTAAAATATTCTAATTTTCATACTACTAGTTATAGTTATGATAGTAATAATAAATATTATTTAAGAAGTATGGATGGTAGTAGTCATATTGATAAGACTACAGGAAATCAATTACATTATAAAAATATTATAATTGAAAAAGTTGAAAATAGGGGATTAGATAGTTATGGTAGACAAGATTTAGATACTGTAGGTTCTGGAGAAGGTTACTACATAACTAATGGTTACGCTTTACCAATTACATGGCAAAAAGATGATAGAGATAGTAAAACAATATATAAATATTTAGATGGAAGTGTGGTAAAAGTAAATGATGGTAATACTTTTATTCAAATAATTCCAATTACAACAATACCAGAATTTAGTTAGGAGTGAATTTAATGAAAGTAGGTATATTTGGAACAGGAGCATATGGTATGGCACTTGCCTCTATCCTTTCTGAAAATAAAGTTGATATTACAATGTGGACAAAGTTTAAAGATGAAAAAGATGAGTTGTTAAAAAATCAGGGAAATCAAAAATTACTTCCAGGTTATACGTTAGATTCTAATATAAAAATTACTAATAGTATTTTAGAATGTTCAAAAGATAAAGATTTATTAATAATTGCAATACCTGCAGCATTTGTTGCAGATTTGTGTAAGGAACTTGCTTTATATGCAGATAAAGATGTCAATATTTGTATAGCTTCTAAAGGAATAGAACAAAATTCAGGCTTATTTGTTCATCAAATAGTAGGTAATTATTTAGATACTGAAAATATTGCAGTTATATCAGGGCCTTCTTTTGCAGTTGATGTTATTAAGAAAAAACCAATTGGTTTAACTCTTGCAACTACTAGTATGAATGCTAAAAATGTAGTTAATAAAGCCTTTAGAAATGAATATGTAAAACTTCGTCATACTTATGATATAGTTGGTACAGAAATATGTGGCTCAATAAAAAATGTAATTGCACTGGCTAGTGGAATGTTAGCTGGACTTAAGGCAAGTGATTCTACTAGAGCAATGTTTATAACAGAAGCGATTCATGATATGGAAGAAATTATTGATGCTTTTGATGGGGATAGGCGAACAGTATTAAGTTTTGCAGGATTTGGTGATTTACTTTTAACTTGTACAAGTACTGAAAGTAGAAATTTTAGTTATGGAAAACTTGTTGGTTCTAAAACTTCAAAAGAAGAATTAGAAGCATATATTAAAAATACAACTATTGAAGGATATTATACATTAGAGTCTATATATCAATTGCTTAATGATAAAAATGTAACTATTCCTATTATTGATTTAATATACGATATTATAAAAAATGGTAAAAATCCAGAAGAATTGTTAACATTTTTAGTTACTAAAATATAATTAATATATATTATTTTAACTTTTTATGATATAATTAATGGGAAGGTTATATTTGGAGGTATATATGAAAAATTTATTAAAATCATCTATTACTACATCTTTATTATTGTTAATACTTGGAATATTATTAGTATTTGAATCAGAAGCAACAATATTTACAATATCATATATAATTGGTGCTATACTAATATGTGCAGGAGTATATGCTTTAATAAGATTTTTTACAAATAGTAAAAAGGATAGTAATTCAGCTATAGGGCTAGATGTATTATATGGTGTAGTTACTATTATATTAGGTGGATTAATTATTAAAAATCCAAAAGCTATCGGTAGTTTGCTTCCAATAGTAATTGGAATTGCAATTATAGTTAGCAGTGCCAATAAAATTCAATATGCATTTAGTTTAAAAAATAGTGATAATGATTTATGGAAGACAACAATGGTTATTTCAATAATTGGAACAATATGTGGTGTGGTGTTATTATTTAACCCATTTGCTGGAGCAGTGCTTCTAATGAGACTTGTTGGAATATTTATAATTGTTTATGCTGTATTAGATGTAATTTCTACTTTTATAATTAAGAAAAATGTTGAAGGATTTAGAAATAGTATTGATTCAGAATCTGTTAGAGTAAAAGAAGCAGATGTTGTTGATGAAAAAGATAATGATGATAAAAAAAGTAAGAAGAAAAAATCATCAAATAAAAATAATAAAAATAAGAAATAGAAGTTTTAGAACTTCTTTTTTTTGTAATAGTTATATGGTGGATAAAATTAACAATTGAAAAAAACATAAAAAAAAGATATACTATTAAGCAGAGACGAGGTATTAATAATGGATAAATTAGAAATAGGAAAAAAGTATATTATACATAGTTATAAGCATAATAGTAAAATTCATCGTGCATGGGATGAGGCCGTTTTACTAGAAGTACATGATGATTATTTAATATTTGGTAATGAAAAGACTAAAGTAACTGAGTCAGATGGTAGAACTTGGAGAACTAAAGAGCCTGCAGTTTTATATTTTTTTAAAAATAAATGGTATAATATTATAGGTCAATATAAGAAAGATGGTATATATTATTATTGTAATATTGCATCACCTTATATAATAGATTGTGATGCTATTAAATATATTGATTATGATTTAGATCTTAGAGTATTTCCAGATGGTTCATTCAAAGTATTAGATTGTGGTGAATATAATTATCATAAAGATTTGATGGGATATTCAAAAAAATTAGATAGAATATTAAAAGAGGAATTATCAGAATTGATAGAGCATGCTAGAAAAAAAGATATGGCATTTACACCTGGAACGGTAGAACATTATTATAATATATATAAGGAATATAAATAAAAAAGTACACTATATGTATTTTTTTTATGAAAAAAAATAATTTTGTTACATATAGTATATTGTATGAATTAATTATTATTTATAATATTTAGATAAAAAAATAATTAATTTATAAAAATAAAGTAAAAAAATATTGACTTTGTATTTTTATTTTGTTATATTAGTGGGCGTGTATTGCAAAAAAAGCAATATATATCATATATAACAATAAAAAAAGTTAAAATTTATTGTTGACATATCATTTACTTTTTGATATATTTGAGTGGTACGCGTTAAAACGTATACTCCAATTATCAGGTCAATTTTTTATAAAATTTTCTTTTACATTTTTTAATTATTCTATTTACAATTTTGCTTGTTAAATATGTGTCTAAAAAAATGTAAAAAAAATAAAAAAAAGTATTGACATATAAAAGTAAATTTGATATATTGGTAACGCAACTCGGTGATTTACACAGGAATGATCTTTGAAAACTAAGCAAAACGTCAATTTTGAGTAGCTAGGGAAAATAATTAGAATTATAACAAACTTAAATAAATTTTATTGAGAGTTTGATCCTGGCTCAGGATGAACGCTGGCGGCATGCCTAAGACATGCAAGTCGAACGA
>CANRPP010000016.1 GCA_947632545.1 uncultured Bacilli bacterium | reverse complement strand
ATAAGAAAATATATGGTCCAAGATGAAGATAAAAATAAATATATAAGTAATTTAATAATATATGAAATAAATATGGAAAAATATATGGAAATTTGGTACAATAAAGATGAAAAAGAGATAGAAGAAAATAAATATATAATGATGTTAGACTTACAACCAGAAGAGTTAGAGAATCTATCAAAAAAAGATAGGATGGTGTTGAAGTATATGAGTGAAATACAAAGAGTAAATGAAGAAGAAGAGTTTAGAGAATACATGAGTGCAGAAGAAGATAATAGAAAGATAGAGAATTCAATAAGAGATGAATATATAGGAAAAGGAATAGAAAAAGGTATCAAGGAAGGTATGGAAAAAGGACAAAAAGAAGCTTCTATATCTATAGCCAAATCACTTTTAAAAAATAATATAGATATAAATATTATTTCAGAGTCTACTGGACTTAGTATTAAAGAAATAGAATCTTTAAAAAAATAAAGACCTTAAAGGCCTTTATTTCTTTTCATTTTTACTAATACCAACCATACTACCAAAAATAGAGATAAATAAAATTATAAAATAATAAAATATTAATTTTAATTGAAAATAATTTCTAAATAATATTAGTGATATAATAAAAAATGTTAATATAATCATACTACCTAATTTTAATCCTTCTAAATAACCATTTTTTTCTGTATGTTTACCTAGTATATAACTACTAATAAAAATATTTATAAATATTACTAAAGGTCTTAAAAATTTTACTAATCCACTTCCTAAAATATTAAAATAATATAAAGTTGATATTAACAGTAGACATATTAGTATAGAAAGTATAGTAAATCCTAAATATTTTAAATAAGTTTTTATTCGTTTCATAAAATATCCTCCACTAAAATTTATGATATTGTATAAAAAAATATTAATAAGAAAATAATAATATAAAGAGGTGTTGTTATGGATATTTTAATAGTAGTATTTAGAACATTACTTTTTTACATTATTATAGCAATAGTATATAGATTTATGGGAAAAAGAGAAGTAGGAGAATTATCAATAATGGATTTAATTGTATCTATTTTAATTGCAGAACTTGCGGCAATGTCTATTGATAAATATAAAACTAATTTGTTAATTACAATATTACCTATATTTGCTTTAGTAATAGTACAAATAATAGTTGCAAAAATATCATTAAAAAGTGCAAATACTAGAGAAAAAATAGAAGGAGAACCTTCAGTTATAATAAATAGAGGTAAAGTAAATTTTAAAGAAATGTTAAAGCAAAGATATAATTTGGATGATTTATTAACTCAGTTAAGAGAAAAAAGTATAAGGAGCATAGAAGAAGTAGATTATGCAATACTAGAAACTAGTGGTAAATTATCCGTATTTGCTAAAGGGCATGATAAAAGTTATCCACTACCTTTAATAATAGATGGTAAATTAGATGAAGAAACTCTAATTCAAATTAATAAAGATAAAAAATGGCTAAATAAAAATTTAGAAGAAAATAATGTAAATATAGAAGATGTATTTTATGCATTTTATAAAAATAATAATTTATTTTTAATTAAAGATGAGAACGTAAAATAGACAAATTTCTTATAAAGATAATTATATACTTATAATAGGTGAAAATATGAAAAAATTATTAATACTAATAATTATCTTTTTTTCTATATTTATTACTTATAATAAAGTTAGTAATAAAGAAGTACTAGATAAAGATAATAAAATTAAAAATACAGAAAAAAGAGCCATATTTATAAGTTATATAGAATTACAAAAATATATTGGGAATAAAAGTAGTATAGAAAGTAAGGAAAATATAGATAAAATTATTAATAATATAAATAATTCTAATTTTAATATGATACTTTTACAAGTAAGAAGTTTCTCTGATGCTATATATAAATCAAATTATTTTCCATATAGTAAAGCTATTCTAAACAATGAAAATAAAGAACCAGATTATGATATTTTAAAATATTTTATAAAAAAATCTCATGATAAAAATATAGAAATTCATGCTTGGATAAATCCATATAGAATAAGTAATAATAATGATATAACTAAACTTGATAATATAACTGCATCTAAATATATAAATACCAATAATATAGGAATAACTGATAAAGGAATATATTATAATCCTGCAAGTAGTAAAGTACAAAAATTAATAATTAATGGTATAGAAGAAATAATAAATAATTATGATATCGATGGAATTCATTTTGACGATTATTTTTATCCGTCTAATGATATAGATAATGATAATTATAATGAATATATAAAAGATAATAATATTTCTAAAGAAGATTATCATTTATTAATGGTTAATAATCTAGTAGAAAAAGTTCATAAATTAACAAAAAAAAATAATATTGTATTTGGAATATCACCTGAAGGTAATATAAATAATAATTATAATAAAAATTATGCTGATGTAAAAAAATGGGCTGGAGAGGATTTATATGTAGATTATTTAATGCCTCAAATATATTATGGATTTAATAATGAAGTCCAACCATTTTATGATGTTGTAAATACATGGAATGAATTAACTAAAAAAAGTAATGTAAAAATAATTCCTGCTTTAGCACTATATAAAAGTGGAGAAAAAGATAATTATGCTAAAAGTGGAATTGATGAATGGATTCTTAATGATAATATATTAATGAGACAAATAATTACTAGTAGAAATTTAGATAGTTATGAAGGATTTAGTATATTTAGATATGATTCTATGTTTTCAGAAAGTATAAAAAGTGAAACAGTATTAAATGAGATAAAAAATATAAAAAAAATAACAAAATAATAAAATATATGCTATACTTATTATAATAGGTGATTATATGAAGAATATAAATGAAAAAGGATTTACATTAATTGAACTATTAGCTACAATGTCAATATTAGCTATAATAATGCTTTTAGCTGTACCAAATGTAGTTGGAATAGTACAAAGAAATAAAAATAAAACATATATAGAAGATGCAAAAAAACTAGTATCTTTATCAAAATATAAAATTAAATCAGATCCATCTTTGAAAAGTTTATTGCAAACACATCAGTCTGCTTGTTTATCATTACAATATTTAGATGCAGGAAAAGAATTAAATGATGCTCCAAATGGTGGTACTTATAGTAATGAATCATATGTAAGAGTATTACTTGATTATGCAGGAGAGTATAATTATGAAGTACAATTATTAGAAGAAGATAATACCAAAACTACTATATATAGAGGAATAAAAGCAACTGATAGTAAAAATTTAACAGATAGTACAACTGCAAGTAAAAGTGAAAGTATAGTAAGCTCTAATGCTACAAAAGTGTCATGTTCAGGAAAAATGTTCTAATAAAAATATAATTAATTATTGAAATAATAAATAAAATGTGGTATTCTAAAATATATAAGATAAAATAGGAGTGAAAGTAATGAGAAAAAAATTAAATAATAAAGGATTTACTTTAATAGAATTATTAGCAGTTATAGTTATTTTGGGTATATTAATGTTAGTTGCCATACCTCAAGTTACTAAATATATAGAACAGTCAAGACGTGATACATTTGCAGATACAGCAAGAGCGTATGTTAATTCTGCTAGATATATGTATTTAAATGATGAAATAGAAGATTCAAGTGGTACTTGTACAGTAGGTCAAACTGTTAAAATCCCTATATCAGAAATCAATGTAGAAAATAGTAATTCTACTACTGTAAGTGGTGGAGGTAAAAAAATAAGTTCACCATTTGGTGGAGAATTAGTAGGTTATGTTGAAATAACTGCAACAGCTAAAACAGATAAGGATGAAGAAGATTATGACTATACTTATACTGTATATATGAAAGATGGTTCAAAAAAATGGGGCTTATACGGAGTAAAAGAAGGAGATATTAAAGGTAAAAAAGTAATACGTAATTCAAAAAACGATATTACTAATTTAGATGCTACAACTTGTAGCTAAAAAGTTCATGAAAGATGAGCTTTTTTTTTCGAAAATTATAGATAATACAAAATCTTTATGGTATATTATTACTAGGAGTGATAAGATGTTGTTAATTGGTAGTCATGTTAAATTTAAAAGTAATACTCAACTACTTGGGAGTTTAGAAGAAGCCTTAAGTTATGGTGCTACAACATTTATGTTTTATACAGGAGCACCTCAAAATACCATGAGAACTAAATTAGATAAAAATTTAACTTTAGAAGCTATTAAATTAATGAAAGATAACAATATAGATTATTCTAAAGTAATAGTTCATGCTCCATATATTATTAATCTTGCTAATAATAAAGAAGAAGATAAATATAATTTTTCAATTAACTTTTTAAAAGAAGAAATAAAAAGATGCGAAGAATTAGGCATAAAATATATGGTATTACATCCTGGTAGTCATGTAGGTTTAGGAACTGATTGTGGTATTAAAAATATTATAAATGGACTTAATATAATATTAGAAGATAGTAATGTTACTATCTTACTTGAAACTATGGCAGGTAAAGGTAGTGAAATTGGTTCTAACTTTAAAGAAATAAAAAAAATAATAACAGGAGTTAAAAATAAAAATCATATTGGAGTTTGTATGGATACATGTCATTTAAATGATGCTGGATATGATGTATTTGATTTTGATAAATTATTAAATTACTTTGATGAAATAGTTGGTCTAAATTATTTACATTGTATTCATATAAATGATAGTAAAAATCCTAAATCATCACATAAAGATAGACATGAAAATATAGGATTTGGTACTATTGGTTTTGATGCTTTAATTAATATAATTTATAATGATAGAATAAAAGATATTCCTAAAATATTAGAAACACCATATATATTAGAATATCCGCCATATAAATATGAAATAGAAATGATAAAAAATAAAAAATTTGATCAAAATTTAAAAGAAAATATCGAAAAACAAGTTAATTAGAATAACTTGTTTTTATAATACATATATAATTCTATAATTTTATTATATAAATCATCTCTTAAAAGTTTTTTTAATTCTTTTAAAGAACTATCATCACCATTTAATATAAATTTATAATTTCTTTTTATAAAATTATATATTATAATAGATTCTGAAGAAGAAACTGATATATTATTCTTAATTGCAAAAGTTAATATATCATTTGGAGTCATATTATTAATATAATTTATAATCAAATTTTTATAAATTTTAATCACCCAATAAAATATATGAAATAACTTTTGAATTATGTGATAAACTATTAATAGGAGGAAACAACTATGAAAAAGAAAAATACTAAAATTAATAAGAAAAAGAAAAATTTTGAAATAGACACTATATTAGAAAAAAGATTATTAATAATTTTAGTTGCTATTATTATATTTTTTATAGTTGTTTTTATAAAACTATATCAGGTTATGATTATAAATAACATTAAATATAAAAAAGAACTAAAAGTTTTATCATATGATACAGTAGAAGGAAATTCAGCTCCACGAGGTAGAATATTAGATAGAAATTATAATGTTATAGTAGATAATACTGCTATTAAAACTATATATTATAAAAAAAATAAAGGAACGACTACTAAAAAAGAAATAGAGCTTGCTTATAATGTAAGTAAACATCTAAATCTAGATTTAACAAAATTAACTCCTACTGCTAAAAAAGAATTTTGGATAGTTATTCATCCAGTACTTGCTAATGGTAAGATTACAAAGGAAGAAAACTCTCTTTTAGAGCAAAGAAAATTAACTAAAGAAGATATTTATAAAAAGAAACTTGAAAGAGTAACTGATGAAGAAATAAATTCTATGACTGATGAAGAAAATAAAGCATCATACTTATATTATTTAATGAATAAAGGATATGCATATGATGAACATACTATTAAAACAGGTGATGTAACAGATGAAGAGTATGCATATATTTCTGAAAATAATACAGAACTTACTGGTTTTAATACAAGACTTGATTGGGAAAGAGTATATCCATATGGTGATGTATTTAAAAATATTTTAGGTAAAGTATCAACTTCTAGTCAAGGTTTACCTATAGAAGAAAAAGAAGAATATTTAAAAAAAGGATATTCGTTAAATGATAGGGTTGGTATAAGTTATTTAGAAAAACAATATGAAAAATATTTAAAAGGAAAAAAAGAAGTATTTCAAGTTATTAATAGTCGTGAATTAAAACTTATATCTGAAGGAATGAGAGGTAATGATATAGTATTAAGTATTGATATTAATTTACAAAAACAATTAGAAGATATTATAAGTGATGAAGTACGTAGGACAAAAAATGAGACTAATACTAAATATTATGATCATTCATCTGTAGTTATAGAAGATCCAAAAACAGGAGAAATTTTAGCAATGGCATCTAAAAAAATAGTAAATGGAAATATTATTGATAATACTGAAAGTATTTTAACATCACCTGTAACACCAGGATCTGTAGTAAAAGGTGCCTCAATGTTAGTAGGATATAATACAGGAGCTGTTAAAATAGGAGAAGTAAAACTTGATGAATGTATCCAAATAAAAGGTACTAATAGAAAATGTTCATCACAAACATTAGGTAGAATAAACGATATAACAGCCTTATCAAAATCAAGTAACGTATATCAGTTTAAAACTGCTATTAGAGTATCTGGATATGAATATAAATATGGCATGAGTCTTCCATTAGTTCAAGATGCTTTTGATAAATATAGAAATATGTATCATTCATTTGGTCTTGGGGTTAAAACAGAAATAGATTTGCCAGTAGAAAGTTTAGGATATGGTGCAACTAAAGATACAAGAGCAGGTAATTTATTAGATTTTGTTATTGGACAATATGAAACTTATACACCAATTCAATTATCACAATATGTTACAACAATTGCCAATGGTGGAACAAGATATAAAACTAATTTATTAAAAGAAGTTAGAAAATCAACATCAAATGAAGAATTAGGTAAAGTAATTTATACATATAAACCAAAAGTATTAAATAAAATAGATACTAAACCTGAATATATGAAAAGAGTACAAGAAGGCTTTTATGCTGTTATAAATGCTCCAGGTGGATATGGTAGAGGATATATTGATCCTTCATATTCTCCAGCTGGTAAAACAGGAACTTCACAAAGTTTTATAGATACTGATAATAATGGAATAATAGATAAAGAAACTATTACGACATCATTTGTAGGATATGCTCCAAGTGATAATCCTCAAATGTCAATAATAGTTACAAGTCCTAATTCATCCTTACCTAATACTAGTAGTAATTATTCATCACTTGTTACTATGAGAATTACTAAAAAAGTTACAGATGCTTATTTTTCATTAAATAAATAATTATCATATTTTTTTAATAAAATTAATGCAATAATATGTATTTTGTGATATATTATTAGTATATATAATATGATAGGGTGATTAGATGAAATTAAAATATATGTTAAAAAAAGCAATTAATCTAAAAAATGGCTATCTAATTGGAATTATTTTAGTACTGCTATTAATTATAGGAGGATATTTTTCTTATGCTTTATTTACTGTATCAATAGAAGCAAAAGGTGCCCTAAATATTGTTACAGGTAATTTATATTCAATTATTGAAAGTACGGATTTAGATAAAGATAAGAGTATAACTATTGATTCTAAAGATAGTAAAGTAGTAACTATTAAATTAGTTAATGCAAATGGTATTAAAGCAAAAGTTAATTTATATTATAAATCATCATCTAATAATATTGAAATGGGTTATTTATCTGATAGTGATAAAGCTCCTAATAAATCAGGATATATATTAGAAAAAAATGGTAGTGATGGTTCATATAAAACAATACATGTAAAAATTATAAATAATGATAATGATAGTGTTAAAGTAACCTTTGGAACATCAGCAGGATTAGATACGGCTGAACTTAATTTTCCAAGTGATCAAAAAGTTATTCCATCATTAAAAGGTGCAAAACTAGATAATATTATTGTTGCTTATAAATATGATCAAACAAATGATAATACAAAGTGTATAACAGGAGAAGAAGAAACATGCCAAGAAACAAAATGTTATCAAACTAAAAACGAAGATAGTTGTCCAGCTGGAACTATAATAAAATACCAAGTAAATGATAATGAAAATAAATATTTTAATGTAATAAGTGATGCAGGAGAAACACTATTATTACAACAAAGAGAAAATACTATAGACAATATAAAATGGTCAGAAACAGGATCTAATAAAAATGGTCCAGATACTATAATTTCACAATTAGAAGAAGCAACAAAAGAATGGACTAATGTAAATGATTTAAGTTATACAATAAATAATTATTCATTATGTACAAGATATAATGTATGTACAAGTAGTATTTATACAATGACAAGAGATAATGCTAAAGCTAGATTATTAGAAGTAAATGAAGCAGCTAAATTAAATTGTACAAATGTAAATAAAACATGTCCAATTTTTATGAATAACTATTTAACTTCTTCTACTCAATATGGTGGAACTATAGATACAGATAATATAACTGGTTATTGGTTAATGGAAGCAGGTAATATAGGAGCTTGGGCTATTTATAATACTGGAAATATGAATGATATTTCTATAAATACAGCTAATCTTGGAGCACGTGCAGTAGTAGAAATTAATAAATAATAATAAATTAAAGTATAGAGAAATCTATACTTTTTTTTGACATATAATTAATTATATGTTATAATTAACAACCATTGGGGGATATATATGAAATTAAATAAAAAAGAAGAAGAAAAAATTATATTAGAAAAAATACCACTTGTTAAAAAACTTGCAAAAAGTTTATCAGAAAAATATAATGTAGATATTGAAGAATTAGAAAGTTATGGATATGAAGCATTAATAAATTATATTAGAAGTTATGATGGGCAAGATAGTATGAATTCTTATATATATAGAAATGTTTTTCAATTTATGCATAGAAGTATTCCAGTAATCGCAGGCTTTAGTCAATATAAGAAATTATTTTGGATGTATAATAATGCAGTAGCTAATTTATTAAAAGATGATTTAGAAATAAGTGATAGTGAAGATAATATAAAAATAGATATAAATATGGCCAAAAAGATAGTTGAAGAAATAGAAATTGAATGTGATATCAAATTTGATAAAGAAAAAGAAAACAATATTATAAATTATATTTTATTAAAAAATAGTGGGCATTTAGATGAATTATATGATAACTGTGATTTAGCATATTTAGAAAAATTAAGTGAAATTGAAGAAAATGAATTGTATAATAATGAATTACGTAGTGTTATATATGAAGTCTTTGAAAATTTAGAAGAAAAAGAAAAAAAAGTATTAATAGATAGAATGGGTTTAAGCAATAAAGGTATGCAAACACTACATGAAATAGGAAAAAGAGAAGATATTACAATTGGTAAAGTATTCCAAGTAGAAAATAAAGCATTACAAAAATTAAGATATCCAGGGATTGCAAAAAAATTAAATGATTATAGTGATTATGATAATTATATTAATGGTTCTAATACTAGTTCTTCAGTAGGAAGAGTTATTAGTTAATGAAAAATTATAAAAAATTGTAAAAATCTTTTGCAAATTCTATTTTTTCTGATATAATACCTATAGACGTAAGGAGGGATAATATGGCAAAAGTAGGAAATAGACAACGTAAAACTTTAGTATGTAGTGAATGTAAAGAAGAAAATTATAGAGTAGAAAGAAATGTTAAAAATACTGATAAATTAGAAATGAACAGATATTGTTCAAGATGTAGAAAACATACTGTTCATAAGGAGAAAAAATAATAGTATGAAAAATTTTCCAACAATTAATGGACAATTACATTCAGTATATGATTATGATTTAGGTATAAAAATGCAAGCTAAAGAAACTTATGATAATAATATGTTTGAAAAAAATAAAAGTAAGGTATACCAAAAAAATAGAACTAAAGAAATAAATAAGAGAGTGTATAGATCTAGAAGGGGAGTTTAAAATGATAAATGTCAATGATATTAAAAATGGTATGACAATTATGATAGATGGACAAATTTATCAAGTAGTTGAATTTTTACATGTAAAACCAGGTAAAGGTTCAGCATTTATGAAAACCAAATTAAGAAATATGAGAACTGGTGGTATTGTAGAAAAAACATTTAATACTAACGTTAAATTTGAAAAAGCTAATATAAATAAACAAAATGTTCAATATTTATATAATACAGGTGATACATACTTCTTTATGAATATGGAAACATTTGAACAACTAGAATTAAGTGCAGATCAAGTAGGAGATAGTAAAAACTATTTAATAGAAAATATGAATGTTTATGTTATTCTTTATGAAGGTGAATTATTAGGAATAGATTTACCTGATAAAGTAGAATTAGAAGTTACAGCTACAGAGCCAGCTGTTAGAGGTAATACTACTAATAATGCATTAAAAGATGCTACATTAGAAACTGGTTTAGTTGTAAAAGTTCCTATGTTTATTGAACAAGGAGAAAAAATATTAGTTACAACTGCAGATGGAAAATATTCATCAAGAGCATAATAAGTGCTCTTTTATTTTTTAGGAGGAATTATGTTTAAAGGAAAAGTTGCACTAATAACAGGTGGTGCTAGTGGATTAGGGCTTGAAATAAGTAAAGCTCTAGCAAGTAAATATTGTAATTTAATAATTAGTTATAATACTAATGAAAAAAAAGCTAAAGAATTAAAAAAAGAGTTAGAAACAAAGTATAATATAAAAGTAGAAATAATAAAATGTGATCTTTCTTTAGAAGAAGAAATTAATAACATGGTAAATATAATCAGTAAAAAATTTAAGCATATCGATTATTTAGTTAATAATGCAGCTATATGTATAGATAGTTTATTTGAAGATAAAACAAAAGCTAATTTTATGAAAACAATAGAAATAAATACAGTAGGTACTTTTTTAGTAAGTAGATTAATAGCAGATATAATGTATAAAAATAAATTTGGTAGTATAGTAAATATTTCATCTACAAATGGTATTGATAAAAACTATCCTATGTCTATAGATTATGATGCATCAAAAGCAGCTTTAAACTCTATAACTCATAATCTAGCGCTTGAGTATTCTCCATATATTAGAGTAAATGCTATCGCACCAGGATGGGTAAAAACAGAAAATGAAATGAAAAATTTAGATGAAGATTATATAAAAAGTGAAGAAGAAAAAATATATGTAAAAAGATTTGGAACTCCAAGTGAAATAGCAGAAGTAGTTATCTTCTTATTATCTAATAAAGCAAGCTATATTAATAATCAAATAATAAAAGTAGATGGAGGAATGTATTAATGAATAACGATATATTAGAACTTGTTGAATCATCTGAAAAAGAATGTATGAGTGAATTTAAAAAAATAGACAAGTTATGTTTTGATAAAACAAAAAAAGTATTAGATGCATTTCATAAATATGAAGTAAATGAATCAGATTTTAATGAAACTACAGGATATGGTTATAATGACTCTGGACGTGAAAAAATAGAAAAAATATTTAGTGAGGTATTACAAACAGAAGATGCTATTGTCAGAAATCAGTTTGTATCAGGATCTCATGCTCTTACAGTTACTTTTTTTGCACTTTTAAGACCAGGGGATACTCTATTATCTATTAGTGGAACTCCATATGATACCCTTCATGAAGTAATAGGAATAAAAGATAATAGTAGTAGTCTTGCATCATTTGGAGTAAAGTATAAGGAAATAGATTTAATTAATGATGATTTTAATTATGCTAAAATAAAAGAAGTAATAACAAATAATAAAATAAAAGTAATAGAAATTCAAAGATCTAAAGGATATTCTACTAGAAAAAGTATTAGTATTGATAAAATAAAAAAAGTAGCAGATTTTATAAAAAAAATAGATAAAGATATAATTATTATGGTAGATAACTGTTATTGCGAATTTGTAAATAATGATGAAATTGGCATTTGTAATATAGATATTGCAGTAGGTTCATTAATTAAGAATCTAGGTGGCGGGATAGCGCCAAATGGAGCCTATGTTTGTGGACGTCATGACTTAATTGAATTAGTAGGTGAAAGACTAACACTGCCAGGTGAAGGTAGAGAAGTAGGCCCAACTTTAGGTATTAATAAAAGTATTCTACAAGGATTATTTATGGCACCAAGTGTTATATCTGCTTCTTTAAAAGTAGCTATTTTAACAGCTAATGTATTAGAAAAATTAAATTATAATGTTGAACCTAAATATAATGAAGAGCGTGTTGATATTGTCCAAAATATAATATTTAATGATAAAGAAAAATTGATTAAATATGTACAAGGTATTCAACAAGCATCACCAATAGATTCAAAATCAATTCCAATACCATGGGATATGCCAGGATATGATGATAAAGTAATTATGGCATCAGGTTCATTTATACAAGGTTCTAGCATTGAAATAAGTTGTGATGGTCCTATAAGAGAACCATATATCGCATATCAACAAGGCTCACTTACTTATGAATCAGGAAAACTTGCCTTAATTAGTGCTTTACATAAAATAAAATAATTTTATAGCATATAATTATAATGTATGATAAGATTATAATAGGAAGGAGTAGATTTATATGACGAATTATGATGCATATAATGCAGCAGGAGTAGCAACAGGGAGTATTTTAGGAGCAATGATGGGATTTTTAATAATAGTAGTAATAATTGGATTAGTACTAGCTGTTCTAAATATAATTGGTACATGGAAAATATTAGAAAAAGCAAATAAACCTGGATGGGGAGCTATAATACCAATTTATAATCAATACTTATTATGTCAAATAACTGGAGTTAATCCTTGGTGGATATTAATAGCAGTATGTTCACCAATAATATCAGTTATACCTATACTTGGTGGTTTAGCATCTTTTGTAGTAGCAATATATTTTACAATATTATTAAATGTTAGCCTAGCCCGTAGTTTTGGTAAAGAAGATGGCTATGCAGTAGGTTTAATCCTTTTAGCGCCAATATTTTATTTTATATTAGGTATTAAAGATGATAAATATATAGGTAAAAAACCAATGAATGATATTATATTTAAAAATAACAATCAAAATATGGCATCAAATAATCCAGTAAATAATGATATACAACCAAATAATAACGTAAATACTCAAGAAAATACTCAACAAAATAACGAAACAAATAGTAAACCAACATCTGAAAATTTCAAATATTGTCCGTCATGTGGTACACAAGTAGAAAGTAATGCAACATATTGTCCATCTTGTGGTAAACAATTATAAAAAGAATATTAATATGAATATTCTTTTTTTTTGTTCATATATTTTAGTGTAAGGAGGATGCTTCGTATGATTAATAAACAGAAATTATGGTTTTTGACATTGTTTAGTTTGATTTTAGTTCTTAGTGTCTATTATATTACTATGCCAAATGATTTATTAGTAAATAAAGTAGATGAAAAAACTACTACTAAATCTAATGGAAAGGTAAAAAAAGAAGTTGAAGAAACTAATTCATTAGTAGCTATGAGAGTTTCATTAGAAGAAGAAAGACAAGAAGAAATGGTAAGCTTACAAGAAAAACTAACTAATGAAAAATCAACAACAGAAGAGAAAAATAATGCTTATGAACAACTAAAATATTTAAATCAATTACAAGGGACAGAAGAAAATATAGAAAAACAAATTAAAGAACAATTAAAACTCGATAGTTTTGTAAAAATAGATAATAAGAATATAGAAGTAGTAGTGATTAAAGATAAACATGACGCTAGTATAGCTAATAATATCATGCGACTTGTTCAATCTAACTATGAAGAAAAAATGTATATAACTGTTACATTTAAAAAAAGTTAGGCAAAAAAACTGACATATAAATAACTTTTGGCATACAATAATTTAGGTGATTATAAAAAGAAGGGAAGAGGCGTATGTCAAAAGGAATTTTAACATCAAGAGAAAGAGAAGTTTTTGAACTTTTAATAAAAAATAAAACTACAAAAGATATAGCGAATGAATTAAATATAAGTGAAAAGACAGTACGAAATCATATATCTAATACAATGCAAAAACTAGGAGTAAATGGACGCGCAAGCGCTGTTGTAGAATTATTAAAATTAAACGAAATATCTTTATAAAGCGTACTAAAATAGTACGTTTTTTCATATTATTAACTAGGTGATAATATATGTTAAAAAAAAGAGCAATAAGAAAAATATTTATTACAACATTAACTGCATTTATTTTATTAGTACTATATTCAATTCCAAATATTTCAAATAATGAAAAAGTATTAAAAACAAATCTTGAAGTTGAATATATTACAGGTATAGGTACAAATAATATATATTTACTTGATAAAAATAATTATTTAGTAAAAACAAATATATTACTTGATTCATCTAATAAAAAAGAACAAATAAAATTATTAATGAAGAATTTAACTAAAAATGGTGATTCAAAATTTCCTGATGGTTTATCTGCTATAATACCAGAAAATACTAAAGTATTAAGCATTAATTATGATGAAGAATATGTATCAATAGATTTTAGTAAAAATCTTTTGAAAATTGATGAGGAATTAAAAGAAAGAATGGTAGAAGCTATTGTATATAGTATTATGGATTTAGGAAAAGTTAAAGGAGTAATTATTTCTGTAAATGATGAAGTATTAGAAGACTATAATAAAGTATTAGATAAAAGTATTGGTATAAATAAAAAATATGATATTAAAAGAAGAGAAAATATAAATAAAGTAGTAGTTTATTATCTAGAAGATATAAATGATACTAAATATTATGTACCTGTAACTAAATATTTAAATGATGATAGAGATAAAGTAAAAATAATAGTAGATGAATTAACAAGTAGTTATATATATGAACCTAGTTTAATGAGTTTTTTAAATAGTAATATAGAACTATTAGATTATAAGGAACAAGAAAATATAATGACTCTTAATTTTAATAATGCTATATTTGATAGTAATAATAAAGTTTTAGAAGAAGTAAAATATACTTTAGCATATTCAGTATTTGAAAATTATGATGTAAATCAAGTATTATTACAAGCTAATGGCAAGAATATAGAAACAATAGGAACAAATGATATAAAATAAAATAGAAAAGACTTGAAAAAAGTTCTTTTTTAGTATATAATTAATTTCGTCAGTTAGTTATGTCTGCGTAGCTCAGCTGGATAGAGCAATCGCCTTCTAAGCGATCGGTCAGGCGTTCGAGTCGCCTCGCGGACACCATATTGATTAAAACTCGGATGCTTTCGAGTATAAAGCAAAACGACTTACAAAAAAAGTCGTTTTATTTATTTATAACACATATAATACTTGTATTTTTTAATATATTATGATATAATATGGCTCAAGTTATAGGGGGAAATATATGGTTTCAAAAAAACAAAGATTAGAAATGATAGATAAATTAAAAACAATTATATTATCTATTCCAGATTGTTCTAATATTAATGATATATCTTTAAAAACTTCTATTCCTACTAGTACAATCCAAAGATATTTAAATAAAAAGGATTTATTTTTAGAACTTGCTGATATATATGATAATGTGGATAAGTTATATATAAATGTTCAAGAATGGCTAAAAGAAGCTAAAATAAATGGTAGAAGTAGGGGTGGAACAACTTCTCAAAGCAGATATTCCTATTCGAGAGAAGAAAATGGTAAATTTTTATGTATTGCAAAGAAAAAAGTTTTAAAAAAGAGAAAATAAAGAGAAAAGTTCAATATGAACTTTTTTAATTTTATAAGGGAAAAAATAAATCTCCTGCTAATAATAAAGTAGGAGGTAGAATAAATATAATATGAAAGTAGTACTACAAGATGGTATTAAAGATTGTGGTGTATGTTGTCTTTTATCTATTATTAGACATTATGGAGGAAATGTATCAAAAGAATATTTAAGAGATTTAACTAATACTACAAAAAATGGTGTAACTGCATATAACATAGTAAAAGGAGCAGAGAAACTAGGTTTTAATGCATATGCATTAACTGGAAATATAGAAGAAATAGATGCAAATAACTTACCTGCTATCGCACATGTTATTATAAATAAAAGTTATAAGCATTTTGTTGTTATTTATGATATAGATTTTTTGAAAGAAAAAATATTAATTATGGACCCAGCAAGAGGTAAAAAAATACTTTCATTTTCAGAATTTAAATTATTATCAAGTAATAACTATATATTTTTAAAACCAATTAAAAAGCTTCCAAAATTTCAAGATAAAAAAATAATAAAAAGTACCATAATAAAATATATATTAAATAATAAATTTTTATTGACATACTTAATAATATTAACAATCTATTTTTCCATATTAAATCTTCTCTCCGCATTTCATTTTAAATATTTATTAGATTATGCAATTAATTATGGTATTACAAAAAATGTACTTTTAATAAGTATTACAATATTAATTATATATTTATTAAAAGAAGTATTAGCTTATTTAAGAAATATTATTATTTTGAAATATAGTGAAATGTTTGATGAAGTAGTAACTACTAAAATATATAAACAAATTATTTTACTTCCATATCTCTATTATAAAAATAGAACTACTGGAGAAGTAATTACAAGAATAAAAGATTTAGGTATTATAAAAAATTTTATAATTCAAATAATTACTTCCATAACAACTGACATATTAAGTATTATAGTTTTTATAGTAGTTTTATTAAACATCAATAAAGAACTTACATATATATCAATAGTTCAATTTATACTTCTTTTATTAATTAATTATATTTTTAAAAATAAAATAAAAAATAAAACAAATAATTATTATAAACAAGAAGAAAAAGTAAATTCCTATCTTGTTGAGACTTTATCTAGTGTTGATGCTATAAAGGGAATGCATATAGAAAAAAGAACGATAGATAAATTTTTATTAAAATATAAAAAATATTTAGAAAGTATCTATTCTCTTACTATGACTAATGAAACTAGTAAAATTTTAAAAAATAATATTAATAATATAGCGATGGTTATTTTATTATATTTTGGAACTATATTTGTAATAGCTAATAAAATTACCTTAAGTGAATTTATTATATATCAAAGTATAAATAATTTTTTTCTATCCTCATTTTATAATATTATATCTATTATAAATGAATACCCTAAATATAAGGTATCACTTGAGAGAATAGAAGATATATTTACTATAAAAAAAGAAGTTTTTGATGCTAGTTTTTATTATAATAATTATAAATTAGATGGAGATATAGTTTATAATAATTTAAGTTATTCCTATAATAGTAAAAAACTTCTAAATAATATTAATTTTACCATAAAAAATAAAGATAAAATATTTTTGTATGGACCTAGTGGCACAGGTAAATCTACTTTTGTAAAATTATTAATGAGATATATAGAATTACCATTTGGTAATATAAGTATAAATAATATTGATATCAATCATTATCATTTAGATGTATTAAGAAATAATATAACCTATGTTTCCCAACAGGAATATTTATTTAATGATACAATTTATAATAATATAACTCTAAATAGAAATATTGATAAAGATGAAGTAGATAAAGTTGTTAAACTGATTAATTTAGAAGAAGTAGGAAATATTGATAAAATAGTAGAAGAAAATGGCTTTAATTTTAGTGGAGGTGAAAGACAAAGAATAATACTTGCTAGAAGTATACTAAAAAAAAGTGATATTTATATTTTTGATGAAGCCTTAAGTCAAATTGATGTTAAAAAAGAAAGAGATATACTTTTAAATATATTTAAATATTTAAAAGATAAAACAATTATCGTAATATCTCATCGTTTTGATAATAAAGATTTATTTGAAAGAATTATAAAAATAGAAAAAGGTAATATTTATGAAGAAAAATTATGAAAGGAATCAACTTATAATAACAATTATATTTATCTTTATAATAATTACTATTATATTATTAATAAATTTATTTAAATTTAGGTATAGGACATATAAAAACATTAATTCAATTGTAGTAACTGATAATTATTTAGAAGCAATAGTTAATAATAATGATTTAAAACTTCTAAATAGTAGTAACTATCTATATATTGATAATAAGAAAATTAAAAGAAGAATAATTTCAATTGAGAAAAATGTATTAACAAAAAATAATAAATCTTATCATGATGTTATTATAAGAGTAAAATTTCCCCATAAATATAAAGATAATGATTATATCAAATTGACATTGTATGATAAGAAAGAAAAATTAATTAATATATTTAAATCGTGTTGGAAGGAGGATTAATGAAGAAATTAGACAATAAAAAATTAGAAAGGATAGAAGGAGGATTTTCAACATGGGCTGCTTTAGGTATCGCATCTATTGTTATATTTGTATCAGGACTTGTTGATGGAATAGTACATCCTAAATCATGTGAAAATTGAAAAAAATAAATATAAATAAGCTGGATAATATTATAGGTGGAGGAGATACATTATCAGCAACAGTAGTACGAGCGTTTATTGATGTTATAGAGCTATTTGTAGATGCAGGTCGTGGAGTAGGATCTGCCATAAGAAGAATAGCAGAAGGAAATATATGTCCATTAAAATAAGTAATTTATTTAATAAATATAAAATAATATTAATTATAATAGGATTATTAATTGCATTACCATTTATTCATTACATAATTTTATTTATATATATGTTAGGCAGATATTTTGGTATTTTTATAAGAAATATATATGAAATAGTAACAACATATTTATAAAATAAAAAAACTTGTCGAAAATCCTTGAAAATAAAAGAAATCTTTGTTATAATTGTTTTTAGAAAAAAAAACGAAAGGAGGGATAATGATGGCGACAAAAGTAACCGTTAGAGGAAATTTAGATCAAGCTTTAAAAAGATTAAAACAAAAAGTAGCTAGAGACAAAATCCCTTCAGAATGTAAAAAAAGAGAGTGTTACGATAAACCAGGTGTTAGAAGACGTAATGCTAAAAAAGAAGGAATAAAAAATTCTAGAAAAAGAGAAAGAGCAAATAGAGATTAATAAAATCTCTATTTTTATTTATAATTATAAAAGTTATTTTCAAAATAATAAATATTTAGTATAATGGATTAGGAGATGATTATATGTTAGTAGAAAAATTAAAACAAGATATGGTAGATGCTATGAAGAAAAAAGATAAAGAAAGATTAACAGTTATTCGAATGGTAAAAGCCGCTCTTGATAAAGAAAGAATTGATAAAAAGAAAGAAATATGTGATGAATTATTAATTGATGTTGTAAATAAACAAGTAAAAATGAGAAATGATTCTCTAGAAGAATTTAAAAAAGCAAATAGAGAAGATTTAATAACACAAACAGAAAAAGAATTAGAAATATTAAAAGATTATTTACCTCCTCAATTAAGTGAAGAAGAAGTTGTTAGTATAATAAATGAAGTAATAAAAGAAGTTAATGCTACAAGTATAAAGGATATGGGAAAAGTAATGAAAGAAGTATCACCTAAAGTAAAAGGTAAGGCAGATATGAAAAAAGTAAGTGATATAATTAAGTCCAAATTAAATTGATAAGAAATTATCAATTTTTATTTTAAATAATTAAACGTAAATTAATAACATATTCTTTAATAGGTGATTTTATGTTTAATAAAATAAAGGATTATATAAATGATAATGAGTTCAGATTAACTATTTTTAAAGATAGAATATATATTGTTAACTATTTACAAATAATTGCATTAGAAAATGAAAGAATATCTTTATTAACACCAGATGGAAGATTAATTATAAAAGGAGAAGAACTATCATTAAATAAATTACTTGATAATGAATTATTAATTAGTGGAAAAGTTATGTTAGTAGAGGTAGAAACAGATGAATAGTAAATATAAATTAAAAATTGAAGGAAATAATCCCAAAAGATTTATAAAAGATTTAATAAAGGAAAAAATTTCTATTTATAATATGGAAACTTATGATAAAGAGTCTATAATAATAGTAGATGATATTGGATATAATTACATAAAAAAGAAAAAAACTAGTTATAAAATAACTATTATTGAAGAATATGGCACTATTAAATATAAAAATATCTTAAAAAAATATTATATCTTTATTATATTTATATTAGTAGGTATTATATTATTAAAAATATTATCAAATATGATTTTTGATATAAAGATAGAGCACTCTAAAAGTGAAATAAGAAATATTATTAAACAAGATTTAGAAGAATATGGTATTAAAAAATATAAATTTAAAGTTAGTTATAAAGAAAAAGAAGAAATAAAAAGAAAAATATTAAGAAAAGAAATTAATAAAATAGAATGGTTAGAAATAGAATCAATTGGTACAAAATATATTGTCAAAGTAGAAGAAAGAATAAAAAATGATGTTAAAAAAAATACTGAACCTCAAAATATAATTGCTAAAAAAAATGCCATGATATTAGATATATCTGCAACTCATGGAGAAGTAAGAAAGAAAAAGTATGATTATGTAGAAAAAGGTGAAGTTTTAATAAGTGGTATCATTACTAGAGATGAAAAACCAATGACAAAAGTGCGTGCAGAAGGAAAAGTATTTGGAGAAGTATGGTATAAAGTAAATATAGATTTACCAAAACATTATAAAAGAGAAAAAGAAACAGGTAAAAATACTAAGAGATTAGAATTGCAATTATTTGATAAAAATATCTTCCTATTACCAACTAAATATAAAAATTATAAATTAGAAAGAACACCACTAATATCAAATAAAATAATCCCAATATCACTAAATTATACAAATATAAAAGAAACTATTGTTACAGATAAAAAATATAATAATGATAATGTAGATAAAGAAGCTATAAAAATTGGTATTAATAAGCTAAAACATAAATTAGGTAAAAATGATACTATAATAGATAAAAAAGTTTTGAAAAAGCTAGAAAAAAAGAGTAGAATAGAATTAGAAATATTTTATAAAGTAAAAGAAGACATAACAGAATCGGTATCAATTAAAGATATTGATTTAGAAAAGATAAAAGAGGGCGAAGAAAATGACTCAAATCAATAAATCAATTCAAGGACTTATAAATCTTACCTGGCCAATGCTTATAATCTCAATAGTTATTTTAGTATCATTAAGAGTTACTTATTTAATAAAAAATGGTAAACACTTATATTTATATAAAGAATTATTAATGTTATCATTTATAATTTATATATTATGTTTATTCCAAGTGGTTACATTTCAAGATGATGTATCTTGGAGTACTAATAATTATATTCCATTTAAAGAAATATTTAGATATAAAATTGGTAGTAGATTATTTTTAAAAAATGTTTTAGGTAATATGTTATTATTTTTACCTTTTGGTTTTTTTACAAGTCATTATATAAATATTGAAAAAAAATCTACCATACTAATACTAACCTTTATTGCATCAGTTTCTATAGAATCAGTTCAAATGGCAATAGGTAGAGTATTTGATATAGATGATATTATTTTAAATATATTGGGTGGATTTATAGGATTTTTGATATATTCATTTATGAAAGAAATAGCTAGTAAACTTCCAAAGTTTATGAAATCGGAAATATTTTTAAATATAGTATCAATTATAGTATTAATAGGAGTTATAACTTTGATATAGTTGAATAAAACTAATAAATATAGTAAACTTTAAAAAAGAGATATTATAGGAAAGGTTAATTATGAATAATATAGAAATATTTAATGAAACAGATAAAAAAATAGAAGAGTTAGAAGAGGTTAAAAAGGTTTTAGACTATGCTATCAAAAAAGAAAAATTAAGTAATGTAGAATTTAATATTATTATAGTTGATAATAATTATATTCATAATTTAAATAAGACTTATAGAAATATTGATAGAGAAACAGATGTTATAACTTTTGCATTAGATGATGAAGATAAAGTAATAAGTGCAGGAGATAGTAATGTTTTGGGAGATATATATATATCAGTTGATAAAGCAAAAGAACAAGCAAAATTATATAATCATTCCTTTTTAAGAGAAATATGTTTTTTAGCAGTTCATGGGTTCTATCATTTACTAGGGTATGATCATATGACTAAAGAAGAAGAAAAAGTAATGTTTGAAAAACAGGAGGAAGTATTAAATGAGTGTGAAATCAAAAGAGAAAAATAATCTAAAATTAAATAAAAAAAGATTAAGAAATAGTTTTAAATATGCCTTTAATGGTATTACATCTGCATATAAAGATGAACAGAATTTAAGAATTCATACAGTTTTTGCGATAGTAGTTTTAATAGTAGGATTTATATTGAAGTTAAGTAAATTAGAATTTATTATATGTTTAATTTTAATAGGTCTAGTTTTAATGGCAGAGTTTTTTAATACTGCTATAGAAAATGCAGTTGACTTAGTCACATTAGAAAAAAATCCCTATGCTAAAATTGCTAAAGATACAGCAGCAGCCGGAGTATTAGTTTTCGCTATGATATCTGCAGTAGTTGGTCTAATTATATTTATACCAAAAATTATAGTATTAATAGGAGAATTATTATGATAGAAAAATTAAAAAAATTACAAGAAAATAGTTATAGTCCATATTCTAAATATGCAGTAAGTGCTATTGCTATAATGAAAGATTTAAAAGAATTTAATGGAGTTAATGTTGAAAATGCAGCATATGGTGCATCTATATGTGCTGAAAGAAGTGCTATTTTAGCGGCAATAAGTAATGGTTATAAAAAAGGAGATTTCAAAGAATTATACGTAATGGTATCATCTGGAGAGGTAGGAACACCATGTTTTGAATGTCGTCAAGTTATATCTGAATTATTTGATAAAGATTGTATAATTCATTGTTGCTCTAATAAGGGAGAAATAAAGGATTATAAAGTAGGAGAATTGTGTCCATATCCATTTGGAGAGGAAGATTTAATATGAAATGTGGTTTCGTAAGTTTAGTAGGAAGACCAAACGTAGGTAAATCTACACTTTTAAATAAAATTTTAGGAACAAAACTTGCTATAACATCAGATAAAGCAGGAACTACTAGAAATATTATAAATGGTATTTATAATGATAATGATTCACAAATAATTTTTGTTGATACACCAGGTATACATAAACCTACTCATAAATTAGGTAATTTATTAAATAAAAAAGCCTATACAAATACAGAAGGAGTAGATGTTATATTATTTCTAATAGATATTGATAAAGGATATGGTAAAGGCGATGAATTTATTCTTAATAGAATAAAAGATAGAGATATACCAATATTTTTACTGCTAAATAAAATTGATAAAGTAAAAGATAAAACTAGATTATTAAAAGATATAGATAGTTTAAAAAACTTGTATGATTTTAAAGAGATAATACCTATATCTGCAAAAGATGGTAATAATATAAATACATTAATAGAGTGTATCAAAAAGAATTTAGAAGAATCTGATAAGATCTATGAAGAAGATGAATTAACTAATGTATCAACAAGATTTATTATGGCAGAATTAGTTCGTGAAAAGGTATTAGAATTAACTCGCGATGAAATTCCACATTCAGTAACTTGTTATGTAGAAAGTTTTGAAGAATTAGATGATATAGTAAATATCCAAGTATTGATTGTTGTAGATAGAGATAATTTAAAGAAAATTATTATTGGTAAGCAAGGTTCTATGCTAAAAGAAATTGGAACACGTGCTAGATATGATATGGAAAAATTTTTAGATAAAAAAGTTTATTTAGAAACATATGTAAAAACTTTAAAAAATTGGAGAGATAGAGAAAAATATTTTGAAGAATTAGGATTAGAAGAAGAATAAAAATTAGTTCATATTACCACTATAATAATAGAGGTGATAATATGGATAATGTAGTATGGGAATTATTTAAAGAAACAGGAGATATAAAATATTATCTTCTTTTAAAAAACATGAATCAAAGAAGTGATGAAGATGAAAATAGAAGAAGTAGAGGGAATAATATTAAGTGAAACTAACTATAGTGAATCAAGTAAAATCTTAAATATAATAACTAAAGAACATAAAACTATAGGTGTTATATCAAAAGGTTGTCGTAACTTAAAAAGTAAATTAAGAAGTGTAAGTAGAAAATTAATTTATGGGAAATTTCATATCTATTATAAAGAAAAAGGCTTATCGACATTGATTAGTGTTGATGTAATAAATTCATTTAATAATATATTAACAAATTTAACTAATCTTTCATATGCATCATACATAATAGATTTAATAACTCAAGTATCAAAACAAAATGATGATAATGAATTATTTGATTTAATAAAAAATACATTATTAAAAATAGAAGAAGGTTATAATCCAGATATATTAACTAGTATTTTAGAATTAAAACTATTAGATTCTTTAGGTGTAAAACCTATAATTGATTGTTGTGCAGTATGTGGAAGTGAAAAAAATATAGTAACTTTAGATTCTAATTTAGGTGGTTATATATGCGCTAATTGTGTAAGTAATCAAGGCTATGTTAGTGATAAAGCAATTAAATTAATTAGGATGTTTTATTATGTTGATATAGAAAAAATTACTAAATTAGAAGTATCTAGTAGTGTGTTAAAAGAAATAAATTTATTTTTAGATGACTATTATGATAGATATACAGGTATATATTTAAAAAGTAAGAGTTTTTTAAAAGAAATAAAAAGGTTAGAAGTATAAAAAATAAAAAAAGTAAGGGAAAATAAACTTCTTTTGCAAATAATAAAGCAAAAGGAGTTTTTTAGTATGAAAAAATATAAATAAAAAAGGAGAAATGATATGATAAAAGAAAAATTTTATACCTGTAGATATGACAGAGCATTT
>CANRPP010000015.1 GCA_947632545.1 uncultured Bacilli bacterium | reverse complement strand
CTTTCATTAATTGATAAACCATAGTAGATATCATTTCAATATGAGCAAGTTCTTCTGTACCAATATCTGTAAGTAGGGCTTTACCTTTATTATCAGGCATTGTATATCTTTGATTTAGATAACGTAAAGCAGCAGCAAGTTCACCATTTGAACCACCATATTGAGTAACTAAAAGTTTAGCCATTCTTAAATCCTTATTTTTAATATTAACAGGATATTGTAATCTTTTTTGATATGCCCACATTACTTAACTCCTCCTTCCCAAGGCCATTTGTCTTTTTCCCATAGGAAGCTAGATGATAAATCATCAGAAGAAACAGTTAGTGGTCCATATTTTTGTTCATATTCCATCATTAAATTATTTGTCTTCATTCTGTAATCATTAAATAGAGTAAGCATAGTTGTATCATCTGGATGAAGATCTAAATATAAATTTAACTCATGAGCAGCAAAAGCATATCTAGATAATTCCAAGAATAATTTACCTTGTTCACTTTTTGCTTTTAAAGTTGCAGGTTGATAATTTTTATATGGTTGATATAGACTTTCAAATAAATTACCTTTATCATATCCTTCTTCTGGAGAATAAAGGTTAGGTTGATTATTATTAGTTGCTCTTACATTTCTAAAATAATCATTTGGTATATAATTATAATTATACATAAAATCCTCCTTCCTTATAATCTATTCATTAAAAGAATTAGTGTATGGATAAATAACTATATATTAAAAAATGCTTGATTTTTTTAATATTTTATAATACACTATAATAGTCTTAATTAAATGGCGTCATTGGTGAAGTGGTTAACACGCTAGTTTGTGGCACTAGTATGCAAGAGTTCGATTCTCTTATGACGCCCCATATTGAATTTTACGCACACCCTTGTGCGAAAGATAAGAAAAGTGCGTAATACTTGATATTATGGACTTTTTCTTTTGTAAAGGTGGTAATGATAAAAATAACTTTCTAAAGAATTAAGAAAGTTATCATATTTGATTATGCTTTAGGCAGATATTAAAATAACATCTTTACCTTTTTTAAACTATTATATTCCAAAAAAAATCCTAATATTAGGAAGGTAAAAAAAGAATTAAATGGAAGTGACCAAGGAGATTAATATTATGATAAAAATAAATATAGTCAATGAGAAGATATTAAGTGCTAATCAGGAAAATATAATTGATTTGTTAAAGGATAACTTCAACAATGCTATGTTAAATAAATTGTATTTTATCCCCAAAAAAATAAATAAAAATATTATCAATACAAAACTAGATAATGCGGAATATATTAGTAAAGTTTTGAACACATTAAATTTTTATCGTAATAAAGATATAAGGCAAATGATTCGTGATAAAATAAGCAAGTTTGAAGAAGAAACTTCTTATCAAATAAATGCTGGTCAACTATATATAATAATTGGTCTAGACACAACAACAATTTATTCTATAAAATTAAATGATATAGATGCAACAGTTTTGCTTCTTGAATCTACCAATGGAATTGAAGATAATTTAGATATTTTATTAGCACATGAATATACGCATTTTATTAGGAAACAAATATTTAAACAAGATATATTTGAAAATTCTATTGGAGAAAGATTTATAACGGAGGGAATTGCTTGTAATTATTCAAGAGAAATAGTTCCAAATAAAGATGATTGTGAATATTGTATAGTTGATGAATCAACAGTTCACTGGGTAAAAAATAACATGACTGAGGTTGAAGAGCATATGATTGGGAAATTATCAACAAATGAATTGATGAGTGACTACTTTTATATGTTTGCTAATATTACAAAGACAGGTATTCCTGCAAGAACTGGTTATGTTTATGGTTATCTTAAAGTAAAAGAATATTTAGAAAATAACAACTTAAAAGTTAAAGATATACTCAGTATGGCTTGGAACGAAATATTATACTTTTAAAATACTTTGAGCTAATTACTCGAAAATAACTACATAACTATTTGTGCTATATTAGTTATTTTGATAAAAATGGTTTATCATGTATTACTAAATACTTTACTATTTGGGTGCAAAACTCATATTCTTATTGCCCCAGAAAAAAATAACACATCATTATGATGTGTTTTTATAGTATTTTAATACTAAATAAAAATAATAGCAAAAGTAAGATATAACATCTACTTTTTAAAGATTTATTAATAATTTTGCAAGTTTTTTTGAGTTTCTTTCTTGTTCTTCTTTAAGTGTTTTTCTTTGTCCTTCAGATAAACTAACATATCCTTTAAGATCACCATAATATAAATCTTTTATTTGAAGTGATTTTTTTGGATATATTTCTCCTTCAGAAAGATCATGTTTAAGTAAAGAATGCTTTGACATTTTAAATGTTAAATAGGTAGATAAATCATTTGCATAAGCAAGTTTTTCATCCAAATCATTAATATTATAAATAGTTGGTTTAATTAAACGAATTATATCACTTTTTAAAATATTACCATTGTTATCTAATTTAATATCTAAATCATTAAGAGTTTCTAAAATAGTATAACTATCTTTATTACTAATTTTTTCAATAATATTTAATAATAAATTAATTTTATTTTTTAAAATATTTGTATATTTATTAAAGTATTCTAAAGTGTATGGTTCAAAGCAATATCTTGCAGAACTTATATTATCAATAAATCTTTGACTTAAATCTTCAATGTCTTGTTCCGTCATTCCCAATTTAATATTATTACTTCTTGGTTTTGGATTTTCAATTCTTCTCTTTAATTCAGGATCTTCTTCAATAAATTTTTGTTCAAGATAACTTTCTATTTCTTCTTTTGTAACAACTACTTTTTTATCATTAACCTCTGTTTTTATTTCTTTAATTGGTTTGTTTAAAATATCTTCTAAAATATTAATTACAATTTCTGAATCATAATATTTCTTTTTTTTATTAAAATATGACTCAATATTTATATCCTCCATAACAAAACCACCTTTCTAAACATATTATAAAATAATTTTAATTATTATTCAATAAATATATAATATGGTATTTTTTTACACATAAATATATCTATAATTAATTTACTTTTAATCTATTTTGTGGTATAAGAGTATTGTAATTTTATAATTACAAATTAATAAAATTATAAAATGTTATCTCATGTAACATATAATATAAAACTAGGGGAGAAATATAAAAGGAGATATGATAATATTAGTTAGTCTTAAATACAAAATCTCTCTTGTAACTGACTATATATCATAAATAAATATCATGAAAGCTAAAAATATTTTTAAGAAAACTTTAATACTATTTATTTTAGGATTATTAATAGTTCCAAAAATAAATATAAATGCCGATATAAATAATAAAACAATTATTGGTAATACTACTGCGACAATAAGTGGCACTAATTATGAAATTAATGAAGATGATAAACAAATAATTCTCACTTCAGATGCAAAAGTTGAACTAACCGGTAATGCAGGTGATTATAAAATAATTATTAAAGAAGATGCAAAAAATGTATCTATTACTTTAAATAACTATACTGCAACAACAGGAGGATGGGCTAATACTATTGAATTACGTGATGGTAGTAGTGCTACAGTAATATTAGTTGGAGAAAATACATTACAGGCTGGGCAAGAAGCATCAGCTATTAGAGTTCCAGAAAATACTTCTTTAGTAATTGATGGAGAGGGGACTTTAAAAGCTAAAGTAGATAATGCAGGATCTATTGCTTCTAGTGCAGTTATTGGTAGTCAGTATAATCGTCCATTTGGTGATATTATTATCAATAATGGTAATATTTATACATACTATACTGGAAATGGTCAAACAACAGGTATTGGTGCTGGTGTTTGGCATAATTCAGTAGAAATGAGTGGTACAATTACATTAAATGGTGGAAATATTAATACTGATGTTTTAGGTAGTTTAATTGATAGTGATCAAGTATATTTAGAAGGAAATGGTAGTGCTGTTGTATATGCTGATAATATAGTATTAAATGATGATGAATTTAGTGGTATAATTTTTAGTGGAAATAAAGGAACAGTTAAAGGAAATGTAACCCTTAATCAAGATTTAAATATTCCTGATGGTACTGTTTTAACAGTTGATGAAGATGCAAGTTTAACCATTTCTGAAAATGTTACGGTAACTAATAATGGAAATATAGTAAACAATGGTACTATAAATAATAATGGTACTTTACAAAATAATGAAGGTACAATAGATAATGTGAATGGTAATATTAATTCAACAACTGATATTGAAAATGTTGATGGTAATGATATTCACATCATATTATATAATATTACTATTAATGTAGGTAATGGTGGTATTGTAAACCCAAATAAATCTTTTGAAGTAGAGCATGGACAAACTCAAACTTTTGATATTTTACCTGATAAAGGTTATAAAATAAAATCAGTTATAGTAAATGATGAGGATAAAACTAGTGAGGTAATTGATAATAAATTAACTTTAGAAAATATTACTAAAGACATTACTATTAATGTTGAATTTGAAAAATTACCTGATGTTAGTAGTAAAATGTCATCTACTAATAGTGATACTATAAAAAATCCAGAAACTCACGATAATATATTATTATATATCGGACTTGGACTAGTTTCTATAATAGGATTTACCATAGTAATTATTTATTTTATGAGAAATAATAAAACAAGATAATTTTAAATTTTATCTTGTTTCTTTTTTATATTTAACTTTTTTATTTTATTGATGTATAATAATTATATATAATCTTTAAGGAGAGATAAAAATGAAATGTAAATATTGTAATAGTATAAATGATGATGATGCAGTATTTTGTAAAAAATGTGGAAATAGTTTATTAGAAGAAGATATAAAAAAAACTAAAGATAAAAGTAGGCCAAAGAAAAAAGTAAAAGTAAAAAAGAAAGTTAAAAAAGTAAAACAACGTAAAGTAAAAAATAAAAATAAATCTGATAAGAAAATGAGTTTTGGTAATAAACTTTTATTTATAATTATGCTTCTAATTATATTAATATTATTAAGTGCTTGTTTAATAGGAGGATACTATTATTACAACCAACAAAATATAGAAGTACCTAATGTAGTTGGTCTAACTTATACTGATGCAGAATCAGAACTTGCAAAAGCTGATCTTAAAGCAGTTAAAGTAGAAAAAGAAGTAGAAGATACTAATCAAGAAGGAATTGTTATAAAACAAAATAAAAATGGTAAGAAAGTAGCTAAAAACTCTAAAATTAAATTAACTATAGGTATTATTAAAAAATATACCTTACCTAATTTTATAGGTAAAAATATAGATCAAGCAAAAAATGAATTAACTCATAATAATATAAAATATAAAATAGAATATATGGAAAGCGAAAAAGAAAATGGAATCATTTTAGAGCAGAGTCCTAAACTAAAAAAGATTGATTCAAGTATAGTAGTTACATTATATGTTAGTAAAAAACAAGAAAAAGATATATCTAAAGATAATATTAAAGAAGAAGAGGAAGAAGAAACAAAAGAGGAAGTAGAAGAAGATAAAGATAATATAGTAGATAATGAATAGATAAGTATTATTATGTTTATTATTTAAATAGATTACTACAAGTAAAAAAGAAGATTTTAAAAAAAATAAAATTCATTGTCGTACTAAAGAACAATTAGTAAATGATTTTGCTATATCAAAAGAAAAACTAGGTACAAATAAAGCTTTCTGTTATTCATTTTATTCTTATAATAATGCTGCAATTGAAGCAATTGAAGAAAATGGCTTTAAAGTAGCTTTTATAGGTGGAAGTAGAAAAGCAAAACAAAGTGATAATAAATATTTAATACCTAGATATCCAATCCATAAAAGTATGAGTTTTGAACAATTTGTACAAATGGTTAATTAATGTGAGGTGTCCAATTTGAAAGTATTATTATATACAGAAAATGAAAAATTAAATAGGAAGAGTGGTTTAGGTAAAGCGATAAAACATCAGAAACAATCACTAGACTATGTTAATATAGAATATACAACAAATATAAAAGATGATTATGATATTTTATTAATTAACACTTGGTTTGTAAAATCATACTTTGTAGCTAAAAAAGCTAAAAAAATGGGTAAGAAAGTTATATATTATGCTCATTCAACAGAAGAAGATTATAAAAATGGTTTTATCCTATCAAATCAAACTTCCAAGATAATTAAATGGTGGCTTATAAAATGCTATTCTACTTCAGATATAATCTTAACTCCAACTTTATATTCTAAAAGATTGTTAGAAAATTATAAGGGTTTAGAAACTAAAAAAATATATGCACTATCAAATGGAATAGATACTAATTATTTTAAAAAAGATAAGAAATTAGGAGAAAAATTTAGAAAGGCATATAATATTAAAAAAGATGATAAAGTAATTGTTTCTATTGGTTTATATATTGAAAGAAAAGGTATTATAGATTTTGTAGAACTTGCTGAAAGAATGCCTGAATATAAATTTATATGGTTTGGTTCATCTCCTTTAATATTATCACCAAATAATGTAAGAAAAGCAGTAAATAAAAAACTTGATAATTTAACATTTGCAGGTTATGTAGAAAAAGATATGATAAAAGGAGCATTAAGTGGTTGTGATTTATACTTATTTCCAACTAAAGAAGAAACAGAAGGAATTCCAATAGTTGAAGCTATATCTTGTAAGGCTAAATCATTAATACGTGATATAGGAGTATTTGAAGATTGGCTAACAGATGGTGTTAATGTATATAAAGCTAAAGACATAGATGAATTTGAACTAAAGATAAAAAATATATTAAATGGAAAGTTAAAAGATTTAACGAAAAATGCTTATAAAGTAGCAGAAGAAAGAGAACAAAAAAATATAGCTATAAAATTAAAAGCTATATTAGAAGAAGTAATAAAAGCTCCATAAGGAGTTTTTATTTGTATTTATATTTATGTGGTTTTTCCATAGAAATATTTATTAATATTCCAACAATAATCATATAAGATAATAAACTAGAGCCACCATAACTAACAAAAGGTAAAGTTATACCAGTAATAGGTAATAAACCTACAGTCATTCCAATATTTTGAACTTGTTGAAATACTAACATTGCGACTATTCCAACTAAAATATATTTATCAGTATCTAATATTTTTTTCTTGGCAAGTAATACAATGGAAACATCTAAAAAAACAATTAATGATATAAGTAGGAAAGAACCAAACAATCCAAAGTTTGATGCAAATACTGCAAATATAAAATCAGTACCAGCTTCTGGAAAATATAAAGGAGTATTATTAAATCCATGTCCAAATAATCCTGCAGATCCAATTGCAGCTTTAGCATTCTCTAATTGTAATCCACTACCGCTAGACCAATTAAATATTCTTTCAAATCTATAAAATAAATTATTACCAAAAATACTAATAAATAATTTATCATTAGAAAAATAAATTAAAAAGATAATACCTAATACTAAAGCTAATATTAAAAACGCAATAGCAAACCAACGAGCTCTAATACCTGATGCAAACATCATTGCAAAATAAATTATAAAATAAATAATAACACATCCAGTATCGGGTTGTAAAAATGTAAGTATAGAGGGTATTAATAATACTATAAAAGTTTTTATAATAAATATAAATTCTTCTTTTATAGTAGGATCTTCATATTCTGCTCTAAAATTATGAATCATAGTTGCTAGTGTTAACATTAAAAATATTTTCATAAATTCACTAGGTTGAAAACTACCAACACCTGGAATTACAAACCAACATTTACTACTATTAATTTCAGGTGCAAATAATAGTAATGATAAAAGCAAGATATTTCCAATTATATATAATATCCAAGTGTGAGTATATAAATATTCATTTTTAAGTTTTACTAATATAGCTACTAAAATAATTCCAATTAAATACCAAATACTTTGTTTTAAAGCTAAATTACCCATACTTTTAGAAATATAAGTAGAAGCACTATATATCGTAATAATACTAATTATAGCTAATAATAATATTGGTATTACTATTTTTAAATTAATTCTTCTATTTTTAAGCATCATCATATAGTATCTCTCCCTGTCTAATATTATTATACCAAAAAAATGCAATTTTTATATATAATATCATAAAATAATATAAAGGATGTGATATATTATTAAAAAATTACCTAAAATATATCAAAATGATATTAAAAAAAGAATAAATAATAATAAAACAACCTATCATTTAAATTATGATGATTATAATAATGATAATAGTAATAGATTATCTACTACAATGACTAATCTTGAAGTTAATAATGTTATTGATAATATATTTAATACTACAGGATATGCCTTTAATATTAAAGTTATTATAGAAACTAAAGATAAATTATATAATACAAGTTTAATTGCTAAAAGAAATGGTTATATTTTAACTTTAGATAATGATAGAATTAATATAGATGATATTATTTCTATAAAAAGAAAAAATCCATAAAGGATTTTTATTTTTATATAGGTAAGTTAATATCTGAATAGCATTTAATAGCGCTTACACAATTTAGATTAATTGTAAAGAAATCATTAGTTGCAGTATAAGTACCATCTGAATAGTTTAATATTCTACAAGTACAACAACAATCATCAAGTGATTCTAATCTAAAGATTGAATTGCCATCTACTGACCATATAGTACCTGTTGTACAATTATAAAATGAAATAGGTCTAGTATTAAAACATTCATTATTAGTAGGTCCTAAAAATGGTTTTTCACAACCTTCTTGAGGACATTCTTTAAAACTATTTCTTTGTAAGCGAATTATTTTATTTAAAATATCACTTATACAGTTGCAATTATTGCAATTTTTTTTCTCTTCCTCTTTATTGCACATAAATATTCTCCTTTCTAAATTATACTTCTACAAAAGTATCAGCTAAACATCTCAATATGCAGAAACATTCCAAATTAACAGTTACAAAGTCATTAGTAGAATTATATCCACCAGATCCATTAGCTGCTAAAATTCTAAGTTTAGCGCAACATCCATCTACATCTTCAACTCTAAAAGTAGATGATGTAGTAACTGCATTATTAACAAAATAATTTACAGTAAATAAATTACCTGATCTAGTATATAATGTTATAGGTCTAGTATTATAAACAGTATTTTCACCTTCACCTAAGAAAGGTTTATCACAACCTTCATTATTACATACAGAAGGACATTCTTTTTGTAAAATATCTATTACCTTTAATATTTTAGCTATGCAACAAGTATCATTATTTTCCATAAAACTCCTCCTTATCTATTCAATATAAGATATTCATTTTAAAAAAAATAGTGTATAGCTTACACCTATTTTATATATATGATAATAAAATTTTTTATATACTTTTAAAATGATACCTAAAATTATTTATATATGTTATAATAATATTAATAGTATTAATAATAGTAGGTGGAGTAATATGAGTAATAATAAAATTAATCCTAATGAGTTTTTATATTATCTACATGGTACAAGATTAGAAGAAAAAGAGATAATAGAAAGTATATTTACAGAGGGCTTAAAAGATTATTATGGTACAAGTATAAATTCAACTATGAAAGAAATTTCCTATGAAGATATAAAAAAGTGTGGTTTATCGAAATTAATGAAAGTCCATACAGAAGGAGAGCATAAATCTGTATTCTTAATAAAAATTCCAAAAAAGTATATGGCTTTAGTATTACATCGAGATAATACTATAGATTTTCCAGTACCTTTATTTAAAAAAACTGATGAACGTAATAAATTAAATGAAAGAGTATATATGCTTACTCCTAATTTAGTTCAAGGTGTATATAATAGTACAACAGATATGTTTATAACTAATCCAAATTTTTGTCCAGTTTTTAATCCAAATGGTTTAGAATATTCAGATGAGCAAATAGCTAATTTTTGGGCTATAAATCAAATACAATGGGTAAAATATGCTGAATCAAGAAAGAAATATAGTTATGAACAATTATATAGTGAAGATACAAGAAGAAAAAGTTTTGATGATTATATTAATAGTTATAGTAAATATTTTAACGTAAAAATAAAAAATATAGAAAAAGTAGATTTAACTGAATATGGGGAAAAACTAAATTCACAATATGAATTAGATAAAATGATTACTGATAATACAAGTAGTAATATAATTAATACTAATAATAAGAAATAAATCTTTAATTTTTTCATATAATAAGTTATAATGATAGTGGTGATAAAAATGATGCAATATATACAATATATTATAATAGGTCTAGTTTTATTAGTTGTTTTACTAGCAATATTAAAAGCTAATAAGAAAGATGCTAACCTAGATTTTAATAAATTAGTAGAAGCTTTAGGTGGTAAAGATAATATTATTTCAACTGAAATTAATTTATCTAGATTTAAAGTAACTTTAAAAGATGTTAGTAAAGCAAATAAAGAATCAATTCAAAAATTAGGAGCTAAAGGTATAGTTGAAATTGATAATCAATTAAAAATAATTTTAGGGCCTAATTCTAAACAATTAAAAAAATATATTGATGAATTAAAATGACACAAAATGTCATTTTTTTATTTATTTCGACAAATTTCGACAAAACTATTTTGTATAATTAATATGAGGTGTTATTATGCAACTTATTGAAGATATTATACTAAATAGTATTTATTTATTATTTCCATTATTAGTTTATTTATTAGTAACAATATACGCTAAAAATATGGATAAAAAAATAAAAAACTTACTTTTAGAAATATCCTTATTTTCAGCTATTTATTTATTATTTAAATATGGAAAAAATAGTTCTGTAATTTATCCTATGATTGTTGTAAATGTTCCTCTTTTAATAGCGTATTTAAAGAAGAAAACTATTACTTCTATATTAATATCAACACTATTAATAATATATTACTATGATACTACAATTTTAAGTTTATTTGTCTTAATAATAGAATATACAATGTATTTTTTAATATGTAATTATATTACTCATAAAAATAAAAATTCTAAAACAGCTATAATAACTACTTTTGTAACTATAAAAAGTTTTACATTATCTTTACAGACCTTTTTTATAATTAATGCTCAAAATAATATTGTAAATAATTTTATAGATTTATTTATAACTATGACTATATTTACTTTTAATGCATATTTATGTCTTTGTATTTTAACTAAAGTTGAAGAATTAATTGATCTAAATAATGTAATTAATGAATTAGAAAAAGAAAAATCATTAAGAGAATCACTATTTAAAATAACCCATGAAATTAAAAATCCTATCGCAGTATGTAAAGGTTATTTAGATATGATTGATTATAAAGATATAGATAAAACTGAAAAGTATGTTGAAATTATAAAAGACCAAATTGCTAGAACTTTAATACTTATGGATGACTTTTTAGATTATACTAAAGTAAAGATAAATAAAGAAGAAGTTGACATATATGTATTATTAGAAGATAGTTGTGATGTATTAAAACCTATATTTAAAAAAGAAGGAGTAAAAGTAGAATTTGAAATACCAGATGATGAAATTTATATGGAACTAGATTATAATAGAATGAAACAGGTACTTGTAAATATATTTAAAAATAGTATAGAAGCTAAAGATAAGAGAAAAAAATATAAATTTATAAATATTGAAGTTTTAAAAGGAAGAGAGTATATAACTATAAATATAAAAGATAATGGAATGGGTATGGATAAAAAGACTTTATCTAGAGTATCAGAAATGTTTTATACAACAAAAGAAAAAGGAACAGGACTAGGAGTTGCTTTATCAAAAGAAATTATTGAATTACATGGAGGTAGTATAAAATATTCATCTGTTAAAAATAAATTTACTCAAGTTATAATAAAACTACCATATAAAAAAAGGAAAATAAATTCCTTTTAGTAATAGTAATTATTATATGTGTATGGTGCAGGTTGTGGATAATAGTATATTGGTGGAGGTGGCATATAGTATCCTCCATTATTATTGTTATTATTTGCTATACCATAACCCAATGCAGTTCCTGCTAGTCCACCTACTAAAAATGGTGCAATAAAGAATCTATCATCACCAGTTGGTGTAGGACTCATATAAACATTACTAGGTATATAATTTGAGTTATATAATTCATTAGTTGAATTGTAAATAGGACTAGTAGAATTTCTATAATTTGAATTATTACTACTATTAGGAATTTGGTAATTTCTATAACACATATTATTAGAACAATAATTATTCATAAAAAACACTCCTTTATAAATATAGTATGATAAGTAACTATAAAGGTTCAGATTTTATAATATGAAATTTAAATAATTGCTAAATTATATAAAATAAGATAAAATATAATAAAGCAGTGGTGATATAATGGAACGTTTACAAAAGTTTATAGCGGAATCAGGTTATACTTCTAGAAGAAAAGCAGAAGAATTAATTAAAAGTGGAAAAGTATCGGTAAATGGAAAAATAGTAACAGAGTTAGGTACTAAAGTAAATGGTACAGAAGAAATTATTATAGATAAAGAATTATTAAAAAAAGAAGAAAAAGAATACTATTTATTAAATAAACCACGTGGAGTTATATCTGCAGTAAGTGATGATAAAAATAGAAAAACAGTAGTTGATTTAATAAATACTGATAAAAGAATATTTCCAATAGGAAGACTTGATTATGATACAACAGGAGTTTTACTTTTAACTAATGATGGAGAATTTTCTAATATTTTAATGCATCCAAATGATAAAATAGATAAAGTATATATTGCAAAAATAAGAGGTATTATTAAAGGAGATGCTATTAATAAATTAAAAAATGGTGTTGTAATTGATGGAAGAAAATGTGAAAAATGTCGTGTTAAATTAAGAAAAGTAAATACTACCAATAATACTTCAACTGTAGAAATAGTAATCCATGAAGGAAGAAATCATCAAGTTAAAAAAATGTTTGAAAAAGTAGGCTTTGAAGTATTAAAATTAAAAAGAGAAAGAGTGGGTATATTTACTTTAGATAAATTAAAATCAGGTTCATATAGAAGATTAACTCCTAAAGAAGTTGCAATTATTTATTCTATAAAAAAAAATAAAGTGGCTAAATAACCACTTTTTATATTATTCTTCTACAATTGCTCCTGTAGGGCAAGATTCAATTGCTTCTTTAACATTTTCTTCATTATCTTTATCTACTTCATCTACAATACAAGTAGATAAACCTTCATCATTAAGCTCAAATACTTCTGGTGCGATAGCAGTACAAGCTCCACATCCAATACAAGCATCACTATTAACTTTAACCTTCATTATAATTACTTCCTCCTCAAACTCATTATAACTAAAAATATTCTTTACGTAAAGAAAAAATGACATTTATTAAAAAACTTAATTAATTTAATTATATATGTTATCCTTATAATAGGAATAATAGTAGTGAAGGTGATATTATGAAAAGTAGAATGGATCGATATAGAAATATCGATAATACAGATCATGAAGTATACAGCCGCTCTAATAAAAATAAAAATTTATATAAAAATATTGGAAATAATACCAGTTATACAAACTTTACAGATGTTAGTAAAATAGATGCATTCTCACTAGATGATGCTAGAAGAAATAATAATACTAGAGAAGGTTATAAAACAATAAGAGAATATGGTAATGTAGATAGAAGACCTAAAGCACAAAAAGATTTAGATGAATTTAATTATTTGTATAAAGATCATGAAAATAGAGTTTATGATATTAATAGTGTTTTAGAAAAAGCTCGTGAAAATAGAAAAGATAAAGATGAATTAGAAGAAAAAAGAAAACTAAAAAATACTAATTATAATATTCTAGCGTCACTAAATAAAGAAGAATTAGAACGATATAGAAAAGATAAATTAGAAAGAAATAAACCTGATGATAGTGAATTAAGAAATTTAATAGATACTATAACTTCAAAGACTCTAGCTGGAGAAATATCCAAAGAAACAGGAGTTGATCTATTAAGTGATTTAATGGCAACAAATGTAATGGATAGAGTTGATCCTAAAGAATATGAAAAAAAGGATAAACAAGAAACTAAAAAAGAAGAAAAAGAAATAGAATTATCTAATGTAGTACTAGATAAAGAAGATATATCTAAAATAAATAAAGCTAAAAATGAAATAATAGATACAACTGATGATATAATGAAAGATCTAGATAAATCATTTTATACTAAATCGATGGATTTATCAGATAAAGACTTTGATTTTGATGATGAAGAATATGAAGAAAGTAAAGTTCCATTAGTTATTAAATTAATATTATTAATAATTTTACTCGCAGTTTTATTTGTTGTAACATATTTTATAATTCAAAAAATGTAGTTGAATAAAACTACTTTTTTTATGATATAATTTAGTAGGTGATAATATGAAAAAAAATATATTATTAATATGTTTAATTACAATATTTATTACTATAACAATATTAGTATTATCAAATAAAATTATACCTATAGATAATTATATTTATAATTTTATAATAAGTTTTAAAAGTGATAGACTAACATATTTTTTTAAAACTATAACAAAACTATCTAATATTAAATTCATAGTTATTTTTTCTTTAATATTATTAATTATATATAGAGGTAAAAATGGAATATATATAGTATTTAATTTAATAGTTATTAGAATAATTAATTGTATTTTTAAAGTTTTAATTAGAAGAAATAGACCAAATATTTTAAGATTAATAAAAATAGGAGAATATAGTTATCCTAGTGGTCACGCTATGATATCCATGGGATTATATGGTTATTTAATATATTTAATTTATAAGAGGGTAAAAAATAAATATATTAAATATTTAGGAATATCTTTACTTAGTATCTTGATACTTTTAATAGGAATTAGTAGAATATATTTAGGAGTGCATTATTTTTCAGATGTAGCAGCAGGATATACCTTATCATTAATTTATTTAATATTATTTATAAGAATTAAGGAGAAGTATGATGTATAAAGTAATTGTAAGCAATTTTTCAAATACATTAATTAATAGTGATGAAGAAATACCAATAAGTACTATAATATTACTTGATGAATTAAGAAGAAAAGGATTAAAATTTATAGTTACAACAAATAAAGATTTAACAAATATTTTATACTATAATAGAGATTTTCCCTTTATAGATTATATAGTATCATCTAATGGGGCATATGTTTATGATGCAGTAAAAAATAAATGTATTTATAAAAAAAATATTGGTATTAGAATAATTAATAAAATTATAAAAGAATATTATAAAAAAACTGATATCTTTATAACAAATGATAATAATATATTAAAAGTAGACGATTTAGATATATTAGAAGATAATAAAAATAATATATATAAAATAGATTTATGTTTTAGAAATAAAAAAGATTTAGATAAGACTTTAAAAGAGATTAATTTACTAAATTTAAATATAAATATAAATATTACTTCTAAAGATAATAAATATTATATAGAAATAACTAATAAATTAGTTAGTAAATATATGGCAGTAGAATTTATTATTAATAAATTAAAATTAAAAATGGCTGATGTTATATCTTTTGGTTATGATTTAAGTGATATTGAATTATTAAAGAAATCAAAATGTGGAGTTGCTGTAGAAAATGCTTCAAAAAAAGTAAAATCAGTAGCAGATAAAATTACATTAGATAATAATTCTAAAGGTGTAGAAATATATTTAAAAAATGTAATGTAATATTTGACCTATAATAGGTCTTTTTTCTTTATTAAAATAATATTTTGAATTAAAAATATTTAAAACTTTTTCTATTTATGATATATTTATATATGTAGTAAGGATGTGTAATATATGAATTTAAAATTTATGGTAAATGATTATGTATTAATATGGAATTTATTATTCCAAGCTTCTATTTCTGAAAGTCTTCATAGTTTAAAACAAAAGATTTGGATTAATTATAAAGATCAATATAATAATACATTTAAAGATAATTTAAAGATATTAAAAGATCCTAAAAATTTTATACCTGATGATGATACTATATATAATATAATTATGGAAAATAAAGGATATGAAAAAATAAAGAAAGATACTGAAAAATTTAGAGTTAAATTACTAGAAAAATGGGATGAAAATAAAAAAACTGCAGTTAAAGAATTAAAAGATATATTGAGATTTGATATAAAATTATATAATGTTTTAGTTGTATGTGAAAAATTAGATATAGTAGATAGTGAGAAAGTAAAAGGCTCTAAAGTAAATACTATAGTTTGGGGAAAAAGATTTGATAGTAGTAATCCATATAACTCTATAATTAATTTAGTTTTTGAAATAGTAAAAAAAGAATTAAAAGATTATAGAGAAGAATATAAAGATATAGTAGATGCCATAGTTGAATTAGCAATAATAAATGAATTTGCAACAAGACTTACTAAAATTACACATTACTTAAGTGGAGATAATACTTTAAAATATTTAAAAAAACAAATATACCCATATTGGTTAATGTATTTAGGTGTAGATAAAAGTGATATGCTTAAATATATGAGTAGAGATAATATAGCGTATGACTTATCAAAATATACTAATGAAGTACAATTAAGAAAATTAAACTTATATGAATTTATAGATTTTTGTATTAGAAATCAAAAAAATATTGTAAAAATAGATGAATTAGAAATTATTTAATAACATCTGGGGGTGATATAATTATGGAAGAAAAAATAAAATTATTACTTGATAAAATAGATTTTGATACTAACATGTATGAATATTTTAAAGATGCAGTATTAAAAAAAATAATTGTTAGTAGTAAAAAATCTTTATGGACTATATTTATTGATAATGATAATTATATACCTATAGAAGTAGTAAAAAAATTAGATAAAGAAGTTAAGAAGATAGATAAAAATACTAAAGAATTTAATATTATATATAATATTAAAAATAAAGATAATACATATTTATTAAATTATTATCCATATTTATTAGAACTATTAAAAAAAGATTTAGGTGTATTAGAAATATATAGTGATGCATTAAAAGTAGAAAATGATAAATTAGTATTAGTAGTATCTAATAAAATAGAAGAAGAAAAACTAAATAATTGTCTTGATAAAATAAATAATTTTTATAAAAGATTTTCTTATGAAGATGATATAAATATAATAATTAGAAAAGAAGAAAATATTTTAGAAGATATTAAAAAAGAATTAGAAGAAAGTACAAATATAGATATTAATAAAGAAACTAAAAAAGAAGAAAAAAACTCTAGTAAAAGTTTTTATAAAAGAAGAAAAAATATTAATTTATTAGAAGAAGAACCTATAAAAATAAAAACTATTATAGGTGAAGATGATAATATTTTAGTAGAAGCTTATATATTTGGTGTAGATTATTTTGAATCTAGTAGAACTGATTTTAAAATAATTACCTTAAAAATAACTGATTATTCAGATAGTATTTATTGTAAAATTTTTGTAAGAGATATAGACGAATATAATAGTTTGAAAAAGGAATTTAAAGAAGGTACTTGGGTAAGAATAAAAGGTAAAACTATAAATGATAAGTATTCAAAAGAATTAGTTTTAAATGCTAGAGCGACTGATATTATAAAAATAGAAAAAGAGATAGAAGAAGTTAAGGATAATAATCCTGTAAAAAGAGTAGAATTACATGCTCATACTAAAATGAGTCAAATGGATGGTCTTTGTGATGAAGTTGATTTATTAAAACAAGCACTTAAATGGGGACATAAAGCAATTGCAATAACAGATCATAATGGATGTCAAGCTTTTCCACATATTTTTAATTTTGTAACTTCACATAATAAAAAATTAGAAGAAGGTGAAGAACCTTTTAAAGCAATTTATGGTACAGAATTAACTTTAATAGATGATTCAGTAAATATTGTATTAAGACCTAATAATAAAAATATGTTAGCGCAAACTTATGTTGTATTTGACTTTGAAACAACAGGATTTAATGCAGGTGGTGCTGATTCTATTATAGAAATAGGTGCAGTTAAAATCTGTAATGGTAAAATTATTGAAAAATATGATGAATTAATTAATCCAGGTAGAAAACTTCCACAAAAAATAATAGATGTTACTAATATTACAGATGAGATGCTAGAAGGAAAAGATACTGAAGAAAATGCTGTAAAAAGATTTGTAGAGTGGTTTAAAGATTTACCAATGGTTGCCCATAATGCTAAATTTGATGTTTCATTTTTAGAAATGGCCTATAAAAAATATAATTTAGGAGAATTTACAAATCCTGTTATCGATACATTAGAATTATCACGTACTCTAGATAATAATTATGCAAGACATTCCTTATCTGCATTAGTTAAAAGATATAACATTCCATGGGATGAAGAGGCACATCATAGAGGAGATTATGATGCAGAAGGTACAGCTTTAGTATTCCATAAAATGTTAGAAAAACTTGATAATAGACATATAGAAAATATGGATCAATTAGATGAGTTAGTATCACGCAATGAAATTCATAAATATGGACGTAGTTATCATATAAATATTTTAGTAAAAAATAAAACAGGATTAAAAAATTTATTTAAACTAATATCACTTGCTAATACAAAATATTTATATAAAACACCAAGAATATTACGTAGTGAAGTAGAAAAAAATAGAGAAGGTTTATTAATAGGTAGTGGTTGTTATGAAAGTGAAGTCTTTATAGAAGCCAGAAGTAAAAGTGAAGATGAACTTTCAAATATCATTAGATTTTATGATTATGTTGAAGTACAACCAATAGAATGTTATGATCATTTAATTCAAAGTGGAGATTTTGGAACAAAAGTAGAAGTAGCCGCTCACTTGGAAAAAATAATTAGAGTAACAGAAGATGCCGGTAAATATATAGTGGCAACTGGTGATGTTCATCATATAAAAAGAGAAGATAAAATTTATAGAGAAATAATTGTTAATCAAAAAGTACCAGGTGGGGGAAGACATCCATTAGCAAGAAAAAATATAAAAAATATTCCATCAAATCATTTTAGAACAACAGAAGAAATGTTAGAAGATTTTAGCTTTTTAGAAGATAAAGAATTAATAAATCGTCTAGTAATAGAAAATCCAAATAAAATAGCAGATATGGTTGATATCATAGAAGTTATTATTGATACAGGAGGTATTCCTTTTTCTCCAAGAATAAAAAGTGATGATGGTAAAAGTTATTTAGATTGTCCTAGAGTTGTAACAGATTTAGTTTATAATAAAGCAGAAGCTTGGTATGGAAATCCTCTTCCATATTATATAGAAGAGCGAATTGCAACAGAATTATATGGAGATATAGTTTTAAAAACTATAAAAGAAGAGTTAAAAAGTAAAAAATTAGAAGAAGAAAAATTAGAAAAAGAAGCATTTACAAGATTACATAGTGTTATTTTAAAAGGTTTTGATGCAGTTAAAGAATTAATAAAAAATCATATAAAAGATAGTTCAGAAGAAAAATTAAGTGAAGAAGATCTAGATAAAAAACTTAATAAATCATTAGGAGGAATAATAGGTGGAGGCTTTGATCCAATTTATTTGATTTCACAAAGATTAGTTAAACATTCAAACGATGAAGGTTATCTAGTTGGCTCACGTGGATCAGTTGGTTCTAGTTTTGTTGCTACAATGATGGGTATAACAGAAGTTAATCCACTACCTGCGCATTATCGTTGTAGTAAATGTAAAATGAGTATCTTTAATGATTCAAAGGGTAATTCTTTAGGAGCTACATACTCATCCGGATTTGACCTTCCTGATAAAATGTGTCCTGACTGTAATATTCCACTTATTAAAGATGGACAAGATATGCCATTTGCTACATTTTTAGGATTTAATGCAGATAAAGTACCTGATATAGACTTAAATTTTTCAGATTTAAATCAAGCTAGTGCTCATGCTTATACTAAAGTATTATTTGGTGAAGATAATGTATATCGTGCAGGAACTATTGGTACAGTTGCAGATAAAACAGCTTTTGGTTTTGTAAAAGGATATATAGAAGAAAAAGGTATTGAAGATGTAAGAACTGCTGAAGTAGAACGTCTTGCATTAGGTTGTACAGGTGTTAAAAGAACTACAGGACAACATCCTGGAGGAATTGTTGTTATTCCTGATTATATGGATGTATATGACTTTACACCATTTCAATTTCCAGCAGAAGATATAAATGCAGAGTGGAGAACAACCCATTTTGATTACCATGCTATCGATCAAGATGTATTAAAACTAGATATTTTAGGTCATTCTGATCCTACACAATTGAGATTAATTCAAATGCAATCTAATACTGACATAATGAAAGTACCACTAGATGATAAAGAAACTATGAGTATTTTTACATCAACTAAAGCGTTAGGTGTAACAACAGACCAAATTATGTGTAAGACAGGAACTTTAGGAATACCAGAATTTGGAACACCATTTACTATAAAATTAGTAGAAGATACTAAACCTACAACTTTTGCTGAACTTGTAAAAATATCAGGATTATCACATGGTACTGATGTATGGGTTGGTAATGCGCAAGAATTAATTAAAAATAATATAGTTCCGTTTTCTGAAACAATTGGCTGTCGTGATGATATAATGGTTTATTTGATGTATCATGATGTCGAACCAATTAAAGCTTTTAAAATAATGGAATTTGTTCGTAAAGGAAAAGCATCAAAAGAACCTGATGCATGGAAAGAACATGTAAAAATAATGGAAGATGCTAATATCCCAGAATGGTTTATTAACTCTTGTGCTAAAATTAAATATATGTTCCCAAAAGCTCATGCTGCAGCTTATGTTATTAGTGCTTTTAGAATAGCGTGGTATAAAGTTCATATGCCCGTATACTTTTATTCATCATGGTATACATCAAAAGCAACAGATGTAGATATTGAAGCAATGATAAAAGGTTATGATGCTATAAAAGAAAGAATTTTAGATATTCAAGCTAAAGGATATGAAGCAACAAATAAAGAAAATGGACAATCTGAAAGTTTAAAAGTAGCACTAGAAGCAACTGCTCGTGGAATAAAATTTTTAAATGTAGATTTATATAAAAGTGATGCAACAGTTTGGTTAGTAAATAGTGATAACGAAATATATCCTCCATTTAATTCAATAGATGGACTTGGAGATACTGTTGCAAATAAAATAGTAGAAGAAAGAAATAAACAACCATTTATTAGTATGGAAGATGTCCAATTAAGAGGAAAAGTTTCAAAGTCATTAATCGATAAAATGGAAGAAATGGGAATATTAAAAGATTTACCAGAATCAAATCAATTATCATTATTTTAAGGAGAAAAATTATATGGAATATAATAAAAATGGAAGAAAAATAAAATATACTACAATACTAGAAGATAATAAAAATGCGACTATATTTAGACATTTTAAAGGTAAAAATTATAAAATTATATCTATTGCAAATCATTCAGAAACATGGGAAGAATTAGTAATATATCATGAAGTAGGAAATATAACTCATTGTTGTGCAAGACCTATTGATATGTTTTTTTCAGAAGTAGATCATAAAAAGTATAAGGATGTAGAACAAAAATATAGGTTTGAAAAGATATAGAGTTTAATTATATATGAATGCTATTATTTCTGATATTTGTCTTAATTTAAATTAAAATTTCTTTAGAAAACATCTTGTAAAAAAGTTATTTTTATGATATATTGAATATGTCAAGGATTTCTTGCATAAAATAAAAAGGAACATTCAATGTCGCATGTTGAGTGTTGCCAATATAATTTTGGTTTCACCTAAATCATTGCTGAGTTAGGTGATTTTCTTTTTATATTAAAACTATAAATAGTAATAATACTAATAGGAAGATAAGAATTACTAAAGATAGAATTAAAAAATCCTTCTTGTTCATTATATCGCCTCCCTTCATTATGAAGTTTGGCAATCACCCAACTATTAAATGTTCCCAATAAAATTATAACAAACGTTTGTTTTATAATCAACATTAAATTATTTAATTTTAAAATAAATTAGTTTATCTTTTACTTAATATCTATTATAATAATAGTAGTGGTGATTTATATGAATTATGTAACTTTAGTAAATAAGGAATTTTTAATAAAAGATTCCTTTTATAATGGAATAGATCTAACAGATATATTGAATATAGAAAATAAAAAAATTAAAATAGAAAAAAATACTTATAATGCTTATATAAAATTAAAAGACTTTATAAAAGATAAGTTAAATATAGAAATAGGAATAGATTCTGCATATAGGTCTTTTGAAGAACAACAAGATATATATAACGATTTTGTAAAAAAATATGGAATAGACTATACAAATTCCATAGTAGCAAAACCTAAAACAAGTGAACATCATACTGGTCTTGCAATAGATATTAGTATTAAAAAAGATAATAAATTTTTAATTGAGAATAAAGATTTAGAAAAAGAAGAAGAAACTTTTAAAAAGATACATAAATATTTATATAAATTTGGTTTTATTTTAAGATATCCAAAAAATAAAGAAACTATTACTGGATATCCATATGAATTATGGCATATTAGATATGTTGGAGAAATACCTGCAAAAATTATATATGATAATAATTTATGTTTAGAAGAATATTTAAATAACTATAGTGGAGTATTAGTAGTTAACAAAAAAAAAGGTATGACTTCTCGTGATGTTGTAAATAAAGTTAGTAAAATATTAGGAATAAAAAAAATAGGTCATACAGGAACACTTGATCCTATGGCAGAAGGAGTATTAGTTCTAACTATAGGTAAAGCTACAAAATTAGGGGAATTATTAACATCATATGAAAAAGAGTATATAGCAAGCTGCAATGTAGGAAAACTTACTGATACTTTAGATATAACAGGTAATGTTATTAAAGAAAAATATCCTACAAATAAAATTAATTATAATGAAATAATTAAAAATTTTAAAAAAACTTATATGCAAGAAGTACCAAAATATTCTGCAGTTAAAATAAATGGTAAAAAACTATATGAATATGCAAGAAATAATATAGATATTAAATTACCTAAAAAAGAAGTTACTATAAAAGAGATTGAATTATTAAATGAATCTGATAATACTTTTAGTTTTAAATGTTTAGTCTCAAAAGGAACTTATATTAGAAGTTTAATAAAAGATATGGGTGAAAGTGTTAATGAATATTTTACAATGAGTAGTCTAACTAGAACAAAACAAGGTAAATTTTCTATTGATAAATCATATACTTTAGAAGATATTTATAATAATAAATTTGAAATATTAAATATTATAGATATATTAGATTATCCTAAAATTATTTTAGATGATAAACTATATAAACTAGTATCAAATGGAGTTAGAATAAAAAATAATTATAAAATAAAGGATAAAGTATTAATGATTTATAAAAATAATAAATTAATTGCAATATACGAAAATGATAATAATGTATTAAAAATGTGGAAAAAAATAAGTTAATGTAGTATTAATATATTATATATAAAAAGTAGAAAATAAAAAAATACTAGACAAAATTAAAAAAATTTAGTATATTATAAATGTTTACTGGTTCTCAGTTTAAAGAATTTCCGACTTTTTACTTGGAATTTAGTGAATTATAAAGAAAGGAAGTGTTAATATGGCATTAACAAAAGAAAAGAAAGCATCTATAGTAAAAGAATTTGCTAGAGATAAAAAAGATACTGGTTCTGCAGAAGTTCAAATAGCTATTTTAACTGAAGAAATAAAAGAACTAACAGAACATTTAAAAGTACATATTCATGATTATCATTCAAGACGTGGTCTATTAAAAAAGGTAGGACAACGTCGTAATATGTTAAGCTATTTAGCTAAAAAAGATATTACTAGATATCGTGAAGTTATCAAAAAATTAGGATTAAGAAAGTAGACACTCTTATTAGTAGTGTCTCTTTTTTTAGAAAAGGGAGTAAAATATGAAGAAGAAAAAACAAAAATTTGAATTAGACTTTTATGGGAGAAAAATAATTGTAGAACATGGAGAACTTGCTAAACAAGCAACGGGAGCAGTACTTGTTAGATATAATGATACTGTAGTTTTAACTGCAACTGTAGTTAATAAAAATGTAAATCTATTATCTGACTTTTTTCCATTAACTGTAAATTATCAAGAAAAATTATATTCAGTTGGAAAAATTCCAGGTGGATTTATTAAAAGAGAAGGTAGACCTACAGATAATGCAACACTTGCAGCAAGAATGATTGATAGACCTATGAGACCATTATTTCCAGAAGGATTTAAAAATGAGGTTCAAATCATAAATACAGTTTTATCAGTAGATCAAGATTGCTCACCAGAACTTACTGCTATGTTAGGTTCAAGTCTTGCAGTATCTATTAGTAAAATTCCATTTAATGGACCAATTGCAGGAGTAAAAGTAGGTTGTGTTGATGGAGAGTTTGTTATAAATCCAACTCCAGAACAATTAGAAGTATCTACTATTGATTTAACTGTTGCAGGAACTAAAGACGCTATTAATATGGTTGAATCTAGTGCTAAAGAAGTAGATGAAAAAACAATGTTAGAAGCTCTAATGTTTGGACATGACGCAGTAAAAAAACTAATCGCATTTGAAGAAGAAATAATTGATGAGATTGGTGAAGAAAAAATGGAATATGAGCAATTAGAAATTACTCATGAATTACGTGAAGAAATAGAAAGTCTTGCTACAAAGGATATGGATAAGGCTTTAAGAATTAAAGATAAATTAAAAAAATATGCAGCAATAGATGAATTAAAAGAAAAAATAGTAGATAAATATATAATTGAAAATCAAGATACTATGAAAGAAGATGAACTAAAAGAACTTGAAGTAAAAGTAAATATGGTTTTATCTGATATTGAATATAAATTATTTAGAAATATCGTAGTAAAAGAAAAGAAACGTGCTGATGGAAGAAAAATGGATGAGATAAGACCTTTATCAACTGATATAGACCTACTTCCAAGAACACATGGTTCTGCTTTATTTACAAGAGGAGAAACACAAAGTCTATCAGTAACTACATTGGGTGCTTTAGGAGAACATCAAATATTAGATGGCTTAAGTTTAGAAGATCAAAAAAGATTTATGCTACACTATAACTTCCCACAATTTTCAGTAGGTGAAACAGGTAGATATGGTGCCCCAGGTAGACGTGAAATAGGACATGGTGCCCTAGGAGAAAAAGCTCTAGCTCAAGTTATCCCATCTGAAGAAGAATTTCCATATACAATTCGTGTAGTTAGTGAAATTCTAGAATCAAATGGTTCATCTTCTCAAGCATCTATTTGTGCAGGTTGTATGTCTTTAATGGCTGCAGGAGTTCCAATAAAAGCTCCAGTTGCGGGAATTGCAATGGGATTAATAACAGCAGATGATGACTATACAATTTTAACAGATATTCAAGGTATGGAAGATCATTTAGGAGATATGGACTTTAAAGTAGCAGGTACTAAAAAAGGTATATGTGCTTTACAAATGGATATAAAAATAAAAGGTATTACAGAAGAAATTCTAAAAAAAGCATTAGCGCAAGCTAAAAAAGCAAGACTTGAAATCTTAAAGGTTATAGAAAAACAAATAAAAGAACCTCGTAAAGAAGTATCTAAATATGCACCAAAAACAATGATATTTACAATTGATCCATCTAAAATAAGAGATGTAATTGGTCGAGGTGGAGAAATGATTACTAAAATTATATGTGAAGCCTCAAATGTAGATGACGTTAATAATATAAATGCTGTAAAAGTTGATTTAGAGGATGATGGAAGAGTAATTATTTATCACACTGATCAAGAAGTAATTGATAGAACTGCTGAAATGATTAAAAATATTACTAGAGAAGTAGAAATAGGTAAAATTTATGAAGCTAAAGTAGTAAAAATAGAAGATTTTGGTTGTTTTGTAGAATTATGGCCAGGTTGCGAAGGATTAGTACATATTTCACAACTTGCTCGTGAAAGAGTAGATAAAACAGAAGATATTGTTTCACTAGGTGATGAAATTATAGTTAAAGCTTTAGGACCTGATAAAAAAGGTAGACAAAACTTTTCAAGAAAAGATGCACTACCAAAACAAGAAAAAAACAAGAAGTAAAATGATGTAAAAGTAGTATCTTGAGTATTGTATACTACTTTTTATTTTGATAAAATATTTATAAGGTGATAATATGGGTAAACATACTAAAACAAAAAATAATGATAAAAAAAATAAATTAATAGTTTTAATAGTTGTAATAATATTATTAATAATCTTATTAATAGGTTCAGCTTATGCATGGTTAACTTTAACAAAAACAGGAAACAAACGAAATACTATAATAGTAGGAGATATATCAATGAAATTAGATGAAAATCTAAGTGATGGAATTAACATTAAAAATGCCTATCCTATGACAGATGAAGAAGGAAAAAATCAAACTACAGTATATAAATTTAAAATAACTAATGATGGAGATACTGATAATACTTATGAAATATATTTAGGTGATGAAGCAATAGAAGAAGGAAAAACTAGAATGAGTGATTCTATTGTTAAATATAGATTACAAAAAGAAAATAGTGATGATAAAATAGGACTTGTATCAGATTTAGAAACAAAAGAATTAACAAGTGATAATGAATCTAAAGAATATAAAAAATTAGATAGTGGTACTCTTAATATAGGAGATGAAGTAACATATACTCTTCAAGTATGGATGGATTATAATGCAGGTAATGAATATCAAGGTAGCATTCTAAATAAAAAATTAAGACTTGAAGCTTCACAAATAGTTAAATAAGAATAGAAAACTATTCTTCAGAGTGTAGACAAACCCCTAGAATTTTTCTAGAGGTTTTCTTATGCAATTTTTAAAAATTGAACTTTGATAA